>JACJYK010000002.1:605104-942708 GCA_020636135.1 Lewinellaceae bacterium
GGCCTCATCAATGGCGATCTTGACCTGGTTGCGGATGGCTTTTTCAAAGACATCATCCGACCCATGGACAAAGCCACCGGTGTCGATCACGGTAAAGGTCTTGCCGTTCCACTCACAGGAACCGTATTTGCGATCCCGGGTGACGCCGCTGATGTCGTCAATGATGGCCTCCTGCTCTCCGATCAGGCGGTTGTATAAAGTTGATTTTCCTACGTTTGGTCTGCCTACGATGGCGACGATTTGAGCCATTTGGGTTCAAGTCTGGTCCAGCGCAAAGATATTCAATAAAAGTTAAGCGATGGAGTGGATACGGGATTCCCCGGCGGATTGAAGGGTGATCATCAAGTTTTCGCATTCATTGGTTGATCGCAAATAAAAAAAGCCAGTAGAAAAAGTTTTCCTACTGGCCTTGGCATCACGGGGGGTATGGTGATACCCGGTTATCTTTTTATAAACTTGGCCTGGGCCGCATATTGGTTGCCCTGGACATTGATGACATAAAATCCGGGTGCCATACTGGCTGGAAGATCCAACCGCAACACATTGTCATGATTCTGGACTTGTTGCTGCAGGTGCTGTCTGCCCTGCAAGTCGGTCACCATCAGGACCACGGGTCCCTGGACGGCTTCCGGGATACGTACCTGGATCTGACTGCTGGCCGGGTTCGGGAACAACTCAAGGCTGTTCTGTACCAGCGCATCCGGTTGGGTGGCTGTCGTGGACTGTTCGACTCTAAAGACTTCATAGGGGATGTGCTGCAGGTCTGTGTTCCGACGGATGACTTCAGAAAGACGGGTCGATTTGATGGCCGCTTTCTCATCCACACTAAGGACCGGATCGTTCTCATAGTAAAAACGGTCACCATCACGCAGATCCATAAACTGCTGCTTGATGATGTACATGGCGGTAGGGCCAAACATGGCGTCGGTCATGTGATCTTCGGCCAGCATACCTACCCAGGGATCCAGTTTGCTGATGTCTCCATACATTTCTTTCATGCTCTGCACCATGGATGCGTCGGTGGTGATCTGTTCAAAGGAAGCATAGGTCGACATTCCGAATGCAGCACGAACGCTGTTAAAGTCCGGTAATCCACGATCGCGACCACGTTCAAGGTTAATGGATACCAGGTCCAGGCCACCGGCTCCCGGAGGTCCAAACAGGAAGTTGCGCAGGTCATCGATGACCTTGCAATCCAGGTGTTGCTGTACCACGGTGGACATTCCCGAGAAATAAGACTCGATACCAACCTGCTGGTTGATGGCGCTGGGATTAAAGAAAGCATCCCGGAGTTCGATATTGCCTTCGGGGATGTATTCGAAATCATCATTCATCCGCACCAACGTCTTATTGATGGTGGTGTGTCCGTAGCGGAAGGCAGCAGCAGAGAAGACATTCATGATCTGTGGGTTTACGTCTTCTTTATATCCGGTGTAGGGAGTGACCTGCATGCCCAGCGTTGGGAGCCATTCTTCGTATACGATGGCCTGTATGATGCCGCTGACCATTTTACGGGCATACTGATACAGCTGTTCATCATTCCAGTCAGGATGTTTTGCTGCCAACTCGTCGCACTGACGGTTGTGCTCACGGACAAAAAGAGTATGGATGGAGGAGAGGAATGGATTTTCATTGGCCCGGGGGTCGCCCGCTACAAAGTAGGTATTGACACCAGGAAATGGCATATCCATGGCGGGAGCTATATAGGTTTCACCTCCGTCGATTTCGCCATTTTTCGTGTTGTAAGGTAACAGGTTCCCCGCCGAAGTCCTCAGTTTTCCCTTTAAGTAGGTCCGGAGCCACTTGGCCCGGTGCTCGTCGGATCCATAGACCCCTGAACCATCGATGTAAGCTGTGATGGCATTGACCGGTACCCGGGGATTATCGATGCTGGTGCCCGTGGCAGGATCAAAAGCCGACCTCTTGATGGAAATAGACATCTGACCGGTGCCATTGGGGTCGAACCACTTGTCGAAGGCCGGAATGGCGATGGGCAGGACTTCGTCGTGAACATCCTTAACCAGGGTTATGTCGTGATCGATAAATTGTCCCCATCCCCAGTTGAAGGCGGAAAGGTTGCGCGTATCATTGATATCACCGGTCTGGGAAAAGAGCGCATTGCTGATCATCCTTGGATTTGGGCGGTCATCACCGGAAGGTGTCGAGATGCCATCCCCATAAGCCAGAGGTACCTGGATATTAAGTTGTGATCCTACCGATCCCCAATCCCGGTGTTTCGGATTGTTGTACGATCCGTCGATAGACCGGTTGGTGTTTTGAGCACTCATGAAGGGTAATAAAAACAGTGATAGTATAGAAACGTGTAGAATTCGGTTCATAGAATTACATTGTACATTAAAACCAGGAAGGATCGATTGGATCCTTTCCATTTAGAAATGCCTTCGTTCCCAGTTTGGCGCCATAAATGTAATTGAATTGGAGATTTTAATACATTTCGATTCTTTGATTTGTTACCAGAATGTTCAAAATCATCGCTCAACGGTAATATTGGTCACAAAGCTCAGGCTTGATTAAAATTGTATATATGAGTGCATTGAACCCGGATCAGTTGATTGATTTGCTGGCTTTCGGCCAGGGCAGACGTGATGAAGCACCTAATATTGCGCTGGCCCGGCAGTTGGCGGCTGCTGAAGATGCCATTGCGATAGAGAGGCTGGCGCAATTACTGCACCACAAGAAGGCTGATATCAGGAGTGATGCCATCAAAGTGCTTTACGAAATAGGTGAGCTCAAACCTCATCTGCTTCAGCCACACCTTTCATTATTCCTGGAAATCCTGTCTGAGAAGAACAACCGGCTGCAATGGGGAGCCATGACCGCATTGCGCACCCTGACGCCGGACAATCCTGAGATGATCTATGCTAATCTGCCGGCCATTCTGGTCGCAGCCGGCCAGGGATCGGTGATCACACGTGATCAGGCAGTGATGATATTGATCGTATTGGCAGGTATTGAGAAATTTCATCAGGATGCGATGGCGCTTATCCTGGAACAATTAACGGCTGCTCCGGAAAATCAGCTGCCCATGTATGCCGAACGATGCATGCCGGTCCTGCAGAAAGCAGATTACCAGGAGTTCATCCAGGTACTCGCCATACGGCTGCCTGGGATGGAATCTGTTACCAAAAAGAAACGGGTGGAAAAGGTGATCAGTCAGGCACGTAAAAGGATGAACGGTAAATAACAAGTGCTGAGTTTTACACGCGGATTCAGGCAGGTACGCTTAACCCTGGTGACGGAACCGGGGATGATATTTGACGAGGGTCTCCCGCAAAAATTCACGGTCTAAGTGGGTATAGATCTCAGTAGTCGTGATGGACTCATGTCCCAGCATGTCCTGGACGGCACGCAGGTCTGCTCCCCCTTCTACAAGATGGGTGGCGAAAGAATGTCGAAAGGTGTGCGGACTGACAGATTTACTGATACCCGCGTCCATCACCGTATCCTTGATGATCATAAAGACCATCTCCCGGCTGAGCTTGCCGCCGCGCCGGTTGAGAAAGACAATATCCTCACAACCCTTTTTTACCGGCCCGTGCTGGCGGTAGTGGATCAGATAGTCCTGGATGTATTTTAAGGCATCGCTGCCAATGGGCACGATACGCTCCTTATTGTTTTTGCCGATCACTTTTACAAAACGAACCTCCGGAAACAGATTGGAGAGACGTAGGTTGACCAGCTCACTGACGCGCAATCCGCTGGCATACAGGGTCTCCAGCATAGCCCGGTTGCGCATGCCGTGTGAAGTGGAAATGTCGATGCTGTTGAGGATGCGGTTGATTTCATTCACCGAAAGTACATCCGGGATCTTACGGCTGAGCTTAGGGCCTTCCAGCAGTTCAGTCGGGTCAACATCCAGTGCGTCTTCCATCATCAGGTATTTGTAAAATGCCCGGATACCTGAGATCAGTCGCGCCTGAGAGCGACGGCTCAACCCCTGACTGCCCTCTTCAATGATGAAAGCTTCGAACTGATGGGGTTGCATTTGCACCGGACCGACGGGCGGATTTTGTGTCGTGGCATAATTGCCCAGCTTGCGGACATCGCGCAAATATGCGGCGATACTGTGGACTGAAAGCGACCGCTCCAATCGCAGGTAAGCTTTGAATCCCAGCAGTGCGCTGTTCCAATCCATAGTCGAATTACTATCTTTGTGGTCTGACTATGCCGGCCTGCCGGCCTACACCGAAAAAACCGAACCATGCAAATATACAGATTATATAAAGGTTATTTATTATGCATTATAATTTGTATATCAACAAGTATGTTGGCGCAGACCTATCAGCAGGTGCGCCCTTCGAATGAAAGCCCTTACCATACGATCCTGACCCATTTGTATTTCTTGCAGCGGGACTCGTACGAGCCGGCCCAGACACGCATCGCTTTTCCTGCTGACCTGGACAGTACAACAGCTGTCACCAAAGCCTTACAGATCAAGAGTATCCTGGATGCCAAAGGACTTTTTGTACAGCTGAACAAGATCTCACAGAATCCTAATTATACCGACAGCCTGACCGGACAGAGTACCTATACACTCTTCCCCGGTGAGCTGCCGCAGATTTATCTGGTGAAGGAAAATAACGGATGGGTGTATTCACCGGCTACCCTGGATGCCTTACCATCCCTGATGAAAAAAACCTTTCCGTTCGGGACAGACTTTCTGGTTAAATTATTCCCATACAAGTCATCGGCCAGTTTCTTAGGGCTGTACCTGTGGCAATATTTCGGGATATTATTGATCCTGGTGGCGTCTGGATTATGTTACTGGCTCCTCAGCCGCCTGTTTAAGTTATTGCTCCACACAGGTTTTCGTGACATCATCAGCAAGTGGAAGATCAGCGATAAGCACACCTGGCAGATAGCCCGGATCATCAGTTGGCTGGTGACCTTGTCCCTGATCGACTGGTTTGTTCCCGTACTGAAATTACCGGTAGAAGCCTCCAAGTTTGTCATTGCGGCCCTGCGCATCGCCGGTAGCTTTATGCTGGCAGTTTTGGTATGGCGTATTTTTGATGTTATTATACGACACCTGCGGGATGCCGCCACCCAGACCACCAGTAAACTGGATGACCAGTTCATCCCGATCATCGACCGGATCATCAAGATCATCCTGGTTTTGGTAGCTGCAATTTACATCTTGAACCAGCTGGATGTCAATGTTACAGCCCTCATCGCTGGAATATCCATTGGTGGTCTGGCACTTGCACTCGCCGCCCAGGATACCGTCAAAAACTTCCTGGGGTCACTGATGATCTTTATGGATCACCCATTCCAGATCGGAGACTTTGTCGAAATCGACGGCAAAACGGGTACCATTGAAGAAGTCGGATTCCGCTCTACCCGGATACGCACGGTCGATACCTCCCTGATCACCGTACCCAATGGGAACATTGCAAATTTGAGCATCAACAACATGGGTATCCGCCCCAGGCGCATGTTACAAATGCAGGTAGGGGTCACCTACGATACACCGCCCAGATACATCGAAGCCTTTGTGGCTGGGATGCGCGACATTGTCACCACCCATCCCAAATTAGCGGACGAACCCAATTATGTACACCTGTATCAATTTGATACTTCATCCATCAACATTCTCTTCCGCGCTTACATAGAGACGGCTATCTACGCCGAAGAGCTGGCCATCCGGGAAGAAGTCCTGCTGGCAATCATGCACCTCGCCGAATCCATTGGCGTCCGTTTTGCCTTCCCCTCATCAACCATCTACATCGAAGACATGCCGGGCCAGCTATCCAAAACGCCCGTCCACAATCAGTCCAAAGAAGACCTGATGCAGGCCAAGGAAGCCTGGCTGGTACAATGGCGGGCCGGGATAAAGACTGGGGATAATGGGGATTAAACACTAAGAAATGTAGTACACTAAGGGCACTAAGTATTTTAACCATTGTCTTAAATATTCAATGTATTTTAAAGAAATGATCCTTACCAAGTCCCATATCAATCAGTTAAGTTATGAAATTGTTGGTTGTGCGATTGAAGTTCATAAACAGCTCGGTCCTGGATTACTTGAAGTGGTTTATCATCAATGTATGCAATATGAATTAATGGAAAAAGGTTTTCTGGTTGAATCAGAAGTAGCAGTTCCTATTCACTATAAGAGAATGAAATTATCAAATCCGCTTAGGCTTGATTTGTTAGTTAATAGTGCAATCATTGTAGAACTAAAAGCCGTAGAAATCTTACATCCGATTTATTCAGCCCAATTATTATCGTATATGAAACTGACCCAAAAACCAAAAGGATTGTTGATCAATTTCTTTAGTGAAAATATAACCAAAAGCCTGGTTCCTTTGGTCAATGAATATTTTAATATGTTACCTGATTGATTCTAAGGCTAATTACAAAGGAGCCCCCTTTATCTCATAACTTAGTGGTCTTCATGTCCTCCTAATCTTAGTGTTTAATAATTCTACACGATTGTGGTTCCTGTTCAGGTATATACTAAAACGTCTTCCCGAACAGTTCTAACCAAGAACTTCAATTCGTTGACCATGAACAAATATTCCTTCCTTCTGCTGGCGGTGGTCGTCGCTTTGCTGCCGGCATGCAATAAAAAGAAAATCAGTGATCTCGAACGCGAGCTTGCTTTGAAGAACCAGCAGGCCGAACAACTGGACCGGCAATTGCAGACCATACAGGCGACAAATGCCTCTCTCCTGGACCGTTTGGCTGACCTCAGCGTGATCAATAAAGCGGGCGCCGAATCGATCCAGCAGTCCCTCGAAAACATCAACAAGCAATATTCCTTCATCGAAAATCTGACCAACAAGATTCAGCAGAAAGATTCGCTGAACCTGGTGCTGGTGATGAACCTCCGGCGTTCCCTGGCGGACATCTCGGATGATGACCTGCAAATCGAAGTGCGGGGAGGTATGGTCCACGTCTCCATTTCGGATAAGATGTTGTTCCGCTCGGGAAGCTTTACTTTAGGTAGTCAGGCAAAAAATATCCTTGGTAAACTGGCAGCCGTGATCAATGAACACGACGATCTGCAGATCATGGTCGAAGGGCATACCGACAACGTCCCTATGCACAATGAATGCCTGCAGGACAACTGGGATCTCAGTGCCATGCGGGCTACTTCGGTGGTCCGGTCACTGCAGCTCAATTATTACGTGGCTCCCGACCGGCTCACGGCATCCGGAAGATCCGAATACATCCCCAAAGCAGACAACAGCACGGCTGATGGCCGCGCGGAAAACCGCCGGACCGAGATCGTGATCATGCCGCGTCTGGATCAGTACTTCAAACTGCTGGAATCTCCGCAGCTGGCTGACTAATTCAAACGAAGGACCTGCTCAAGGTCGATGCAATAGATACGACCGGTCCCATGCGCCGGTTGACGGAACTCCCGGAGGATATCGGTCAGATTCTCAGGTTTGTCAAAATGAGTAGGAATCGCGCTGCGCTCGCTGGTAAAATAAAGCCGCTTTTGGCCGCATCTAACCTGCATCATACTGTTTTTTATGCATTTAACGTATGGCCAGGTCAGAGAGTCTCGAATTTATGGTTTCATTTGACCAATACCACATCGGAGAGTGCGTACATCAGCCGGTTGACATCATCGGAGTTAAGCTCCAGCTTGCCGCGGATGGTAACGGCTTCTGCAGAATATTTGATGGGCTCCTTGGCAAGCACTTCCATGACCGACTCCGGGCCGGCACCTCCGCAAAAAAAACACATGTTGTAAGGGTAGGCGGAAAAAATGAATTCGGTATGGCTTTTATACCCTTCTACCGGGATGATGTACCCCGTGACCGTCACCTCCTCACCGTTGAGCTTCTGGATGTCTTCACTGAATACCGGGCGGTCCACTTTGAAGCCCAGCAGGTCATCATACTCTTTCTTAAAAGTGATCTTCGCCAGGGTCTTCCATACATTGGCAGCATCCTGTGCCTGTGCATTTACCGCTGCGGTCATCAGACATCCCGCTAAAAATAGCCAACCGATAATTTTCATTGATTTCATTTTCTCTCTTACAAATATAAAAATGGATTGGATAGTTCAATCCATGCTGGGCTCTCACCTGAAATCCTGAGTGCTCATCGCACGATACCATAAAAAGGAGATATTGAAATGTATCGTACCTTCGGCACGCTCTATTTCCTGGGTTATCCCGGATGTGGTGGATTGAAATCCACGCCTACAAAATCTAACTGAGCCCATGGCCCTTCCATCAAATAGTAGTGGGTTCAGGGTAATTCACAATGTACTTCATCCGGATTAAGCTTCGTTTTATGTAGTATTCAGCCCCAAGAGCCATCGGCTCGATACATGTTGTAGCAGCGGATTTTAATCCGCTGAAAAGTATTATGAAAAGTACATGAGTGCTGTAGGCACGGCAGATTATAGAAGATGTTGTGTGATATGCCTTGAAGGTGGTAATCCAACCAATTATCAGCCTTCCGCCAATGTCCTGGACAATTCGGTCCGGTAAGCCTGCCAGGCGGGAATTAACGCGGCAAATAGTCCGATGACCAGGGCACCCAGCGCCAGCCATCCCTCTTCCCTGACCCACTGCCATGGATTAAACGGATAACGGTAAGCCTTTTCCAGATAATCGGTGAGAAAATACATTGCAGTATGCGCCAAAAGGATGCCCAGCAGATACCCAACAAATGCGAGCAGCAGGCCTTCCAATATAATCATCGAAAATAACTTGCCTGGTGAAGCACCCTGCACCCGCATCAGTGCCAATTCGTATTTCCGGTCTTTCAGGGAGCCATATAATGAAATGAAAATACTTAATCCCGATACGATAGCTATCAGCCATCCCAGGGTCTTCAGAGCATCCATTCCGACACCCATCAGCGAAAACAATCGGTTGATCTCGATGGCCGGGGTGGCAGCCTGCAAGTCGGTATTTTCATTGATGTTCCGCGCCATATTCAATGCCTGGTAATTCCGTGCTTTAAACCGGATCAGGAGGCTGGTGATCTCCTGGTCCGGATGTTCCAGCAACGAGGCATTGGTGTAGTGTGGTGTGCCCGCGTCAACCGGAGCTACTTCGTGGTGCGCTTCCTCCGTGGACTCGTGTTCATGGACCGCCCAGATGCTCTGGGTGTTGGTGAGTATCAGCTGGTCAGCTACCGTACCGGAAGGAGCCAGGATGCCGGTGACCCGGAATGCATGGCTCTCTTCATGCGTCAGATTCTCATCCTGCAGCAAGCCATGGGTGCTTTGAAACTGGTCGCCAATATGCAGATCCAGGCGCCGGGCAACCTCGGGCCCGATGGTGACGTCAAAATCATTTTCCCACCAGCCACCATCGGCAATATGCAAGGCATACAAGTCAACGAATGACCGGGTGGTACCTACAATGCGAAATCCTTTATAACTGTCACCTATCGACAAGGGGGTGGCATCTTTGATCAGTGGATGTTCGGTGTTAAAAAAGGCACGGATAGACTGGATGGGAATATTTCCTGTGGGAGCATCGATGTGGTACATATTGCACAGGACCAATTGCAGGGGGCTGCCTTTGGCTCCCAGGACGATGTCGATACCCGCCAGGTTCTTTTCAAATTTATCTTCGATCTGCTTATTAACCACAAACAGAAAGGCAATCAATCCCACACCCAATGCAAAAAGGACCAGCGTAAGCGCCAGGCTGAGCGGGCGGTGGATGATGTTCTTCCAGCTTAGCGTGATCAGCTTCATGCGCTCAGGTTGATGTGGTTCGCAAAATAATCCTTGAGGCGCTTGTCATGGGTGACCAGAATCAGGGCTGCATTTTCTGCATCTGCCTGGTGTTCAAGGAGCTGGATGACCTGTTCAGTATTTCGATCATCGAGTGCAGAAGTAGGCTCGTCTGCCAGGATCAGACTGGGCCGGTTGACGAGAGCCCGGGCTATCGCGATCCGTTGTTGTTCGCCGACACTGAGTTCCTGGGTTCGTTTGTGTGCTTTGTGGTCCAGCTGCAGTCGCTGCAAGATCTCATGTATCCGTTTTTTGTCGGTTGGCAAACCGGCCAGGTTTTGGGCCAGCACTAAATTTTCTTCCACCCGTAATGACCGGATGAAGTGGGACTGCTGAAAGATGATACCGATGTGTTTACCCCGGAATGCGTCCCGCTGATGACCGGAGAGCTGGTATACATTTTTATTCAGCAAGCTTACAGTTCCCTGATCCGGAGACAGGATACCGGCCAGTATATGCAGCAAGGTGGTTTTACCACAGCCGGACTGGCCCAGGATCAGGACTTTTTCGCGGTTGGATGCCACAATATCCGGGAAAGTCAGGTCCTGCCCGGGTTTGTATGCGAATCGTAATCCGGTTGCTGTCAACATCCGTGTAAGGTACAATTAAAGTAAAGCAGCTCCGAAGACGCCGGCGCTGTCACCCAGTTTGGGCCGCAGAAAGAGTGTCTCCAGGCGATGGTTGAAGACATGCTTTTCGACTTCTTTTACCCCGCGGGTGTACAATTCATCGATGTTGCCCAAACCGCCACCCAGGACGATGGCATCGGGATCAATAATATTGACGAGGTAGGCGACACCTTTGCCAAAGAAGTGGATCAGCCGGTCCATTGTAGCTACGGCATATGGGTCCGATGCTTCCCTGGCCCGGTTGATGATCTCTTTCAGTTTTCTTTTTTCTCCGGATTGGGATGCATAATAACGCTCGAGTCCAGGTCCGGATAGTACTGTTTCGACACAGCCGACTTTGCCACAATAGCAGAGGCCGCCCGATTCATCGAGATAATTGTGTCCCCATTCACCGGCAATACCTTGTTTGCCATAGATCGCTTTGCCGTCCACAACCAGGCCGCCGCCAACGCCGGTACCCATGATGATGCCAAAGACTACATCTGCATCGGGCAGCACATCTTTGACGACCCCCAGATTGGTCTCGGCAACTGCAAAACAATTGGCATCGTTAGCCATCCGGAAAGTGATACCCAAACGTTCTTCCAGATCTTTTCTTAAGGGTTTGCCCAATAGACTGGTCGTATTACAGTTTTTCATGGTTTGCGTAGAAGGTTCCAGCACGCCGGGCGTACCCATACCGATGTAGGCCGGGTTCAATCCGCTCTCTTTTTTCATTTGCTGGATCAGCTTCCCGATCTGGCTGATGATGTGATCGTAGCCTCCTTCCTGTTCGGTTGGTACCCTGAGCCGGGTAAGTTCGGTAGGACTCTTGCGCGATGCGATGATGACCCCTTCTATTTTTGTTCCGCCCAGGTCAATGCCCCATAGTGGTTCCATGCACTTCTGTTTCAGGTGATGATGTGAATTCCATAAATGTAAAAAGGTTTCAGCAGAAGTTCCCGCTCCGGAGCCAATCTTGCAGAGAAAGTTCCTGGCGGTTCAGTCCTGAGGCAGAGCAGGAACCAGAAGGGTCAGGGCTTCATTGAGGGCCCTGGAAGCAAATTTCGCTCCTTTGCTATGCCCCATCCTTACCACAACCAGGTCAAGGGACGGTGCGATGATCACATTTTGACCGCCACCTCCCATCATGGCATATGCATCTCCGGGCAGTTTGAATTTTCCATCCGTGTTCAACCAGAACATACCACCGTACACCGGGTCGACCCAGGCTGGTGCTGGCGTAGAGACAAAATCCGTAAACCCTTCGGGAAGCAGGCGTTTTCCATTCCAGACACCATCCTGCAGATAGAGCATGGCCAGCCGCCCCCAGTTACGGGCCGTGCCAAAGTCATAGCCGGTCATGATGAAATTACCCCAGCGGTCGGTCTCAAGCAACTGTTTGCGGATGCCGATCGAATCAAATAAATCTTCCTGTGGCCATGTCCAGTAGTTGCGTCCCTCCGCTTCCACGGTCATGCGGATGATGTAACCCAGTGTCAGCGGGTCGCAATTGCGGTATTGGCCGGCGCCTTTGCTGCCGGGAGCAAATTCCAGTGGCCGGTTAACGGCAAAATCAAATACGTCGACTGAGCCGGTATAGGGATAAACATGTGTAAGCTGAGCCATCGGCAGGTCACCGTCGTAGCTGGTTGATCCGGCCACCGAACGATCCCGGGTACGGCCGAATGAGGGGAAACGCAGGCCACTGCTCATCTGCATCAGGTTGCGGATGGTGATGGCTCCCCGCGGATCGCCCGGCCGTTGCCATTCCGGGATGGGAGCGGTCTCGTCAAGTGATAATTTTCCTTCCCGGATCAGTCGGCCTATCAGCGTGCCAGTGATGCTCTTGCCCATGGACCAGGACTCCAGTTGTGTATCCTTGCCAATGCCATCGGCGTAGCGCTCCAGGATGATCTGCCCGTGATGGATGACTAAAAATGCAGCCGTATGAGCAGCAGGATCAAAGGCAGCATTGGCGACCTGTGCCATCCGGTTCATGTCATAGGCCGCAGAGAGGACAGACGTCCGGTCACCCATCGGCCAGTCCATCGAGTCGGCCGGAGGCAGGGAGGAGACGACCGGGACGGGCGTAAAATGCATGCCTTTCACTACATCCAGGATACAACCCTGATCGCCGGTAAAGGTGGCCGTGCGATGTACGGTGTCCCCCAGGAAAGCCGTTACCTCATGCAGATCATAATCGATGAACCAGGTGACCTGATCTACCCAGGATTTTTCCAGGATGATACCATCGTTATTGGCCACAAACTCTTCCGGCTTCCGGCCGGAGACAAATACCGCCGTACACAGGCATTTGGCATATGGACCCAGGCCCAGGTACGCAGCGGACCCTGCCGGTTGTTGGGTCGATTCCCAGGGCTGGTAGGTTAGGGATTTTTGGACAGGGTCAGAATCTGATTGTCCAGCCTGATTTGAGCAGTTTGCCCCAAGCAGGAATATGGCGATAGAGAACCGGAAAATCGATTTATTCAACATAGATCCAGATTACGAAAGATAGCTGTGTCAGGGCACCATTTTTTCAAAAAATAGCAGGATATGAGGAATAATTAGACCAGATATTTTCGGCTGACTGCGCTGTTAATTGCCTTTCAGCGCTTTTAATTTTTCTTTGGAATAGGAGTCCGGATTTAATGCTATGGATTTTTGAAAGCTCTCCATTGCCTTTTCTTTTTTCTCCATCTGCAGATAACAATCTCCAAGAGAGTCGAATGCATTAAAGCTCTTTGGATGATTAACGGTATTCAGGAGGAAAAACTTTTCAGCTTTTCCCATTTGCTTCATGGCTAAAAATTGGTACCCGATCGAATTGATCAGACTCTCATCGGGTTTTATTTCATAGCCGAAATCTACCGAAACCTGTTCATAGTGCTTTTGTATTTTCGCTGCCAGATCCAGGTCCGGATCCATGAAATCCTCGAATGAAATCGTCACCGGATAGGATTTAAAGAAAAACCGCAGGGCATCATACGTAGCGATCAGAGGCACTGAGCCGTGGTCATCATCCGGATAAAATTTACTGTCGTATTTGAATGGACTGATCTGCAGGTGATCGTAAAACCGGTTAAGGTAGATGATGTTGCGAATGTGTTCGGTAGCAACCGTGGTGTCCCGCAGCCCGACCAAGGTATCTTTTTGGTGATCCATCGTATTCGCTATGCCAAGATATAACCAACGGTTCTGATAGCCGGGCTTATTTCCTGCCTGCTGGATTTCATGGAGTAATTGTTGGTTGTCCCACCACATGGAAGGATCCAGGGCCAGGTAGGCCTTGAATAGATCTGGCCGCTCAAATAATGTATTGATCGCTGTGAGTCCTCCAAAGCTGTGGCCGATCAACATCCGGAAAGGTGCAGTAGGGTAGTGGCTTTCAATATAGGGGATTAATTCCTTCTCCATAAAATCCATAAAAGCCTCACCGCCTCCGGAATGTGCCGCCATGGTGCTGTCGACAAATGGATGGTCTGCACTGCCTTTCGTAGGAGTCAGATCCCGGGTGCGGTCGGTATTTGGAATGCCGACTACGATCATTTTGGGACAAATGGAATTCCCATTCACGGAACTCAATTGTTCCACCATCCCAACCACTGAGGAGAAATGAGCGTCCCCATCCAGTAAATAAATGACCGGGTAGGTCGAAGGTTCATAGATATCAGATTGTGAGTCTCCCGGCACATGGACCCATATTCGGCGCGGCTCGTTCAGAATGTTGGAATAGATGCTGTCCATGTGGCCGATGTTGATCTCTCTGACCGGCTGAGCGGAGGCTGACCAATGGATGCAAACAATAAAAAAAAGGTACAGGAAATTTCTTGGAGCCATAAGACTTAAGGTTGACGAGAGCTTTAAGTTAATATTATTGCCGCAAATACCGGTAAAGGATGCGGTACCAGTTCTTCATCAGGTCTTCAAAATCATAGACACAGGTATCCATTTGTTCTTCGTCGAGATCCATTTCATCCAGCAAGTAGCCATTGTTTTCTGCATCGCTACCATAAAGCAGGCATAGAAGCCGGTACTTACGCTGAAGATCCAGGGAATGACCGTCCATCAAATCATTATCCTCAATGGCGTCATCCCGATCATAAGAGAAGGCATCATACATCAATGCAGCTGAATAGATGGTATTGGTGTACCCCAAACGCATGCACACGTACAAAGCAAATTCGTCGACAACATCTTCCTGTCTACCCACCGTTGGTAGTTGTAAAACTTCGATTAAAGCATGACCCACCTCGTGGTACAAGGTAAATTCCAGTTCTTCGTAAAGGATTTCATCCAGTTCTTCATCCGAATCTCCGTAACCGCCGGCATCCAGTATTTCGCGGTCATCGGCAGCAGTTTCATAAGGAATGGTCACGACGGGATACCCCGTTTCCGAACTGTAATAGGCTCCTTCATCACTCGAAGTGAACACGATGTAGACGTCCTGGGGCAGCGCAAACATGGCATTCAAACCATTGACCACATGGGTGAATACCTCGCTGTAATACAATTTATTGGCAATGGCTCCGGTCTCGGCGCTTGCTTTTTGCCAGACCAGTTTAAAACCCGGAACGGTGTTATTCTGACTGTGGACCTGAAGTGATGAGCAGATTATTCCGAAAAGAATAAATAAAGTAATCTTTCTCATTGGGGTTATTTTAACCCAAAATAAAAAGGAATTTCACTTGTTCGGCTTTTCTGCGAATGAAAATGGGAGGGCTGGACCAAAGTTTACAGCACGTAATGGCTGAATAACTCATCCAGGATTTGTGAAGGATCATCGCATAACCCGGGATGAACTTTTGAGGGCTGGATGATGGTACTGCGCGTAGCGGTCAGCCAGCGGAAACGGCTGGGGACATCCTGCAGTGCGATGGGGCCACAGCGGGTATTCCCCAGAGCTATACAATCCCAGGTCTCCAGGTAATCACGGATCACGGCCAGGTCTGCCTCCGGATGAAATGCCAGCATTCTTTTTTCGTCGAGGTGATAACGTACGGCCAGGTATCGCTTGGGTTTGCAATACAGGATGACACCGATATTGATGAACTCTTCCCGCTCCACCTTCGGCACATAGCGGATAAATGCATATTCATAAACCACCTTTCCGGGCATCCTGCGCTTGATTTAGGAGTGAATCAATGATTGAAAGACGGATGTTCAGGTATTCCGAATAAATGGCGCGCCGTTCGTCGGGAGTCGGACCTCCGGATCCATCATCCAGCCAAATATCCGGTATGGTCCCTGTAATATCAGCTATTTTTTCCGGTGTGAGTAACCCTTTTAGCTGACTGGTGGCCTCTTCCAGCTGGGATGCCCGGGCCAGCAAGACGTGATCCTTTACCTGTCCGAATGGCTTGCCGGCGTGGGCCCTCCAGTCGTCCATGTTGTAGTGGAAGTAAAGACTGGCGCCTTGATCGATGAGCCAGAGTTCCTTATGCCAGCTCAGCAGGTTAGGATTCTTATACGTACGGTCAATGTTGGTGATCAGGCTGTCCATCATCACCACCTTCGAAGCGGTCAAGGCATCAACCGGTGATGCCAGCGGGTCGTACATGATCGATCCCGACAGGTAATGCAAGCCCAGGTTTAAGCCGATGCTGTTGCGCAACAGGTCCTGGATCTCTTCGTCTGGTTCCGAGCGTGCGAATGATTCGTCCAGGTTCATAAATACCAGCTCCGGAACCAGGAGGCCGCAGGCTCGGGCCAATTCTCCGCCGATCAGTTCCGCAATCAGTGCTTTAGGCCCCTGTCCTGCCCCGCGAAACTTCATGACATAAAGGAAATCGTCATCGGCCTCTACCAACGCAGGGAGCGAGCCGCCTTCACGCAGCGGGGTGACATAACGGACCACATTGACGGTTCTTAAGTCAATAACCTTCATGATTGACAAGGTAATGGGTTTTTGGAAAAAATGAACGGGCAGCAATCAGAATGGATGGCCGGATTGAAGTAGCATCATGATTCTTGCCAATTGGTTATTCCGGGTGATAGCTATAGAGAGGAGAAATACAATTCCATGGGTTCAAAGTAGTAATCGATCCAACCTTGACGGTATTGCTCTCCATGTTGGGGCAGTAATGTGTGAATCAGTGTAAGCTCGGTTCCGCCTTCCGTTTCCTGCAATAGAATTTCCAGTCGTGAATCGGGCTCCTCATCGGAAAAATCTGTGGTGCGCCAGGACTGGAGAATATGCCAATAAGGCTCCAGCAGGATATTGGTCCCGGAAATGTATCCGTCCCAGGCGGTGAAAGAGGCACCTTCTTCGTCCGAAATTTCTGCGTCACTACCGGTCATCGCACAGTGGCCTTTACTGGACAGCCAGGTGTTGTAGATGGCTTCCGGAGTAGCAGCAAGAACCGTTTTAAGGGTCATTTCCATAAGGCAATGATGTCAGTTTTGATCAAACGAATTTCAGGTTTTCAGTTTGCTGATGATCCAGGCGGCTAAAAATGCCTCCAACAGACTCAGCGGTATAGCGTAGGGTAAAATACCATAAGGCAAAACGGCCATATTTCCGGTGACCAGCCACATCATCACAAAACCGGCGATCCAGGCTATGATGGTGGTTTCCCACAGGTTAAACTTGCGGGACAAAATAAAAATAACGACTGCGAATACCAGGGACCAGATTCCCCAGATGGCACCATTGATGGGTTCGGATGGAAAAGTCAAACCCAGGTTTTGGTAATGACCGGTCCAGTAAGATTTGAGCAGGTATTCATTGCGTATAAATTCCGAGATGGAGATCCAGATGGTCGCAAGCAGGATGGGTAATACGGTCGTTTTTAATTTGTTCATAGGGCCAATGATGAATACGTTCCGATAGGAAATCGCATGGATTGATTAAAATGGGACAATGATGCGATTTAATTTATCGAGAATTTCGAATTTATGGGTATTTCAAGTAAAAATGAGCAGGTAATCCGGGCAAGCTTCTATTTCAAATAGCTTTCCACAAACTTCCGTAAATCCGCTCCATGCACGTTTTTCGCAATGACCTTGCCCTGATTGTCGATGAGAAAATTGGACGGTATGGTCTGGATACGCAAAGCTTCGAACAGTGGTGCCTCATCACCCTGGAGATGGGATGACTGGACCCAGGTGGCCTGATCCTTATCGATGGCATTCTTCCAGGTTTTGTCTTCTGTTTCCAGCCCATATCCGATGATCTGTAAGCCTTTGTCCTTGTATTGCTGCCAGAGGGGCGCCAGGACTTCCCGGTTCTCATGCCGGCAGGGAATGCACCAGGAAGCCCATAAATCCAGGATATTGAGCTTACCGGTCAGCAGACTGTGTAAGGAGGTAGTATCACCTGACAGCATAGGCAGCAGGTAATCCGGTATGACATCACCTACCAGGACAGGAAGTTGCTCCCGGCTGGCCTTGGCGCATAGTTGCTGGACCAGAGGATGACCGGGATCAATGGCCTGCCATTTCTCACATTGGGAGACGATAAATTCCGGGATGCGCTCGTAATCGCCGGTGGGGCTGGCCCAGCGTATGGCCGTCAGGGCCGGTAACAGTTGATCCGTTCGGCCGGCAAAATCCATCAGTGCCTGACGATAATCGTTAAAGGCTTTCTCTTTGGCAAGGAGAGCATCTTCGGTGTGATCGGCTGTACCGCTCATGTGCTGTTCCCAGGCATTCATCCGGATATCGCGCAGTTCCAGGATGGCTTTGTTAGCCGGTGAAGTTTTCGGGAGCTGTGCGGTTTGCTGAAGATTCCCGGCTTTGGCGGTCAGTGCTATATGATCCCCCTGCTCGTAAACGATTGGCAGGTAATTAGCAGTCACCGGGTCATCCTGTTCCAGCTGGGTAGGGAAGTGTTCCCCTTTCTTCTGAATCGCTAATTCATACAGCTGCGGACCGGTGTTTTCCGGTATGGATTGAAATGCAAAATGGCCATCGTTTCCTACCACAGCTGAGTCAACCACGTTCCCCATAAAACTGGTGCCAATGGCATCAAAACTGCCGGGGTGGATAAGGTACAGGGTCGGAGACCAGTCCGCGTCCATTTCAAGGGTGCCGGACAAAGGAGCCTGGCTGCATTGATAGAATAGAACGATGCCAGGCAGCAGGATGTAACGGAGGTGTTTCATGATGTATGCTAATGCTGGGCAAAGTTAATGGTATCCAGGGAATAAGTACGCGTTGTCTATTGACGGGTGTACCATGCCTGTTTCATTGACGAAATTTCGTCGCTGACCAACTTGAACTGCACCGGATCCTGCAACAGATCGGTCAACAGGGCCGGTTTGCCGTCCACCAGCACATAGTTGTTCATCAGGCGTACGCCGTGGCTGTAATCGACATACCAGTCTGCATGTCCGCTGTATACCGGCTGGATAGGCAACCCATCGGGCTTATGCCAGCCATAGATCACCACCTTGTCCGGGTGTCCGGCTATACGGTTGGATAAGATGACGTCTTTTTTGATACCGGCTATTAATGGGCCATCCTGTCCGCCAACGCTGTCCTTTTGCATTTGAATGTGCGTATTATGTGCGATAAATTTTGCTACGGATTCGTTTTCACGACCCACGGGTGCATAGAAAAAGGGTGCCAGCCGGATGGTTGCGTTCGCATAGATCTGATCACTGATTTGCGCGGTGATCAGTGAGGCATGGAACAGGGTAGCCAGCCGCTGGGCGGTATGCGGGTTCATCGGGATCCGGCAATAGTCCGTATCGCTGCCCACGGCCAGGTAATCCGGCATCACCTGGTATTCAAGATGGTGTATCGACCCATGGGCATCAGGTACCTCTACCGTGAGGGTTACCAGCTGGCGGAGAAAGAAAGGCATATTTCCTGCTGCCAGGGCTGCGGAGATCGCTGCTTCCCGGTCGGAGAGGTCCAGATCCGCAATTCGTGCCATAAAAGCGGCGCCTCCCTCTGCAGCTGGATTCCGTGGAGGAATCTGTAATCCTGGGAAGACAGACGGATCAGAGGTAAGAAGTTTGTTATTGCAGGCTGACTGGACGACAGTCAGCAGGAATGCAAGGGTCAGGCCAGTGAGCAAACGATTAAAGGATGCAATATCGTTGACGGATCCCTGCGCCATCAATACCGGATTAGAACTTCTGAACCATTGGGCATCGGTTGTCCGAAAACGGGCCCTTTTTCATCCCAGGAGAATGGCTGGATGCTTACCTCGCGTTTCCATCCGGCACCCGGGTGTTTGGCGTGATGGTATACGATGTAATCCTGTCCCTCTATGTGCAGGAATGAACAGTGCCCCGGACTGATGATCTTTTCCGTTCCCCGGAAGACCGGCTGATCCCGCTTCTTCCACGATTCCGGTATCATCGGATCGCCGCCGGTATATTCCAGCAGCCCCAGACAATAATCGTCCGACCAGCTCCCGCTGGCCGAATAAATGATGTAGACCTGCTCCTCTTTTATTAAAACTTCGGGGCCTTCATTGATGGTTGGTAATTCAGGGCTTGAACCGCGTTTTTCCCATTCGAATTCCGGCGACGAGATCAGAACTCTTTCAGAGCTGATCGCGGCTGGACCGTCCATGTGTGCCAGATACAGATTTTGCTGACCGTTGTGGTCTCCTTCCCATCCCGACCAGATAAAATACATGTCGCCCCGGAGGGATAATACAGTTCCGTCGATAGCCCATTTATCCGTGGGGTCGGTGATTTGGCCGGTATATTGAAATTCCGAGGAGATGTTTTCACCCTCTGATGAGAGTACATGCATGCGGTGATGGGCATTTTCTCCGTCATCGGCGGCGAAATAAACAAACCACCGGCTGTCGATGTAATGCAACTCCGGAGCCCAGATCTCCTTGGAATATCCGGTCCCCTGCGGAGCCAGCCACAATACGCGTTCGGCTGCCTCTGGCAGTTCAGAGAGCTTCCGGACGGACTTAAGGCAGATCCGGTCTCCCCGGGAATAACAATAATGAAACCATTGGTCCTGCTGGATGATCCAGGGGTCGGCGCCGGACGCCAGGATTGGATTGGTAAGCCGGTCAGAGGATACCTGACAGGAACATTGTATCCAAAGGGCTGCAAAAAATAAAAAGTACAGGGCTTTCGTAACCACAAACAGTCGTTTCAGGCAATTTACCCCAAATAAGGCAGTGATTACACCATTGGGGTGAGGAGGAGCAATTTAGATGAGCGTAATGAAGGAATGGATGAATAATAGCCGGACATAATCATCGTTTGAATCCGTTTTTTTCGGTTCTCTTGTCTTGCTGTTAAAAGGGAGTACATAATAGATGGCGTTTGCGACATGAAAGTCAGGTCACCGTAATCTGAGGATTGACTTATCTTGGATATGAAATTTGCTGTTGATGGACTTTCGCCTCTGGTCGACCATTTATTTTATACTCATCGCTTTACTGAGTATAAACCTGATCATGACCGGCGAGCGGCCCACAAAAACCCTGGCATGGCTCCTGGTACTTATTTTTATGCCAATCATCGGGCCCCTGCTGTATTTTACCTTCGGGGTGAACCGGAAGCAGTATGGCTTTATCAACTTTCAGAAGAGACGCCGGGCCAAACGGTACCTGCTCCGGGCGGACCGCTATCTGCAGGAGTTATTGAAATCAGGTGATGGCGAAATAATCAATACCGAGCGACAACTTCGGAATGTAGAACAGATCAACCTGAACAGCGGTGCATTCCGGGCCAGTAAGAATAACGACATAGAAATGCTGGTGGACGGTGAAGCCACCTTTCAGGCGATCTTTCAGGCCCTGGAATCAGCCGAGCATTTTATCCACATCCAATATTACATTTTTGAAGAAGGCGAACTGGCGGACCGGTTTGCGGAGATTCTGATCCGTAAGGCTGAAAGCGGCGTTAAGGTACGATTGCTTTACGATGGGGTGGGAAGTATACGGCTGAGCCGGGACTACCTGGAACGTTTGAACCATCATGGGATCGAGACCGAGTGTTTCTTCCCGTTGTATGTAAACCGGGTTATGCGCTGGCAGATCAACTACCGCAACCACCGTAAAATTGTCGTGGTGGATGGTAAAACCGGATTTACTGGTGGCATCAATGTCTCGGATAAATACCTCCGGGAGCAGGACGAACTGGGGGTATGGCATGACCACCATTTAGAGATCTCCGGACCCGGCGTCTGGAGCTTAAATACGGTATTTTCAGTTGATTGGTACTATTGTTCCGGAAAGGAAGACGTCCTGACGGAAGAAAACTTCCTGGATCATGACCCGTCGACCGTGGGCAAAATAGCCCAGGTTATCGCCTCCGGGCCGGACAGTGCCATCCCATCCGTCCTGAACCAGATCCTGGCTATGATCAATCATGCCCAGCGATACATTTACATCATCAACCCTTACGTCATTCCGGATTCGGTGATCATCAAAGCGCTTGAAATAGCAGTGCGGGGAGGCGTGGAGGTACGCATCCTGTTGCCATCCAAATCGGATAGCCTTCTGGTCAGGTGGGCTATGCGCAGTTACCTGGAAGAATTGCTAAGCGTGGGCGTGAAGGTTATGCAATACCGGCCTCGTTTCCTGCATGGCAAGGTCATCCTGGTGGACGATGTTATGGCCTCAATCGGCACCGCCAATCTGGACATACGAAGTTTGTATCAGAATTACGAGATCAACGTGCTCGTTTATGACCGGGAATTTGCCCACAAGGTCAAAGAAGAGTTTTTCAGGTCCTGTGAAGAAGCCACGGAGATGGTCCTGACGTATTATAAGCACCTGTCAAAACTGGACAAACTGAAGTATAAATTCGGTAAAATATTAAGTCCACTGATGTGATGTAACGGGATTGTCATTCCATCTTCCAGACCATGTCCTGCAATAATCCTTCGTCTGTGGTGAGGATCTGTCCGGCATTGCCTTTCTTGTCGGTGAGGATCCGGATGCCCTGCCACTGCTCTCCGCAGCTGTTGTGCAGGTAACCACCATCCATGTAGAGGATGGCGCCGGGCAGAATGCTGATCGTCGCTCCTTTGGCCATTCCGGTACGGCAGCGAATGTCCAGGTAGCCACCGGGCTGGATGGTGATATTACCGGTCACATCCTGTTCATGATCCCAGATGACGGTATCCGTAATGGTCAGGTTGCGCGAAGTATCCAGCGCACACCAATTGGGTACCAGCAGTTTTCTCCGGGTGGAGCTGATCCTGCTCAGATTGCGGTGGACGATCCCTAACTGACACGGTGTGATGGCCTTCTGGAATGGATTGTAGTCCATCAGGTTGTTCGATATGGGGCCGTCACAGGGAGGTGTCCCGGTATTTTCCCAGCAGTTTGGATGATTGGGCGTGTCGTCACAGGCGTCACCTTGCCAGGCGTGACTGAGGCCCAGTGCGTGACCGATCTCATGATTGGTGACCCCACTGAAGTAATAGGCCGGATTGCCGCTCTCGTACAGGCCGGCAACCTTGATGCTGTTGCCCAGCGTGATCCCCGTAGGACCGTTCATGTAGGTTTCAGACCGGAGGCTGTCCGGATGATGGGGCATCAGAAAAATATTGATCACCGAGTCGGAATGCACGGCATATTTGCGGGTCACCTCTTTGCTGTAGAGATTGGCGTTGGCACCACGGTGGACATAAAAATAGAGGTCGCGGTCCGGGTGTTCAAAGATGTTGGGATGGTCAGGGTCGAGTTCGATACGGTAGCCGGTAGGCAACACCGGAGTTTGATTGCCTGCGGGGAGATTCATGGGCGCATTGGTTGTGAGATCCCGATTGATAGCATCGACCAGATCGTGAGCGTATTGGATGGCCGCCGCCCCGGCATAGTTTTCGGTACTATCCGGATTCTGCATAAAATGGATGTTGACTTTTACCAGCCGGATAGGCCGCAGATCCAGGTCATGGGGACCGGGTATGTAGGCTTCACTGTTGTAGCAGGGTATGCTGTTGGTGGAGCGGATCTCCACTTTTCCGGAGTATTTCAGATCATCGGCATTAGCCGGGCGTACCAGGTATCGGGTGTGACAACTTAAGGCGGTTACAACGATGAATAGAAAAAATAACCGGATGTTCATAAGGTAATTGATGTAGTCATGGATTAAAGGTACAACGGGATGAGGGGATGAAGAGTTTAAGGATCAGAGGAGGATTAAAATATTGCTGGCTTCAGTCCGGGTTAAATGCGAACCGGAGAAGTCATTTTTACAATCGCCATAAATGGTAGCGGAAAGAATTTGGTGTTGCCGCTGCCATTTGGGGCCATTAAATCGTTACTACGCAAAAACAAATTATTGGTGCAGGCCACATTTTCTATCCCGAAATCGTTGTATACTTGTCTTCCGAAAGGATTCAAGCTTACGAATATGAATATCATCGCCTAAATCCGTGACTTCCTGCGGGTAGTCCTTAAAGCACAGATTCCTCATCTGGAGCTTTCGCTCATTTCATTCTGTCATTTGCAATCCTTTCGTTTTGAAAAAATTTATCAACAATTTATGGATAGCCATCCGTGGCGAAGAGACGGAGTTTGTCACCGGGAGCCTTAACCGGGCCATCTTTATGCTGGCCGTGCCCATGATCCTGGAGATGTCCATGGAGTCTTTGTTCGCGGTGGTTGACGTCTTTTTTGTTTCCAAAGTAGGAGTCAATGCGGTTGCCACGGTGGGGTTCACCGAATCCGTACTGACACTGGTGTATTCCATCGCCTGGGGGCTAAGTATGGGCGCTACGGCCATGGTCTCCCGGCGTATTGGAGAACAGGATCGGGAAGGTGCTTCGTCTGCGGCTGCCCAGGCCATGTGGATCGGCATCTCACTTTCGTTGCTGCTTGGGATCCCAGGGTATTTTTATGCCGATGAGATTTTGCGCGCTATGGGTGGCAGTGAATCCCTGATACAGGAAGGTCGCTGGTACACCAAGATCTTGTTTGGGTCCAATATTGTCATCCTGCTCATTTTCCTGCTGAATGGCATCTTTCGGGGAGCGGGTAATGCTGCCATTGCAATGCGCACCCTCTGGATATCCAATGGACTCAATCTGATCCTGGATCCTTGCCTGATCTTCGGATGGGGCCCTTTCCCGGAGATGGGTGTTTCGGGAGCTGCCCTGGCGACCAGTATTGGCAGGGGCACCGGCGTGATTTTTCAGCTGTATCATTTGTTCTGGGGTAAAGACATCATCCGCATTGCCGGCCGGCATCTGAAAATACTCTGGTCGGTGATCCTGCGGTTGTTCCGGGTCAGTATCGGCGGCATGGGACAGTTCATCATCGGGTCCTCAAGCTGGATTTTTCTGATGCGCATCATTGGCTTCTTTGGTGAAGAGGTGGTAGCTGGATATACCATTGCCATCCGGGTCCTGATATTCACCCTGCTCCCGGCCTGGGGTATGGCCAATGCTGCGGCAACGCTGGTAGGTCAGAATCTAGGGGCTAATCAGCCGGACCGGGCCGAACGCAGCGTCTGGAAGACCGCACATTACACCATGCTGTTCATGCTGGGGGTGTCGATCATCTATTTCCTGTGTGCCAGGCCCATCATGCTGCTCTTTAATCCGGATCCGGTGGTGGTGGAAAACGGCATATTGAGTTTGCGGATCATCTGTGCCGGGTATTTGTTTTTTGCCTATGGCATGGTCATCAGCCAGGCATTTAATGGTGCCGGAGATACGTTTACGCCCACCGTCCTGAACCTGATTTGCTTTTGGTTCATGCAAATTCCGCTGGCTTATATCGTCGGGATCACCTGGGGATTCGGACCCAGCGGCATCTTTGCTTCGGTAGCCGTCAGTGAAAGCTTTCTGGCGGTATTGTGCGTCATCGTTTTCCGGCGGGGCCGGTGGAAGAGTGTTCGTATATAGTAATCAGTAATCAGTAATCAGTAATCAGTAGTTGGTAGTCAGTAATCAGTAATCAACATTAATCTGACTACTAGCTACTGACTACCAGGTACTAACTTTCATACCACCTGATATTGCGGGTTTGATACATGGTGATGGCCAGGATAACAGTCAGTCCGATGCTACCCATCACCAGGGCATAGTCGGCAAGTTGCAGGACGACAAATACAAATCCGTACACCGCCATCAGGATACCCAGGAGCACCAGAGCATGCCGGGGCTGTTCAAATACCGATCGTGAATAAAGATAGATCATCGCGCCAACCACCAGCGTGGAGATAAGGTATGCCCAATTGAATGGAATCTGCTCGGACAAGCTTACCAGCAAAATGTAATAAAGGACCAGGGCCAACCCTACCAACGTATACTGAAAGGGATGGATCCGCTGCCGGAAGCGGACTTCGATCAGGAAAAATACCAGAAAGGTCAGTACGATCGTAAGTAGGCCATATTTGATGGAACGCATGGATTTCTGGTATTCATCCAGTGACTGGATGAGCTCCACGCCGGAGGCTGAGGCCTGCAGCGCCTCGTGGTATTCATCGTTCAGCCAGGATTGGGGGTAATTGCGATTGATCTGCAGTATTTTCCAGGTACCGGTAAAGCCTCCAGCATCCAGGCTGCGTTCCGCTGGTAGTGTTGCACCGGTAAATTTAGGATCCTGCCAGTCTGAGGTCCAGATAACCTCGGTGTTCTTGCCGACTGGCAGGAATTGTAAAGAAATGCTGCCGTTGAAATTGATCTGTGTCCGGAAAGTGTACTGCCCGGCCAACGGATCCAGTTTTACAGGAAAGGTAATGGCTGAAGGCAGCAGTCCTGTAATCCGGCTGCCGGGTACCGCTTCGATCGTCGTATTGTTCCAGTCCAGGGATACATTGTCCCGGACGCCACGCAGATCCGATAGACCAATGCTGATGAATGCTTGGTCCCAGAGGACTTCCTGCAGCTGAGGCAGATCGACCTGGCCGGGGAGATTGAACTGGCCGCTGAGTTCCTGGTCGCTCTGGTAGACGATGATGTGGTAGATTCCCCGTTGCAGGGTCTGCGGATCAAGTTTGCCCCGGATGGTTAATTGATCGGGGAGTAAATGGTAATAAGCTGTATGTGAAATGTTGGGCTCTGTGAGATCTTTCAGGATAACCGGTATTGTAAGTATCGGGCCACCAATCGTCTGTTCACTACCCCATTTATCACTCACCTCCTGGATGGCTCCCATATTTAAGGATTGCCGGTCCCGGATGAGTTCTTTGATGAGAACCTGGGGAAGCATGAGGAGTATGGTCAAAATGAATATGACGCCAAGCTTTAACATGACCGAACGGTTCAGCCAGTCAATAATTGAGCCCGGGATAAGATTCTTGTTTTCCATGTAAATGTTTTGAAGTACTTTGAATTACAAAGTGGATGGTCAAAAAAATTTATTCCAACAGCTTTTCGATGGCACGGATATGTCTTTCGAAAGCCATTTTACCCTCATCGGTGGCCTGGTACCGGGTATTGGGTTTGCGGTCCAGAAATGTTTTGGTGAAGGAGATGTATCGTTGATTTTCCAGATAACGCAGATGCGATGCGAGGTTGCCATCGGTGACATCCAGTAGTTCTTTCAGGGTATTGAAATCAAGGTAATCGTTGACCACCAGGGCCGACATCAGGGCCAGGCGTATTTTATTTTCAAATGCTTTGTCGAGGTCTTTCAGTATCTCTTTCACGATCCGTAATTTATATACATCCGAACCCCATAGATGATGTGAAACAAGCCAAAACCGCAAGCCCAGATCCACAATCCATAACCTGGAAAAAACAGACCTGTCAGGCCCAGGATGATTTCCATTACGCCAAGGCCGAAGATATCCCGCAGGGTATATTTACTGGCGCCGACCAATGCCAGTCCATAGAAGATCAGCATCGTGGAAGGCACCAGGTACATCAGTCCGTTGAAAGCAAAGAACAGGCTTAAGATACCTCCGGAGAACAAGGGAATGGCCAACTGGATCAGAAGCTGACGAAAGTGGATATTCCAGATCGATTCTTTGTTCTTGCGGGCGCTGCGCAATGTGAACAACAGGGCTCCTGCCACCGCCAGTAATAAGGTGATGACGCCGAGTGCGATCAACTGGGTCAACTGGTCTGTTGACGAAGTTCCTGCCGCCTGCTCTCCGGGCATCAGCAGCAACGGTTCGATCCTTCCTGCCAGGTAAGCGGCCAACAGTCCAATGATGCCGGCAGTAATACCCGACAAGCCGCTCAATGATATGAACCGCGTCGATCGCTGCATGATCTCTCTGATCGCTTTCAGATCCTCGCGGTACCGGATTTGATCTTCCATTAGAAAGTACTTTGTATTTAAAAGTGAAATTACAATTATTTTGAGTCCCAAATGGAATAATGTACTTTGAAGGTGTAAAATTTTTAAGCCGGCGAGTAATCATAAGATCAGGAAATCCCTGATTTACGGACCTTGCGACGAGTTATTGTACTCCATCAGGTAAGTAGTCGGGCAATTTTGCATCATCCGGACCATAATTGCGGATCAGCTCACGGACCAGCATGCTGTACAGGCCTTCGTGTTTCATGGATACATCGTGTTCCAGGGGTACGTCCATACCGGGGATGAATCCATAAGCGCCAAAGCCCTCCACCAGTGCCTGATCCTTGCTGATAATGTGGATGGGAACAGCCGCCTCGGTAACTTTTCCGACACAGGGGTAATTCATACCCGGAGGTTGGTGGTCACCAACTAAAATGACCAGGCTATGGTCCGGAACAGTTTGCATAATGAACCGTGTAAATACTTCGATGGCGTAGCGAACACTTTCGAAATAACGTATCGACTCATGTTCGAAATCCAGGCTGCGGTCCGTGCCGGTAGGGTCGGTTTGGATGGTATCCAGCGCTTCCCATTGTTCCAGTACCGGAGGGACATGATGCCAGGGGCCGTGGGTGGTCATATTGATGCCAAAGACCAGGTAAGGCTGGTGGCTTTTGTCCAGGAAATTTTTGTCAAAATAATTCAGGGCATATTGATCCGGCATACCGCCAAAATAATCGTACTGATAGCCCTTATAAGGAATGTCTCTGTACTTTACCCAGTGATCGAAGGCATAAAACCGGTCTGCCAGTGAATAGGACAGGTCAGTGGAAGCATTTTGATTGGCCATGGTCTTGATGCGGTAGGTTTCATAGCCCTCATGTTCGAGATAGCGTACCAGATGCGGGTAATTGTATCCCGACTTAAGCAGTTTATTGAAAGTCAGGTGATTATCAATATGTAATCCGGTCAGTGCGGTTGTAAAGGATAGCCAGGAGCGGCCTCCCATGATGGGCGCTTCACTGTAGGAGGAATAGACGGTATATCCGGAATCTGCATAAATTTGACCGTATTGTTGCATCAGAGCGGTGTACAGTGGTTTCACGCGGTCCATGCATTTGGTGGTTGCCCCGTAACTTTCCACAAAAAGCAAATAGATGTTCGGGGGATGGGATAAACGGATATTATTGTACGCGTGTACCCTGGAAACGGCTTTTTCCGGGATCTGCAGACTATCCACCGGCTGCAGGCTACGGGCAATTTTTGGAGTGATCCACTGCAGGCTGCGATACCCGGCTTTGATCAGAGAGCTGTTATCGTAGTGATCGACCCCCAGGCTCATGAATAGCAGACCCACAAGGAGGGAGGAGGCTACCAGGATACGAGACCCCGGTTTTAAACGGTTCATTTGGTTTATCCAGAGGCGGAACCCTGCATAGAAGAGAGCGGCAAGCAGGACCAGTCCTAGTACAAATCCGATCATATTGCCCCAGGTGGCCAATCCAACCTGACCTAAAAAAACGGGAACTACCTCCCGGATCAGTGACAGATCATTGATCAGATTGGGATGCTCAAAGTAAAGATTGATCGAGATCGCATAATACGCCTGATAAATCCAGGTCAAGAGATACAGGATGGCTGGTATCCAGGCCAGGTATCTGATTTTCCCTGGAAGAGGTATGAGCAGCAGAGCAGCCCACAGCACGATAAATTCTCCCAGAATCCGGAACACGTCAGGATTGTCCCGGACGAAATATTGTTTGATCTCTCCCATGATGGAGGCTGGGGGCAGGGAGGATGAGGGCCAAAACGTGGCATGGGAATAATTCACCAGATAATCCGGAAGCCATAACAAACAGCTTAACACGATTCCGGTTAACCACACAATCCCCAATGAAATCCACGGTGAATACTTTTGTTTCATTCCCCTCAAGCTGATGCCAGACTCCGAATTATGGAACGGACAAACGAAAAAATAGCCAGGGCTACGACACCCGCCATCACCCCGCGGTACCAGCTAAATGCCATATAGAACGGACTGATCATCCCGATCATCAGCACCACGGCGATGGTACGGCCGACCGGATCCCTGCGCTCCGGCCTGGACCGGTCTTGGAGCCAGGGCAATGCCAGGAGAACATACAAATAACGCAGTAAACCTACGGCCAGGATCCAGGGAGGTAATAGCTGTGTATTAACCAATAACATACCGGAATACAACATAAACAATCCATCCGTTTCTTTGTCCAGATAGCCGCCGAGCAGGGAAGATTTATGGTCGATCCGGGCCCAGTAGCCATCCAGAATATCGAGTAATGCCAGGATCGTCAGGAACCCCCCCTGAAGCCAGGGATGCCAGGATGAGCCAAAAAGCAGGAGGACCGCCAGTCCGTCGTGACGCAAAAGCGTGACCCAATTGGCGCGTGAAGTCCCCCACCGGCTGTCTATCCAGAACGCATCCGGATTCCTGATAATGAGATCCAAAAAACTGACAATTCCTAATGTCACGACCGGCCATACTTTTCCACTCCAGGCGAAGAGTGTTGTTCCGGCCAGCATCATCCAGGCATGACGACGGACCCAATGATTGATGGATTCTGTAGGGTTAATGTGTAAGTCTGTTGAAATGGTTTATGATTTAATCAGGCTAATCCCGGTTGTCTGCTGGTTAAGCTATGAGTGAAAAGTCTAACTTCAGGTTCAGATTGTTTATTTTATCCATTGCGACAGCAATTGATGAAAGTGATGCACTCCTTTCTCCTGAGTTGCCGAAAACCTGCCGTATTCGTAAAGGCCGCTGTTGATACCTTGCTGGACTTTCTCCACGATGGCTTCATCCTCCAGCTCGGTCTGGTGGATTCCGGTACGGTGAAACGCCTCCGGATCGGCATCTTTCATCAGGTAGGTGTGGTAATGGATCCGCGTCAGTGTTGGCGTCTCGGGAGTCACCACATTCATGGACAGTCCCCATGGATAAAAATTGAACATCATGTTGGGAAAGACCCACCAATAAAAGGCGTAGACCTGCTTGTCTCCAAATGCATGGGAAGCCGGGATCGATAAATGAGGCTGATCCGGCCCGGCAATGCCGATCTGCAGATTGCTGTGGGGGAATAACCTGGTTTCATAGGATGGCATGTCCAGGTTGGCATTCAATCCCGGGTGGACGTAAGGCACATGAAATCCCTCCAGGTAATTATCGCAATACAAGGCCCAGTGGGCATGTACGGTATACACGGTGTGATCGTAATGGTACAATTGATCCCAGGGGTAAAAATCCATCCACTGTGCCATATCCTGAAATACGGCCTCAAAAGGATCACGGGGATTCATTGAGGTGAAAACCAGCGGGCCTACGGTACCGGAAGGTAACGGACGGAGGTGATCTTTATCGCTGGGGAAATCGGCGGTTTGTTCAAATTCCGGCATCGAGCGGTATTTCCCATCCAGGCCAAAACACCTGCCGTGGTACGGGCATTTGATCAGAGGGCCGGTCCTTGGTTCGTCAACCAGGAGGCTCGCGCGATGGGTACAGACATTCGACAGGACCTGTAGCCTGCCCTCACGTTGCGTCATGATCAGGGGAATGTCCAGGTAGCCGGGTAGGAGCTGTTCCGGGACCTGCGTATAACCGGATTGGAATCGGAGGTTATCTCCCAGCCATTGCCAGGTGTTGCGAAAGAGGTTTTTTCGCATGGTTTCAAACAAAACCTGGTCGGAATAAATGGAAGCAGGAAGGGTTTTGGCTTCCCGGATATCTGGTGCGATGCTGGTGATCATTCCCATGGTTGTTGTAGGATAGCGATACATGATTTGATCCCGTCCAGGAAATTCCCCAGACGCAGGTTTTCATTTGGGCTGTGCTGATTGTTGTCTCCGTTGACCAGGGGCACCAGCACTGCCGGGATCTTCAGGGTCTCCACGAATGGTGATATGGGCACCGACCCGCCTCCGGTCCGGATGCGTACCGGTTTTTCTCCGTGGGCCTGGGTTAGCGCGGCAGTAAGCCACAGATCGATGGGTGTGCCCAGGTCGGTGCGGAATGCATTGTATGAAATCTCACTGGAGAAGGAAACCAGTTTGCCATATTGTGCACGGTCTTCGTCGGTGGGCGGGCCGTCGCAGATGTGGTATCCCTGGTCTATGATCCACTGCCGGACCAGTCCGATCAACCGTTCCGGGTCACTTTCTTTGACCAGCCTCATGTCAAGATTTGCGGTGGCTTCAGACGGTACGATGGTCCTTGCCTGATTTCCGACCCAGCCGCAAGACATTCCGACAATATTCAGGGAAGGATATTGCAGGGCCTCCTGGAGTGTGTTTCCGACTTTATCCGGATGGGAGAATCCCAGCATGTGACCTATTTCAGCTGCATCATCCGGCGTGGCTTCCAGGTCTTTTCGTACGGCATCGGTGATCACGACACCGTCGTAATACCCGGGAATGATAACCCGCCCTTCTTTGTCCTTCATGGAAGCCAGCAATTGGGCCAGTTCGAGGGCCGGATTGGGTGCATAATTTCCATAGTGCCCGGAGTGCAGGGACATTTTGGGGCCATAGGTGGTTATATCCAGCGTAGCGATGCCCCGCGCGCCAAAGGACAGGGTCGGTTTGCCACTCGGGTGAACCGGACCATCCAGGATGATCAGGCGGTCGGCAGCAAGTTGATCCCGGTACTGGCTCACAGCTGCAGCCAGGTGGGGAGATCCCATTTCTTCCTCGGGATCCATGATGATCTTAATATTGAAAGGTATGGGCGTTCCGGATTTCTTCAAGGCGTCCATGGCATAAAAGAACATGATGCCAGGACTCTTATCATCAGAGGATGAACGTCCGAATATCCGCCATTCCGGGTCGATGTCCTGATTGAGTTGACCAATGTCCATCGTCTCCCAGCCATCGATCGTTGGCTTTTTTAAGGTTGGGGTAAATGGGTCGGACTGGTTCCATTTGCTGGGGTCAACCGGCTGACCGTCGATGTGCCAATAGACCAATAGGGTGGGTAATTTCGGGTCGTTTACCAGCGATGCGAAAACCAGGTCATGACCGGCATTGGGTAGGCGCTTTACGGTAAAGCCGCGCATTTCACATGCTTTCTGCATCCACAGGATGTTGGCTTCCATCTGCCCGGGCACATTGGCCACGTTGGGAATGGAAAGGTATTCGACGAGGGTCTGAAGGGCAGGATGGAGCTGCTGATCAGCCAGAGTCGCGATTTGTTTGGTGGACAGTGGCTGAGCCGCCAGGGACGTCATCCAAAGCAATGAAAAGGTCAATATTCGGATCTTCATTAAGAGAAAATTTTGCCATCCAAGATACAAAATCGATCAGGACTTGGGCACCTTACCCGTCCGGTGATGTTGGTCAGCCTTACAGGAGAAAGGATTGGTAAAGATGAACATCCGGTATATTCCTGTCTAAAAGAGTGCTATGGCTTGAAATACTGGCATGAAACCCATACATCCCACTAAAATGGCTTTTAACTTAGTCCTTATGATGCATCGCAATAGCTATCAGTCCGGATTGGTGTTTCTTATCTTGATGATACTGGCCAATTCATTTCTTGACGCACAGCAGCGCACGTACTGCAATCCAATGAACCTGGATTACGGATACACGCCGATACCAAATTTCAGCGAGCAGGGGCACCACCGGGCTACCGCGGATCCGGTCATTACCCGGTTTGAGGGGAAGTACTTTTTGTTTTCCACCAATCAATGGGGTTATTGGTGGAGTGACGATCTGTACCACTGGAACTTCATCCCCCGCCGCTTTCTTAAGCCGTGGCATCACGTCTACGACGAACTTTGTGCACCTGGCACGCTGGTATTGGGGGATACGCTGCTGGTCATAGGATCCACCCACGCCAAGAATTTCCCACTGTGGATGAGTACCAATCCCACCGTGGATGACTGGCATGAAGTGGTGGATTCTTTTGATGCAGGAGCCTGGGATCCCGGATTTTTCGCCGATGATGATGGCCGGGTCTACATCTATTGGGGAAGCAGTAATTTTTATCCCATGTATGGTCAGGAAATAGACCGACATACCTTCAAGCCCATAGGTGAGCGGGTGGAACTCATCCGCCTGCAGGACAGCATCCACGGATGGGAGCGGTTTGGCGAGTATGCAGACAACACCTTCCTGCGGCCATTTATGGAAGGCGCCTGGATGAACAAGCATGAGGGCAAGTATTACCTGCAATATGCCGCCCCGGGGACCGAGTTCAGCGGCTACGGCGATGGTGTCTACATCGGTGATCATCCTTTGGGTCCTTTTACCTACCAGGACCACAATCCGTTCGCTGCAAATCCCGGAGGGTTCACCCGTGGCGCCGGCCATGGTGCGACCTTTCAGGATGCTTACGGCCAATACTGGCACATCAGTACCATCATTCTGGGTGTGCGCAACAATTTTGAACGTAGGTTAGGTTTATGGCCTGCCGGATTTGATCAGGACGGCATACTGTATTGCAACACAGCTTATGGAGACTATCCCTACTACCTGCCGCAGCGTATGGATGATCATCTGAAGGGGCAGTTTACCGGCTGGATGTTATTGAATTATGGCAAGCCGGTACGGGTCTCCTCTACCCTGGGCGGGTATTATCCGAATTATGCCGTCGATGAGGACATGAAGACCTACTGGAGCGCCGTATCCGGAGCACCTGGCGAGTGGATTGAGTCGGATTTGGGAAAAGTGTGTTCCGTGCAGGCGGTACAGATCAATTATGCGGACCAGGATGTTCCCTTTCTGGGTAAACAAGACACCATTTACCACCAATATGTGCTTTCGTATTCTGTCGATGGAAATCACTGGGAGATCCTGGCGGATAAATCCGAAAACCATACGGATGTGCCACACGATTACATTGAACTGCCGGTTCCTGTCCAGGCCCGTTATTTAAGATTGTCCAATTTGCACGTTCCGGACGGTAAATTCGCCATCAGCGGTCTGCGGGCATTCGGGAAGGCGCCCGGAGCAGTACCAGACCCGGTAAAGCATTTTATTGTTTTGCGTGGTGATTCCGAGCGCCGCAACGCCTGGCTGAAGTGGCAATGGATGGATGATGCCCAGGGCTATGTGATCTATTCCGGCATTGCACCCGATAAATTGTACAACTCAGTGATGATTTACGGTAAGAACGAATATTACTTCACCGCCATGGACCGTGACCGGACCTATTATTTTGCTATTGAACCTTTTAATGAAAGCGGTATCGGACCGCGCTCGCCGGTTATTAAGGTCGAATAAGCTGAGGAAATTTTGAAGGGTGATGGCTGAGGGTTGAAGGCGCTCTGTTCCCATTCTTGGCGTTAATGCTTGTGTTCAGCATAATGCTTCCGGAGCAGGTCCTCCCCGAAGTCATTGCCTTTTTCCCGCCAGATTGAGTGGATGTGATTGGCATTGTTTTGAAATCCCACATTATCAAATTCGATGATAAAATCCGGACTATGGATGACATAATAGTGCGGCTTTTGCACCTCATAGCTGCCAACCCAGGCAAAATAGATGTTATCAACGCCGGATTTTTGCAAAAGATCAAGATAGAAATGGGCTTTCATGTGCTCCAGGTTATGGACGTATTCTCCGATCAGGTCCTCCAGTAAGGCACGTTGCACAGGCGTCAGTTCACTTCCTTTAATCCCCTGGTAGGTCGTCAATCGTTGAGGGGCATCGGGATTGGTGATGATGTCTTGTGGGGTGTCCATGCTGATGGTGGCCATCGCTTGTTGTTCGGCGGTTAGCGAATGGATCAGGTCAAAACCGTAATCTTCTTCCTTGCTCAATACCCGCAAGCCTGCATAGGTGGTTATTTCTACCTCCGCCGGATCGGTGCCGAGGAAGAGAGGCGTAACCGAATAGAAATCACCGACTACGGAAAGATTAACGGATATGTGATGTCCTTCCAGTTTAAAACCCCAAACCGTTTCAGTTGTGGGGTCACCCCAAAATGCGAGGTAATAATTGTCAAACCCCCAGTTCAGTCCTTGGATTGCTTCAATTTCAGATGCGGGTACCAGATTTCTTTTAATGGCTTCATCGTAAACCTGGTTAAGGATGTCATCCAGTCGCATGATGCTGGTGATTTTGAGATATCCCTGGGAACTTAAGAGTGTTGTGAGCAGTCTATGCAACAGGATCTTGCTTTCTTCGGATAGCGTTCCGTACTGCAAGCCGGGGCGTGGTGCCAATCCTACCGGTAGATTGGTCCATTTAACCCGTTGGGTATCGGTGAAGTGAAACTGGATGGCCGCAACCTGATCTTCAGTCAGGGAAGTTCTGAATGCCACCGAAGCAGATTGCAAATCTTCCACGGTCTGTCCATTCAGCAGGGAAATACTTGTGAATAGGCAAACCAGCCAGGTACAGGTTGATTTCATTGGTTTTTTGGTGTTTTGATTTATTATTTGAATATAATCATATTCTCCGATCGACAGAATGAGTTCCCAAGCGGATTTCAGTATAAGAAAAGAGCCGGAGGCTCGATACATCTTGTAGCGGTGGATTTTGGTTCGCCGGTTATGTGCCGATCCTATGGATCTCAAGCTTAGGAAGGTTGCTGTCCCTGGATTAAAATCCATGGCAACAAAATGAACCGTGGCTACGCCACTCGAATTAGCATCGAGAATTATTGCAATTTCAATCCTGAGAAGAGAAAGAGCCGGAGGCTCGATACATCTTGTAGCGGCGGATTTCAATCCGCTGAAATAATGAAACACCGAAGACGGAGTGCTGTAGGCATGGCAGATTTCTTTTATGCTCAGCATATTAAAATCCAGGTCAATAAAAATGAACCGTGGCTACGCCACTCAAAGGGCTGACTCGGATTTCTATACTAAGTAAGCTACAAGTTGGATTAAGGTGTTGCGATAAAGAAAATCGACTTATAGGGTGAATAATGTGAACATCAGTTCCCACGAAAGATCAGAGCCGGAGGCTCGACACATCTTGTAGCGGCGGTTTTTGTTTCACCGGTTATGTGCCGATCCTATGGATCTCAAGCTTAGGAAGGCTGCAGCCCCTGGATTAAAATCCAGGGCAACAAAATGATCCGTGGCTACGCCACTCGAGGACCTGAGAAGAGAAAGAGCCGGAGGCTCGACACATCTTGTAGCGGCGGATTTTAATCCGCTGAAAAAATGTAACAACGAAGACGGAGTGCTGTAGGCACGGCACATTTCTTTTATGCTCAGCGTATTAAAATCCAGGGCAAAAATTTGATCCGTGACTACGCCACTCGAGGACCTGAAGAGAAAGAGCCGGAGTCTCGACACTTCTTGTAACGGCGGATATTAATCCGCTAAAAAAATTCCAGGATATTTGTTTATTCTAAGTCTTTAAATAGATATTGATCATCGAAATTAATATTGAATTTTTCAAGCAAGTCTATATACTCCTCCCTGAAAGTAAAATTGCGATGATGCTCCTCCTGTCTTTTAATATATTTAATAACATCATCTATTTGAGATTTCCCATATGAAAATACTCCATAACCATTTTGCCAATTGAAGCGATGCTTTGTCAATGACTGATCATTAATAAATTTTGATGATTTGGCCTTCACTGATTTCATAAGTTCAGCTATTGAAATTGATGGCTTCAATGATAAAAAACAATGCACATGATCCTCAACACCATTAACAATTATATTTCTGCAACCACATTCATTGATTAAATTACCTATTACAGCGAATAACTGGCTTCTCCATGTCGGGTCAATAATTGCAGCTCTGTATTTTACCGCAAATACAACTTGCAAGTAAATTTGGTGGTAAGTATTAGCCATGATATTCGATTGCTTATGGGTTGATAAATGTTGCTTACTAATATAATTAATTATCGGGAATATTTATTAACAGATGTGCCGATCCGCTGGATCTCAAGCTTAGGAAGCCTGCTGTCCCTGGATTAAAATCCAGGGCAACTAAATGATCCGTGGCTACGCCACTCGAGGACCTGAAGAGAAAGAGCCAGAGGCTCGACACATCTTGTAGCGGCGGATTTCAATCCGCTGAAATAATGAAACACCGAAGACGGAGTGCTGTAGGCACGGCAGATTTCTTTTATGCTCAGCATATTAAAATCCAGGTCAATAAAATGATCCGTGGCTACGCCACTCGAATTAGCATCGTGAATTATTGCAATTTCAATCCTGAGATGGGCAAGAGCCGGAGGCTCGACACATCTTGTAGCGGCGGTTTTTGGTTCACCGGTTATGTGCCGATCCGCTGGATCTCAAGCTTAGGAAGGCTGCAGCCCCTGGATTAAAATCCAGGGCAACAAAATGTTTCCGTGGCTACGCCACTCGAGGACCTGAATAGAAAGAGCCAGAGGCTCGACACATCTTGTAGCGGCGGATTTCAATCCGCTGAAATAATGAAACACCGAAGACGGAGTGCTGTAGGCACGGCAGATTTCTTTTATGCTCAGCATATTAAAATCCAGGGCAACAAAATATTTCCGTGACTATGCCACTCGAATTAGCATTGTGAATTATTGCAATTTCAATCCTGAGATGGGCAAGAGCCGGAGGCTCGACACATCTTGTAGCGGCGGTTTTTGGTTCACCGGTTATGTGCCGATCCGCTGGATCTCAAGCTTAGGAAGGCTGCAGCCCCTGGATTAAAATCCAGGGCAACAAAATGTTTCCGTGGCTACGCCACTCAAAGGGCTGACTCGGATTTCTATACTAAGTAAGCTACAAGTTGGATTAAGGTGTTGCGATGAAGACAATCAACTTATAGGGTGAATAATATGAACATCTGTTCCCACGAAAGATCAGAGCCGGAGGCTCGACACATCTTGTAGCGGCGGATTTTAATCCGCCGAAATAATGAAACAACAAACACGGAGTGCTGTAGGCACGGCACATTTCCCTCGCAAAAAGGTTATTATCACGAGATCAAGGTAATTTGCTTCCGGTATGCATTTAGATATCCTTCGATGCCCTGAAGGCCACCGGTATGGATCAGGACAATCCTGGAATCCTCAGGGAAAAAGCCACCTTGTACCAGGTCTTCCAGGGCCAAAGCCATTTTTGCAGTATACACCGGGTCCAGAGGGGCCTGATATTGCGCTACCCACAACTTCATGATTCGGATGATTTCCGGATGGTATTTCCCAAAACCACCAAAATGATAATCATGGTTCAGTTGCCATGTTGACCGTTCAGCCAACCGGGGAAAACGACCGATCAGATCTTCTCTCATGGCCGCTGCCTTCATGGGCACCACACCGATGATCCGGACCCGCTCCGGTAGCCTCATGACCAGGCCGGCGATGGTGCCTCCACTTCCGACTGGAACCATAATATGAGTCGTCCCAGGCAATTGTTCCATAATCTCTTCCGCGAGCTCCCCGACGCCATTTAAAGCCAGCTCATCGGTTCCTCCTTCCGGGATGATCATCCATCCATCCCTGATGCCGACCAGGCGTTTTTGCACCCGGTATTCGTCTGTATTCGTGGTTTTGATCTGTACGCCCCAGCGGGTTAATGCGTCCAGGGTAGGCGTCATCGGCAGAGGATCATGGCCTCTGATGTATGCGATAAGGGGAATATCCCATTCATGACATAATGCGCCCAGTGCAAACAGGTGATTGGAGTGGATGCCTCCGTAGGAGATCATTCCGGAGAAATTTCCTGCATTGTAGACAGCCAGATGGTATTTGAGCTTGCGCCATTTATTGCCGCCCCATAGCGGATGAATCAGGTCGTCACGCTTGATGTAAATCGTACTCGATCCCGGAATCGCAATACGATCAAGGGGGCTGGGGATCCTTATACCGCCCATGGTTAAGGCGTAAGGATGATTAACTTCTTGGTGGTTATGGTTTCCCCTTGTTCGGAAAGCAAACGGTAGAAATAGGTTCCCTCAGGCAGGAAAGTCAGATCAACCGGTATGGATTTATTCTGATCCAGGTAGTAAGTCTGGGTCCAGTATTGTTTACCCAGTACATTGGTGATATTCAGTTTATAATATCCTCTGGGAAGATTGATGAAGTCAAATCGCAGCTTGCCCAGGGTAGGATTGGGATAGGCATAAATATCCGGAAGTGATTTGCTGATCCTGGACACATTATTCAGATAAGGATAGGAAGCATATTGTACTTTATTAATGCGGTTGGAAGCCGGGTTAACCCAAAATTCAGCGACGGGAACCTTGGACTCGTTGGATAAGAAGAGAATGCGTTTGGTTGAATCGGGCTGCATAAAGCGCTGCTCTTTAAAGAGGTCCGATACATTTTGCCAGGGTATTGTTTGGCTGCGTACTTCCAGTCGTTTGGTGATTTGTTCGGTGCGGGTCACCCGTAATACGGCATATGTCTGCACCTGCAGGTCGAGATAACCTTCGGCATCAACCTTGTCGGTTCGGCGGATATCCTGCACAAAACGGATGGAGTCCGGTGTGTAGGGCAATTGCCGCAGGATGGACTGAGGCACCTGGTTCCGTCCCAGCGGCATGATCAGTTGGGTGGAGTAGTCGATGGATTTTCGGTATTCCAGGGGTGTTTCGATCACCGGGTAGGGCCTGGTGTAGTAGCTGCTGGCCTTGATGCCCAGTCCGGTAAAGTCGTAACCATAATAGCCCATGATGTTCATGGCATTGGTCGTCCAGCTGTAATAGACCTCATATCCGTCGGGTGAAACCCCCATGGATTGGGCACGCCGGAAGCGGCCATATCCTTTGCCTTCACTGGGATGGCGCAGGATCATCTGGTAGATGTAGGGAGAAGAGAGGCTGCTGAAGTCCCAGCGTTGTCCCGTACCGCTTTCCTGCAGACCTCCTGTACCGGGCAGTAAATCGGTAAGGAATTCAAGGGTATCATACGGTTGCGGTACAGCCCTGGAAGTGATGATCACTTGCGCCTGGCTGTAGCCGCCAGCACCTAGCAGGATGCAGAACACCAGATAAAGGGTGTAACATTTCTTCATAGGGCCTGCAGTTGCATGAATTTTACGTATTCTCCCTGTTGATTACTCAACTCCTGATGGTTTCCCCGTTCAATAATTTTGCCATTTTTAATAACCAGAATTTCGTCCACATGTTGAATGGTACTCAGCCGGTGTGCAATAATAATGGCTGTCCGGTCCTCCAGCAGGGTCTCCATTGCCGCCTGGACCAGCCGCTCGGACTCCGCATCCAGTGCAGAGGTGGCTTCGTCAAAGATTAGGATCTGCGGATCGCTCAGAAAAGCCCGTGCAATGGTAATGCGCTGACGCTGACCACCGCTGAGTTTCGTACCGCGGTCCCCGATGACGGTCTGATAGCCGTGTTCGGTCTCCATGATAAATTCATGGGCATTGGCCATTCGTGCTGCTTGTTCTACTTGATCTGGTGTCACACCTTCTTGTCCGAATACAATGTTATTGTATATGGTATCGTGAAATAAAATGGCTTCTTGGGATACAATACCGAGTAAGGAACGAAGATCACGAATAGAATATTCTTTCAATGGAATGTCATCCAGGTAGATTTCTCCGGCATTGAGGTCGTAAAAGCGGGGAAGCAGATCAGCCAGGGTCGATTTGCCTGATCCGGAGCTTCCTACCAGCGCGATCGTTTTGCCTTTGTTCAGGGTAAATGAGACATCGTCCAGTACCCACGGTTGTTGGTCGTGGTACCTGAAAAAGATCTGATCGTAACGTACCGACCGGTTAAACTGGTTGATCCGGTGGGGATGAGTGGCTTCTTCAATGGTATTATCCGTCTGCAGGATATATTCGATGCGCTGCAGGGCGGCACGACCTTTCTGCAGATTGTAATACGCCGTGGAGAATGCTTTGGCCGGATTGATGACATTGAAGAATGCAAACAGGAATGCAATGAAGGTCTCCGGGCCAATGGTCTGATTGAAGACCTGACGTGAGCCATACCACATCAACACGGCCACGACCACAATGCCCAAAAATTCACTGAGCGGTGAGGCCAGATCCCGGCGCCATAAGATGCGGTTCATTAACCGGCGGTACTGGTTGTTTTCCTGGTTAAAGCGATCCTCCTGAAATTTTTCAGCATTGAAGGCTTTGATGATGCGCAGGCCACCCAGCGATTCCTCCACGATGGACATGATGGTGCCGAGCAGATTTTGGGCCTGTAATGATTTTTTCTTGAGGGCGCGGGATATGCCACCAATGATGAATCCCGTGAAAAGGATCAGCGCGAACACGAAAACGGTAAGGGACGGGCTGACATAAAACATAAAGAGGATACTGCCGGCGATGATGATGGGCTCGCGGAAAAAAGACTCGAGCATCGACATGATCGAGAACTCCACTTCGGAGATATCGGAGCTCATGCGGGTGAGCATATCGCCTTTGCGTTCATCGGTAAAGAAGCCCAGCGGCAGACTGATCAGTTTGCTGAAGAGCGACCGGCGCAGATCGAATACCACGCCATTGCGTACCGGCGCCAGAAAAAACAGTGACAGATAACGAAACAGATTTTTCAGCAGGAAAATGACAATAATTCCCAGACAGGCATACACCAGTGCCCGGCTGGAACCATAGCGGTCGATGACCTGGCTGAATGAATAGTTGAGATAGTCGAGTATCGCTGAAGCGGAGAATGAGAGCTCAGGCTTTGTGGTCACTCTCTCCTGCAGGTTAAACAGGACACGGAGAAAGGGAATGATGGCAGGGATGCTGACCACTGTAAAAAAAGCCATCAATACATTGCTCAGAATATTAAGCTGCACCAGCCCAAAATAGGGCTTCAGATAGGTCCACAATTTTCTTATTTCCTGCATGGTGCTTCCCGCCGGAATCAGCAATGAGGCATTCCGGAGTTAATGATTTTTTTTCTGACCGAAATCAAAGTTTTCCAGGAAGCGGGTATGGAAGTTGCCGTTACGGAAATCTTCGTTTTTCATCAGTTTCTGGTGGAATGGTACGGTTGTCTTGATACCCTCAATGATAAATTCATCGAGCGCCCGTTCCATTTTGGTGATGCATTCTTCCCGGGTCTGCGCTTTACAGATCAATTTGGCGATCATGGAGTCGTAGTAGGGTGGTACGGTATATCCGGCATAGACATGCGTGTCTACACGAACGCCATGGCCTTTGGAACTGTGAAAGCCGGTGATCTTGCCGGGACTGGGCCGGAAATCGTTGAAAGGATCCTCGGCATTGATCCGGCATTCCATGGCATGCAATTGAGGTATGTAGTTTTTACCGGAGATGGGAATCCCGGCGGCGACTTTGATTTGTTCTTTGATCAGGTCCCAGTCAATGACCTCCTCGGTCACCGGGTGTTCCACCTGGATGCGGGTATTCATTTCCATAAAATAGAAGTCCCCGTATTTGTCCACCAGGAATTCGACGGTCCCAACACCTTCGTAGTTGATGGCTTTACCGGCAGCGACGGCGGCATTTCCCATACGCTCGCGGAGCTCAGGCGTCATGAATGGCGAAGGAGACTCTTCGACCAGTTTCTGGTGGCGGCGCTGGATGCTGCAGTCGCGTTCTGAAAGGTGGGCTACCTTCCCGTATTGGTCGCCGATGATCTGGAATTCGATGTGGCGCGGTTCTTCAACGTATTTTTCGATGTACACCCCGTCGTTGCCAAAAGCGGCCTTGGCTTCCTTGCGGGCCATTTCCATCTGGGTCTCAAATTCTTTTTCGGACCAGACGACACGCATTCCTTTTCCCCCACCACCGGCAGTGGCTTTGATGATGACCGGAAATCCGATTTCCTGGCAGGTTTTCAGAGCTGATTTAACATCTTTGACCAGGCCTCCGGATCCGGGCACGGTGGGAACACCGGCTTTGATCATGGTTTCTTTGGCGGTGATCTTGTCACCCATCAGGCGTATCTGTTCCGGAGTGGGGCCGATAAACTTGATGCCGTATTCGATACACATCTCCGCGAAGTCCGAGTTTTCGGCCAGGAAGCCGTAACCGGGATGGACTGCGTCCGCGTTGGTGATCTCCACCGCTGCCATGATGCGCGGTATGCTCAGATAGGATTCGCTGGACACGGCCGGGCCGATGCATACAGCTTCGTCTGCAAATCGCACATGAAGGCTTTCTTTATCCACCGTGGAGTAAATGGCTACCGTTTTGATACCCATCTCTTTGCAGGTGCGGATGATGCGCAGGGCGATTTCCCCACGATTCGCTATCAGGATTTTTTTAAACATGTGTACCTGGTTTGTCCCCTGCGAACTAGGCATTGGGGTCTACAAGAAACAGTACTTGCTCATACTCTACGGGAGAGGCATCATCGACCATGATCTTCACCACTTTGCCTTTTACTTCCGACTCGATCTCATTGAAGAGTTTCATGGCCTCAATGATACAGACTACCTGCCCGTTGTCGATGGAGTCTCCTACTTTGATGTAGGCCGGTTTCTCCGGTGCCGGAGAGCGGTAGAAGGTCCCTACCATCGGGGATTTTATTTCAACCAGATTGGCATTGGAGGCTTCTGCCTCTGTGCCTCCCTGTGCGGCCGGTTCTGCTTTTGCCGGTTGGGCTGGCATTGGAGTCACCGGTGCTTGCTGGACGGCAGGGATGGAAGACTGGATGGGTATCATGGAAGGAACGACCTCCTTTCTGCTGGACTTTGAAAAACTTTCTGAGCGCAATGTCAGTTCAAAATCACCGTCACGGAGTTTGAATTCCGAAAGATTGTACCGGTTTACCAGCCGGATCAGTTCCTGTATGTCTTTTGTTGTCATACGACAATTATTTAGCTCGTTCGATGTAATTACCGGTTGCGGTTTCGATCTTCACCTCTTCATCCTGGTCGATGAACAGGGGTACGCGGATCTCCGCCCCGGTCTCAGTGGTTGCCGGCTTGGAGGCATTTGTTGCGGTATTGCCCTTTAAGCCGGGTTCGGTGTAGGCAATGGTTACGATGAGGTGTTGGGGCAATTCAACCGAAAGCGGCATTTCTTTTTCTGCATGAAAGAGGATCTCCACCTCACCGCCTTCTTTGAGGAAGCGGGGATAGTCGATCAATTCTTCCTGGACAGCTACCTGTTCGTACGTCTCATTATCCATAAAGTGGTATCCCAGTTCGTCTTTGTAGAGAAACTGGAATTTACGGCGTTCTACGCGAACGGGAAAGATCTGGTGCCCGGCAGAGAAAGTATTCTCCAACACTTTCCCAGTCGTCAGGTTTTTGATCTTGGTCCGGACAAATGCGTTGCCTTTTCCGGGTTTCACATGTTGAAATTCTACAATAGTATACAGTTCCCCATTCAACTCGATACACAATCCATTACGGATATCCGAAGTGTTAGCCATATACGTAGTTCATTTTTTAGCGAGGCAAAGATAAGCACTAGATATTAGATTCTTAACATCAGACTTCAGACACTGGACAATCAGGGCCGGAAAGCGCTTGATCTGACGTCGTACAATTTATGTCCAACGGCTGTTTACCACAAGAAAAAAGGCCCCTTGCCAGTAGCCAGGGACCTAAAATCTGTTTTGGGATGAGATTTTCTCTTTCGGAGAATCGGCTTAATTGGTTTATTGAACTTCGTTTTGACTTACAGTTTTGACGAATCCGTTGATCCCGGATCCTTTCACGACCGTCAGGTATTGGTCGGCGTCACCGCGGTCCGTGAATTTACCTACGACGATTTTGTAGGTTACGACGTCGGATTGCGGATCTTTCTGATTGATGACTTGAACCGGCTCGCTAAACATTTCTTTCAGTTTTTCCACCTGCTTGAACAAGTTGGTGGCATTCTGATAGACCCCTACCTGGATGGCAAAGAAAGATGAACTATTGCCGGATTCGCGGTAGGATGCATAAGACGGACGGGGAGCAGATGCTGAAGAGTTCTCGACTTGTCGTGCAGGTTGTGAGGTTGGTGTTACAGTTGCATTATCACGATGGTCTTTGAGAATCTTCAGCATTTGGCTAGCTGACAGGGACTTTTCGTGCTTTGCCAGCACTTCCCCTTCCGAATTAAATACAATGACTGTCGGTAAGTACTCGACGTTATATTTTTGTTTCAGGGCATGACCGTCAAAATCTTCGATGTTCACCCGCAGGGCGATGTATTCATCGTTGATGTAGCCGGCCAGCTTTGGATTGCTGAACGTATTTTCCTGCATCCACTGGCAAGGCTTACACCAGTCTGCATAGAATTCAATGAAGTAATACTTCTGTTCGGTACGCGCTTTTTCCTTAGCGGAGAGGAGGCTTCCTTTATAGAATTCTACCGGACCCTCCGTAGTAGTACCTGCTCGCCCCATCGTCAGGATTAAGGTGCAGGCGGTGATGATTAACGACAATTTTTTCATGGCACAAAAGATTTTATATGACAAGTTTTTTAAAAGTGTAATGCTTTGTTTTCAGATACTTTAAACATTACAAAAACAGTGCCTATTTATGCCAAAATGTAAACTTTAACTAAAAATTTTATGAGGAGAAATGGGTTGGAATTGCTATTAATATATTAAAAATCAAATAGATATACATTTAATAATACATAAATGTTAAAATAATGTAATGTATAAGCAAATTATTTGAGAACCATAAGCCATGCACACGAAGATATTGCCCCTTGAAAGAACGGGTAATTGGGAGCTTTGTAGCGGGGATGAGTAACCCCGTTGTAACCATATAACGCTGGTTGCAAGGGGCCTATTATACGTCCGGGCCAGATCTGTACCTTTCATCCACGGCAAAAACGATCCGTGTGACCGGACTTGTCATGCGACTTCATCATCAGCCATTTGGCCAGCGAATTGCCATGGGATCAATTGGAGATTTGTTACCTTTGCCCCTCGTTATAGCAGTTACGTATATGGTAGCAACTAATGCAGTGATCACCGGAGTTCAGGGTTATGTACCGGACTTCGTATTGTCCAATGCGCTCCTGGAAACCATGGTGGACACCAGTGATGAGTGGATCAAATCCCGTACCGGCATCGAAGAACGCCGGATCTTGAAAGAACCGGGCAAAGCCACCTCGGACATGGCCACCCGCGCAGTGCTAAAACTCCTTGAAAAGACCGGCACCAGTCCGGAGGAGGTCGAATTGCTGATTTGCGCCACCGTGACGGCGGATATGGTCTTCCCGGATACCGCCAATACCATCTGCGATAAGATCGGCGCCACCAAAGCCTGGGGATTCGATCTGAACGCAGCTTGTTCAGGATTCCTTTTTGCCCTCTCCACCGGCGCCTCTTTCATCGAGTCCGGACGTTACCGCAAAGTTGTGGTGGTGGGTGCCGATATGATGTCCTCGATCATCGATTATACCGACCGGACCACCTGTGTCATCTTTGGCGACGGAGCCGGCGCGGTATTGCTGGAACCAGGCACTTCCGGATTTGGCGTCATCGACTCGGTATTCCATGGGGATGGTTCCGGTCGCGAATACCTGCATATGCAGGCGGGTGGTTCTTTGCATCCCGCCAGCCATGAGACAGTGGACCAGCGGCAACACTACGTTTTCCAGGATGGCAAACCGGTCTTCAAGGCGGCCATCAAAGGCATGACCGAGACGGTACAGGAAGTGCTGCGCCGCAATAACCTGACCACAGAGGATGTGACCTGGCTGGTACCCCATCAGGCGAATAAACGCATCATCGACGGGGTCGGAAATATGCTGGGCATACCCGCCGAACGGGTGATGGTCAACATCCAGAAATACGGCAATACCACCGCGGCCACCCTGCCGCTGTGCCTGTGGGACTACGAATCCAGACTGAAACCCGGTGATAACATCATCCTGACTGCCTTCGGCGGCGGATTTACCTGGGGGGCTACATTGCTCAGGTGGGGGAAATGAGATTGGGTTAAGGGTGTGAGGTATTAGGTATGAAGTTGCGGGGTAAGAGGTATGGGGTTTGCGGTATGAGGTGTTGGGTATGGGGTATGCGGTGGATCACCATTAAACCAGCAAAAAACCACAAAACCAAAAAACCACAAAACCGCAATACCACAATACCAAAAAACCACAATACCAAAAAAACACACCACATAAACCCTTCAACACGTAAATACGTAAACACGTCCCTTAACACATTAAATTATTTCACACTGGCAATATCGCCACCCCCACGTCGTTTTTAGTTCAGATTCTTGGAATCGGATCCCCATTTTAGACAGCAGCTATTAGAACTAGAAGTTTGATATCTAATCCGAACGACTAAATTTGCATTCTTTTTTGAACAGGGAACGTATGGGAAGGAGGTACACCTTATTAGTATATGTGCTTTTCTTAAGCTTGTGGGCTAAAGCACAATTGCCAACGGTGAACATGCAGTTGGGTTGTGGCACCGTGCAGGTAGGAGATATTATCTGTATACCGGTAACGATCAGTGCCGTGGATGGCATCGTCGCATCGGAATTTACCATCGCATACAACCAACTGGAATTCGAATTTGTATCGATCAATAATCCTCATCCGGACTTTGATCAACCGCTGGTGGTCAATCCCATTCAAAGTTTCGGCCGGGTGAAAGTAGCCTGGACGGCACCCGATATCGTCAATGGCTCTACTTTTCAGAATAACGATGTCTTGTTTGAGGTTTGCCTGCGAGCCAAAGCGCCCGGATCCTATCCCATCGATTTCATCAAGAGTGGGGAACCCCTGTTTCTGGCCTATGGTCCCGCTGGGACAGAGATCATACCAATGGTCCAGGGCTGTTCCATCCAGGTTACCCCTGCCAGCACGCTGGATGCTTTTTTTCAGGCATGTTATAACACGGGTAATATGCAAGGAACTGTAACCGTAGTTGGCTTTGGAGGTACACCTCCTTATAATGTTAACTGGACTGGCCCTAAGGATAGTAGTGGTATCATAAACAACCCTGGTGATACATTGAGAATTGGTAAGTTGCCACAAGGCACTTACACCTTTCATATAGTAGATGCTTCCGGTGCAGATTCTATAAAAATCATTGACTTACCTAATCCTACTTCAGGCGGGGATTTAGAAGCAAGAATTGATGGCCATGATCCAACGTGTTTTGGAGATTCAAACGGTAGTTTGAGTCTAACAATACTTGGAGGCTCGCCTCCACAATTTTTGGTAGAATGGTCTACAGGTGAAATTAATTCAAGAAGTCTTAGTGGATTAACTGCTGGAACCTATTCAGTCACAGTGACCGACATTAATGGTTGTACAGCTTCACACTCATCTACAATTGGTAAAGATCCAATTCAATATGTCCCAATTAGAAATGATAGTGCAACATGTCTAGGCTTAAGTGATGGATATTTACAAGTTGCTGGAACTGGTGGAAATTCAACCAACGGTTTTTATGACTTTGAATGGATCGGGGGTACTCCAGTGTCCAATCCGAGGGGGTCTATAACCATTAGGGATGCTGAACCAGGATTATATAAAATTCGAATAAGTGATGGAGTATGTGAAGACACATTTGATATCAATGTCGGAGCTAAAATTGATTTTGAGCTTACTGCTATTTACGATACCATCAGTTGTTTTGGTATGGATGATGGAGGAGTAACACTAGGTTTGGTACCAATTAAAGGCACACCAACCGGCTCCATCAGTTATTTAATTAAATATCCATTAGGTCAAACTAGTACAAATAGTAACACTTTCAATAATTTATATGGTGGGACCTATGTCGCTTATGCATTTGATGATGCAGGTTGCAGGGATTCCTTAGTTTTTAACATGCCTGAACCAGCCTTCTTGGATACGACTCATGTAGATATCATAGGAGAATCTTGTACTTCTCCCGGCAACGGTGAGATTCGACTTTTTATGCAGGGTGGAACGATGCCTTATAATTACTTATGGAGTAATAATTCGACATCCATGAATGCATCAGGACTTAATGAAGGTCAATACAGTGTGACAGTTACTGATGTAAAGGGATGTGAATCCACATTTGGCCCATTTGATGTCACCAGGGACCGCGTCGATTTCACCATCGACACCACTAAAAACATATCCTGCCCCGGAGGTAATGACGGTGCCTTGGCCGTTGTCACCGGGCCGGGAGTGACCATCGATAACCTGACCTGGAATACCGGGGCCACGTCCAATACCATCCAGAACCTCACCCCTGGCACGTATCGGGTCACCGTCAATGCCGGTGGCTGCATGAGCACCGACAGTGTCTTGCTGGCGGGACCACCGATGATGAGTCACTCCTTTATCACCACCGAGCCTTCATGCGCCGGCGAGTCCAATGGCTCGCTGAGCATTCAGGTGACCGGCGGTACCGGCCCTTATTCGTATTCCTGGTCCAATCCCAATGGCACCAATAATCCGCTCCTTCCGGCTATACCGGCGGGCGCTTACACCGTATCGGTCACCGATGCCAACAACTGTCCGGTCTATACGGCGGATACCGTCCTGAGTGAGCCGGCAGCTATGATCCTCACCTTTGCGGAACCGGATAGTACGAGTTGTGCGGGAACCTTGGATGGAGGAGTGCGTGTTTTTGTAACTAATGGATTACCTGCCTATAACTATTTATGGGATAATGGTTCAACATCAGATCATCCCATGAATCTAAGCGGGGGATGGCATCGGGTAAGTATTACGGATGCAATGAATTGCAGGCAATTGGATTCATTTCAGATTCTCAGCCCGGACTCGATCCGACTGGATCTGGCCAATTCACTGATCACCGATGTCACCTGCAATGGCCTGGCTAATGGTAGCGCTACCATCGCCATCCAGGGTGGCAAACCCGGTTATTCGGTGCTGTGGCCGGCATCTTCCACCATCGGAACTTCCCTGACCAATGTGGCGGCCGGCCGCTACAAAGCGCTGGTACGCGATGCCAACGATTGCCGGGACAGCCTGTTTGTCACCATCCAGCAACCCGATTCTTTGATCGTTGGAGTTGACGCCTCGGCTACGACCGGCGAGACCTGTGCCGATCAGAATAACGGCCGCATTGCCCTGACCATCACCGGAGGTAATCCGGGTAACCGCACCATCGTTTGGAGCAACGGCCTGACCGATGCAGAAATAGCCACCGGACTGGATACCGGCCTCTATGTGGTAACGGTGACGGATTCCCGTGGATGTACGGATATGTTGTCGTATCACCTGGACGGCCCGCTTCCGTTATCCCTTGCTTTTGCTTCCATCGATTCCATACCCTGTTTTGGCGATAAGACCCTGGTCGAATTTGCCAATGTCACCGGCGGTAATGAACCCACCAATTACATGTACAGCGTCAACGGTGCGCCTCCGGTAGAAACAACGAATGGAGCCAGCCTGGGTGCCGGCACTTATTCGATCCGCGTCACCGATAAGCTGGGATGTTTCCTGGATACCACCCTGGTTTTAGTAGAGCCGGCGGAGATTCAGATCGATCATGGTGGAGACATTGTCATTGATCTTGGAGACAGCCTCGTGCTTACACCTGTCGTTACCGGCATGTTCCCCATTGTCGATTACGTCTGGGACCCGATGGATGAACTGAACTGTACCACCCAGGATTGCTCATCTGTCCTGTTGGCGCCGAGTACCAATCGCACCTATACCCTGATCGTAACCGACGCCACCGGCTGCATGCAGACCGCTTCCATTCCGGTCAGCGTCCGCCTGATCCGCCACGTATTTATTCCGAATGCCTTTTCGCCAAATGATGATGGTCGCAACGACCTGTTTCAGGTGTTCACCGGCACCGGTGTCACCGCCATCAACTCCATGCGCGTCTTCGACCGCTGGGGTAATGTCCTCTTCGACCGCGAGAACCTGACACCGAGTTTCGGCGGCACTGAAGGTTGGGATGGCCGCGTAAATAACCGTGTGATGAATCCAGGTGTTTATGTTTACGTAGTCGATGTTACCTTCCGCGACGGCGCCCGCATCAAATACCGGGGTGATGTGACGTTGATAAGGTAGAAGGGGTAAAAAGGTAGCAGAGATAGCAGAGGTAGATCCATTTACCACCAAGGCACGAAGGACACTTAGGGCCACCAGGAGTTTTGATCCATAAAAAATTGTAAGTCGGTATCAATGTTAATAGACGAGGTGCTGACAGACGAAGGAGTTTCAGTGGGTATCAGAAGTATCAGAAGTAGCAGAGGTAGATCCATTTACCACCAAGGCACGAAGGACACTTAGGGCCACCAAGAGTTTTGATGCATAAAAAATTGTAAGTCGGTATCAATGTTAATAGACGAGGTGCTAACAGACTAAGGAGTGTCAGTGGGTATCGGACGTAACAGAAGAATCAGAAGCATCAGAGGTATCAGAAGTAGCAGAAGTAGATCCATTTACCACCAAGGCACAAAGGACACTTAGGTCACTAAAGGTTTTCTACATAAACTTTATTGGGCTATCATGGAAAGAACTTACATCTGGCCGGCGTAGCTTCATATCAAAAACTCCTTAGTGTTCTGTGTGACCTCAATGCCTTAGTGTTTACCCCTACTCTGAATGCCCTGATTAACGTATTCAACCACAAACCCAGTTTTCAGCTCCAGCGAACAAATCGTGGAAAAATGACCATATTCTGAACCTGTTTGACTGGCGAAATATTTGTTTCAGACAGACGAACGGTCATATCAAAAACTCCTTAGTGTTCTGCGTGACCTCAATGCCTTAGTGTTTACCCCTACTCTGAATGCTCTGATTAACGTATTCAACCACAAACCCAGTTTTCGGCTCCAGCGAACAAATCGTGGGAAAATGACCATATTTTCAACCTGTTTGACTGGCGAAATATTTGTTTCAGACAGACGAAGGGTTCATATCAAAAACTCCTTAGTGTTCTGGGTGACCTCTGTGCCTTAGTGTTTACCCCTACTCTGAATGCCCTGATTAACGTATTCAACCACAAACCCAGTTTTCAGCTCCGGCGAACAAATCGTGGAAAAATGACCATATACTGAACCTGTTTGGCTGGCGGAATATTCGTTTCAGGCAGACGAAGCGTTCATATTCAAAACTCCTTAGTGTTCTCCGTGACCTCTATGCCTTAGTGGTTACCGAATCTCAAAAACACATTATTTCTTCTCCGCATGAATTTCTTCGAAGAAGATATCGTCATTCGGTATATCGAATTCCATGCCGTGGACTTTGCCCTGGTTATCAAGGGTAAACTGCACCGTGCCAAAGCCAAACCAGGCCTGCGGCTCATGCCAGGTGATCTGGTAGGTATTGTAATGCCAGTGTGTCAGGGTTGCATCCAGATGTGGTGCCTGACCAAAATGCAATTCCATCTCCTTTCCATCCCACGTTACCTCCAGGCTGCCATACAATTCATCCTCATATTCGCCAGCAGCGTCTTCAGGATTGAAGTCCGGTTTGGTGCCCAAAACGCGATGCTCGGTGCGTTCCGCCAGCCGGTCGGCCAGGCGTTTGCGATTGGCGGTTTCGCCCTGCAGGCCTTCCCCGATCCAGTCGTGGCCCGGTGATTCCCTGAAGAGGTCCAGCAATGCATAGCTGAGTGGATTACTGATGCCTTTCATGGTATTGGTCAGGATGACAATCCCCAGTTGCATGTCCGGCACCATCATGACTTTCGAATACATACCATCGTATCCTCCGCCGTGGCTGACCACCCAGTGCCCGGCATAATCCATCAGTCCCCATCCGAGGCCATAACCGGCATAGGTCCTCTCGGGCATGGCCTTCAGTGCGTTGGATGACAGCCGGTAGCTGTTGTTGGGCTGCATGGTTTCAGCCTGGATCGCTTCGGGATAGATTTCATGATCATGCCATTTGCCGCCCTGTAAATGCAGTTGCATCCAGCGGATCATATCGTTCGCGGAAGAGATGATGCCTCCGGCCGCGCCCATATTGTCCCAGTTGACCCAGGGAATAGCCTTATCAGGACCATCCGGTTGTGGTTTATGCGGTATGGCATAATTATTTTCGAGCATGCTGACCGACCAGATCGTCCGGTCCATGCCGATGGGTGTCCAGATCTTTTCCTGCGCCAGTTCATGCCAGGTCTTTCCGGTCACAGCCCTGATCACTTCGCCGGCGGCGATAAACATCAGGTTGGAATAACCGTAACCGTCACGGAAAGAATAAGCTGGTTCCAACGCTTTTACCCGTTTCAGAACTTCTTCGGCGGATCGTTCGGATTTGTACCAGAGGACATCCCCAGAATAAGTACCCAATCCGGCCCGGTGACAGAGCAGATCGCGGATCGTCAGCAGTTCATTGGCGGCCGGATCCTTCAGCTCAAAATAGGGGAGGTACTGACGGACCGGATCATTCCAGCTGAGCTTGTCTTCTTCGACCAGCATCCCGATCATAGTGGCAATAAACGCCTTGGTGTTGGAGGCGATCGCGAACAAGGTATTCTCATCCACTAGTCCCGGTTTTCCTTTTTCCTTTACACCATAACCTTTAGCCAGAAAGGTCTTACCCTGATAGGTGATGCCTACGGCCATGCCGGGGATATGGTATTTCTCCTGTGCATCAGCAATCAACTGGTCTATTTTTGACAGACTGGGCTGAGCGGTGAGGGTCAGGAAGGAGAAGAACAAAACCGTTAAAGTCAGAATTCGGGACATGTCTTTTGTGTTTGAGCAGGGTAAATTACTGATTTTCATCTTAATGATCTCAAACCTTCTGCACGCCAAACCGCTGCGTAAATGAATCCTGTTAAGGATAAATTGTAGGTATTTCCGAAAAAACCTATCGTTCTTTTGCTGGCTATGATGTTAGCTGGGTGTGGAAAGCGTTGGTCGTATGAATTACCCCAGCTGTTTGATGAGGCATTTACCCCACCACAAGGCACCTATAAAATGGCTTTATCTGTACAAGGTGATTTTTCTTGCCCTTTTGAACTTATCACGCAGTCGCGAGGTCGTGATTCCGACCATTTCTTTTTTGCAGGTAAGACCGATACGTTGCTTACGGGCGATTGGTATGAAGAGGAACTCTCCTTCCGGACCAGTACACCTGAATGCGTGGATCAGGATGGCACGGTAAGTATTGAATTTTATTATACCCGATAGGAATTCGGTACTGATCTGAATGATGCAGCTTGGGTTATCCAAGTAAAATTCCGGGTAACCTTATCCAACATCCCTCGTGTTTCACGGTGATACCTCCGCGGCTCTCCGTGTAACTTACCAGGTCGGGGCGATCGTGCGGTATTTCCGTTTGCCTTTGTAGTCGATGTTGATGTCCAGGTTCTTATTGGCCTCGATCAGATCGGTTAACGGAATCTCCCAGGTAACGGTGTTCTTGGAAAATGTTGCGCCAGGTACATTGACAGACCTGACCTTGCCCGGAACATGGATGATCATCCGGTACTTGCTTTCGCCCAGAAATCCTTTGGCCATCTGTTCGCCCTGTTCCAATTGCTGGCCGCCGGAGCTCAGGTCCAGGCCGCTGCGATGGATGGAGAATGAATTATCGGTGAAGGCATAGCGTGGGGCGCTGTCCTTAAATGTTTTGGCCATGTCGAGGTATTCCTGGGCCTTTCCTTCTTCGGAAGGTAAAAACTTGTTTACGAGTTCAAAGATTTTACCAAATGAGCCTGCGATCCGGTTTTCAACACTTGAAAAGGACTGGTCGGTGGTCAGGCGGAGAAGATCCTTTTCGGTATCCAGCTGAAACCGGATACGGGTTGTCAGGACCTCTTCCAGGATCTGGCCGAACATTTTTTTATCGTCACTGGAGATATCGGTAGACTGAGCCAGCTGCTCACGCATCCTGGTAATCGACATCTGGTCCTGCTTATCTTTATTCATTACCGACTTGACGAGGTCCGCTAAGATGATGGTCGTGTCGATCTTACCGCGCTCCAGGATGGATTGAGCGACCGATTTGGCCATTTTCATACCCATATTGCCGGAAGAATCGGATTTTTCATCGTCACCTCCTGATAACATGGCCAGTTGCAGCAAGGGTAACATTTCACCCATATCACGCGTAACCTGTGAACTTCCGGAGCCATCTTTATTGATCCATAATTCTTCGGTATAGTTGGAGCAGGAAGTGGCCACCAGAATGGCGATCAGAGCAAATAACCAGATTATATTTTTCATAATGCTAAAGTTGTTGGAACGCTAACCAGTCTAAATTACCAGTAGTTTGCGACTTGGACCGGTAACAATCGATGAATGTCAGAGATTCATGGAAGTTTTCAGCTTTAATGTCCATTTGATGCTGCAAGCAAAGGCCTCTTTACCACTTTATTCTTCGTATGCCAGGGTTGATAAATGGTCACGATTCATCGACCACCGAAAAGTGCACCACTGGTTTCATCTGGCGTTTATATTCACTTGGTGTTTTCCCGGTGATCCGCTGAAACTGCTTGTTGAAGTGAGCCAGGTTGTGGAATCCACAGTTCAGCGCTATCTCACTGATCAGTGCATCGGATTCCTGCAGTTGATTGCAGGCGTTACCTACTCTGAATTCATTGACAAACTGCGTAAAGGTCTGATTGGTCAGTTTTTTAAAGAAGCGGCAAAATGCAGGAACGGTAAAGTTTGTTTCCTGGGCGATCTCTTCCAGGGTGATGTTTTCCCGGAAATGCTGCTGTACGAATTTATAGACTTGCTGGATCCGCTCTTCGTCTTCAACCATGACATCGAGGGTAAAACCATTGGCGTGCAGATTCTCATAGTCATTGCTTGTCGCCAGTTCGTTCAGGATGTCCAGCAACCCGATCAATTTCTCGAACGGGGAGGCCTGAGCCAACCGGATCAGGCGTTTGCCGATCTCATGACGGATCGGGCCAAAATAAGACAGACCGCTGCGTGACCGTTCCATCAGTCGCCGGATATCCGCTAGTTCGGGCTTCTGGATAAATTGTACACCCAGAAAATCGGGCTTCATCTGCACGACCACTTCCTTATGACCATCGTGGCGCTCCTGAGTGAATCCGAAATGCGGAAGATTGGGTCCCAGGAAGATCAGGTCACCATCCTGGTAATACGAGATGTGATTACCGATGTGCCTTTTGCCTTTGCCATTGGATACATAGACGATCTCATACTCCGGGTGGAAGTGCCACACGGGGTCCTTAAACAGGAATTGGTTTTCGAACTGGCGGATGGTGAATGAGCTACCGAAGTTAGGCTCAATCTTCTCAAGTAATGCTTTCATAGGCTGTGTTCTGCAAAATTAACGCATATCCGGTTAATATCGTTTAAGCCTGGTTAAAATTGCATTACAAATGGTCAATTCTGACCTAGACCACCAGATTTAGACGAGCTTAAATTTGCAGTATCATTTAAAATTTTTGAATCATGAAATCATTTATCGGAAAAACTGCATTCATTTTAGGCCTGGTGGCTGCCTCGCTGGTAGCCCGCGCCAACAACCTGGATTCTGTCCTGGTTGTTCCCCAGCATTCCACATTTCCCGCCTTTATTCTGCAGACTCAGGAGTTGCAGGATGAAACGCAGGTGCGGATCTGGGACGCAAACGGTGGCTTGGTCTGGTCCGAAAAGGTAAGTCCGAAAGCCAATAACAAGTTGTTCAACCTGCGTCACCTGGCAGAGGGACGTTATGACGTAGAAATGGACAATGACCACGTATTTATTTCCCAGAAGCTTGAGATCTACAATGGTAAAGCTACCATCGTGAAAGGATCTACCGAGACGGTTTTGTTCCCGGAAATACTGCAAACCGGTGGCTCGATCCTGGTTGATACCCGGTTGAGCAACATTACTGCAATGAATCTGGAGATCAAAGACGATGCGAAAGCATACCTGAAGCAGGAAATCAAGCCAGGTAAAATCTACCGCTTTGTCCTTGAAGATTTCGGCAGAGGAACCTACGATGTTACTGTAGCTGCTGATGGGAAATACCGCTCGAAAACGATATACCGCTAGTTTCGCTCAGAACCAAATTTTTTTACAGTTGATTTTACTAAGGGCGTGTGCCGCAGGTTTTGCACACGCTCTTTTTTTTTGTTAGACATCAGGAACGGGATAATTGAAATCCAAAATCCAAAATCCCAAATCCGAAATCTGAAATCCCAAATCTGAAATCTCAAATCCCAAATCTCCCACCCGGATCCTACGGATTCTTCCGCTTATACCGTTTCCAGAGGGTTTTGAAATCCCTGGCGATCTTTTTAGAAGTCTCGTCATTAAAACGAATCACACCCAGGCCGTCCTCGGATGCCGGCGTGGCGCAGGCAATGCAGTCGGTCGAAGCATCATAAATTGCGGTCTCCATGATGAAAGGCACAAATTCATTGTCCGGTAAGAGCAGAAAATTTTGCTCCATCTCAGCATCGGAAACCTTATAAAGCTTCTGGTAGATCTTCATGTTTTTTTCGATGTCCTTCGATGCGGGTACGATGTAGCGGTATTTCGTTTTTTCACCGAGATTCACACTGACCAGTTCAGAGAAATCTTTGACTTCCGTATCGTAATGCAATCCGGGGCTGATGACCCACACTTCCTTGGCTTTATCTTCGAGTTTGATGAGTTGTTTAAGCGTCATGATATTTAGGTTTTAGCTCCAGGTTGTAAGATAAAGTCCTGTCCCGAGATATTCCTTCGGAAACCTGGACATTTCATTGACTGCGAATTATTCTTTGATCACTTTACCCAGGTATAGATCACTTCCCGACTCGATTTGGATGAAAAGCATGCCACCAGGCAACGCTCTTACATCCAGGCTGGCTGGAAGATATGGGTATTGTTGCTGTAAAACTTGCTGTCCCTGGGTATTCCAGATGCGGATAGCCACGGGTCCGGAGATCTTTTGATCCAGTGGCAAACGGATGAGATCTCGCACAGGGTTAGGATAAAGATCCAGGGTATAGGTGGAAATTTCATGCCGGGAACTGACGGGGCAGGCGGCTTTGTAAGCCAGCAGCAGATCCAGCGAGGTCAATCCTGAAAAGGCATTAACCTGTTCATCCGACAGACCGCATAAGGCGGTAGCAAAAAACGGTGACAGAGTCCTGGCTTGCAGGCCTAGACGGAGGTACCATTCCGTGATGTCTTCAAAATACTGCGTGTCATCGATCACCCCGGTTTCCTTCAGGTTGCTCAATGCCATGATCAACCCCTGATCCGGGGAGGCCAGCACAGCATCCATCTGCATCAGCTGGGGTACGACCAAACCAAGCAGGGTCAGTTGTTCCGGTGAAAAAGCCTCTAAAATGGTACTCCCCAGAACCTCGGGAGTGAGGGTGCCATCTGTATCGTAATCCATAAAATAAGCCCATCCCCAGAAAGGTAACAGATCCGTCCTGGTTACCGGCTCGTGAGACTGGAGAAAGGACATCAGGATAGCGGCAAAATACTGAACCCGTTCCAGGCGCTCATCGGTAAACATGCCATAAAAATTGCCCAGACGCTCGCCCAGGGTATCCGGTGTGGCAGCCATGGCCTGATCAAATGGGACAGATAAGTAATCCATTTGTGCCTGAGAAAGCTGACTTTTAAGGGTTTGCAACAAAGTCAACCGGTCAAAGGTAAGGGTACCGGCGACGATGCCGAGTTCGTAGGCGCCTTCAACGACCTGGATGGAATCCGCTACCTCGCCGGTCGTATATATCTGGTGGAGGAGCATGGCGAAAGAGCCATATTTATTGAGGTATTCCTGAGAAAATATTTCTTCGGCGTTGACCTGGGTGGCAATTTGGGTTAACTGGTCATCGGTCAGGGTATCCATGACGTAATGTGCCAGCGTGAATACCTGTTGTCTTGTGAGCGTACCCCCGGCATTGAGATCAGCCAGAAGATGAAAAGAAGATTCGTAGGGGCGCAGATAGCCTGCAGCAGCGGAAGGGATAGTCCAGGACACAAATGCCTGTGCCACCGTTTCCAGTATCACCTGTTGTGTCCGGTCATCATATTGACTTAGAAAAGTTTCTGCCGGCGTCTGACCAAATGAAAAGGTCATTGAAAGTAAAAAGACACCAAGAATGCCGAATTTTTTCATATGTTGAATATTTCTCATGTGATTTGCGAAGATAACTCTTATTTGTGTTTGAATGCAATGTCTGATCCTTGTCCCTGATGTTCGCGCTGAAATTCTGTGTCCGGAAGCCCTGGCAGCAGGTTTACGGACCTTAACCATATTCCGTATCTTTATTTATGAGTCAATTCTATTTTTAAAGTCAATTTTGAATCCTTGGTAAAGACTTTTTTCGCCAATGCCCTATGGCATCTCTCGGAAACGCATTCAGTAATGAAAGAAGAAGCGTTGCCTGAGCCCGGGCCGGATGATCTGGTGATCCAATCGTATTATTCACTCATCAGTTTCGGCACCGAATGGCTGGTGGCTACCGGCCGGGTACCAGAGACCCTCTACCAGTCCATGCGTGTGCCCTACATGGAAGGTGCATTTCCGTACCCGGTGAAGTACGGCTATTCCCTGGTCGGAAAGATCATTGCTCCTGACATGCATCGCGATCAGTGGATTTATGTCATGCATCCTCATCAGGACCAGTGTGTGGTGAACCAGGCTGATGTTAAGTTTATCCCTGCAGGGATCCACCCTCGTCGCGCCGTGTTATTCCCTACCGTGGAGACCATCGTCAATGCCATCTGGGACGGCCGGGTCACCATAGGCGACCGCGTGGTGATCCTGGGTTTCGGCTTGCTTGGTTCCATGTTGTGGCGCGTTCTTTCCCGCATCCCGGGAGTACAGGTTGCCGTGATCGAAAAGGACCCCTGGCGGCGGCAATGGGCACGCGAACATGATGTAACACTCTGGTCAGAGGACACCAAAGGCACTTTTGATGTAGCCTTTAATACAACACGTCATGGTCAGGCAATGCAAACAGGACTGGATTTGTTGGGGTTTGAGGGACGCCTGGTGGAATTGAGCTGGTATGGCATCGAACCAGTGACCCTTGACCTCGGTCATACTTTCCACAGCCACCGCAAACAAATCATTTCTTCTCAGGTTGCTCATTTGCCGGCAGACCACCTGGCCCGTTGGGATCACTCACGAAGGAGTGCTCTGGTTTGGGATCTGCTGCAGGATCCAACTCTGGACGACTACCTGACCCATGAAGTTCCTTTTGCCGGTCTGGCCGATTTATTCAATGGCTTACGGTCGGATCAAAAAGAATTCCTGACCTTTATCGTTCGCTACCGGTAGTTCATTAAAACACGAAACAAAGAAATACCATGTACCATGTTCGCATCAGGGACCACATTATGATCGCTCACTCACTGGATCATCCGGGCTTTGGTCCGGCTCAAAAAATGCATGGAGCCACCTATCTGGTCGATGTGACCTTTTATCGGTCTGCACTGGATGGGATGAATGTGGTGCTGGATATCGGGCTGGCACATCAGGTCCTCCGGGAAGTATTGGAGCCCTTGAATTACCAGAATCTGGATATGCTTCCGGAGTTTAAGAACCAGTTGACGACTACGGAGTTTTTGTCAAAAACTATTTTTGACCGGATAGCCGCAAGAATCCGGAATTCATTTAAAGGTAAAATGACCGTTACCCTGGGCGAGAGCCATGTGGCCTGGGCCGGTTACGAAGGAGTGGTGGCATGAAATGGTTGTGGGTAATCCCTGATCCGAAATCGTTTCCTTCCGGCGGAAATGTCTACAATGGGGGTTTGCTGGAGGCGATGAACCAGACCGGTGAGGAAGTGGTTATGACCCGGTGGGAAGGATGGAAAGCACATGCATTGCGCTGGGTGCCTGATTGGATCGTATTTGATTCGATCTATCTGCCGCAACTTGGTCAGGTGCATCTGGATGTCCTCTTGCCGGTGACGACCAGGACCATCCTACTGGTACATCATCTGTCCAGCCTTGAAGAAGGGATATCGGACATGCTGACCACAGAAATTACTCAATTGGCTGCGTTTGACGCCATACTTGTCACCAGTGAGTTTACCCGGAAATTCCTTGCCGGCCATGGAGTCAATAATGTCATCTGGGTGTTGGAACCACCATTGCTAATCCAGGAAGGCCAGTCCGGCCCTGCACAGCGGGCGTTGCAGCCTTATCTGCTGATGGTGGGGAACCTGATACCGCGGAAAGGAATCTTGGATTATCTGCGGGGCCTGAGCCTGACCTCGGCAGAGTTGCCGGTACAGATCGTCATCATTGGCTCCCCGGAGCTGGAGCCGGACTATGCTGCTGCCTGTAAGGCAATTGTGAATAACAATGAGATCCTGCGGGATCAGGTGCACTTTATGGGTGCGGTGCCCCACGAGGAGATTACATGTTGGCTAAAGGGGGCTGCTTTATTCGTCAGTGCCTCCTCCATGGAGACCTTTGGGATAGCCATCCAGGAAGCGCTGGCTGCCGGCGTTGGAGTATTGTGCCTGGAAGGAGGCAACGCAGGTGAGCTGGTGCAGGAGGGCGTAGACGGCTGGGTGGTCGGGGATATGGAGACCCTGGTGGAAGCGACTGAAAAATGGTGGTCTGGTCATTTGTATTTGCCGGAAGAGGGACAACGGGTACGAACGCCATCTTCTTATGAACAGCTGGCTATCCAATTGCTTCGTTTTACGGCACGATGAGCGCCACAGGTTATCAGATCGAATGGTTGCTGCATCGTTACAATTATGATGCGGAGGCACGCTGGACTGCACCACTCGAACAATGGATGAACGACCATCCCCGCGACATCTGCCGGATCGTAGATCTGGGCGCCGGGCTGGCATCCAATCTGCGCTTTTGGGTTAGCAGGATCGGTACCCCTCAGGATTGGGCGCTGGTTGAAATCGATCAGAAACTCATCCGGGAGGGAGGCTGCTGGCTGGATCAACTGCCGGCAGGTATCTCAGCCCGCTATGTGCAGCAGGACTTCATGGAATTTCTTCAGGAGCATCCGGCGCCAGATCTTTTATTGTGCAATGCCTTGCTGGATGTCCTTACCGCACACCAGATAACCGGTTTATTGGACTACCTCTGGATCCACCGGGTTCCGCTGCTCGCAAGTATAAACTATTCCGGCATGGAATTTTATCCGGCATTGCCGGAGGATCAACGATTCATTGGCGCCTACGAAGCACACATGGAAAGGGAACAACCTGCTGGCTTTGCACTGGGCCGGTCACTGGAACCATTCTTAAGCACCGTGCGCGGACCGTTTGAAGTGGTAATGCATCCGTCTCCCTGGGAGATTCCCGCCCAAGACACCCTGATGCTCCATTTTTTACTGGACTATATGGAAAAGGCTGTACCGGAGATGCTGCCTCAACATGATCATCCGGCCTTTCGTGACTGGCTCCGGGTAAGAAGAGAACAGGTGAAGGAAAGAAGGTTAAGTGCCAGGGTTCTCCACATTGATGCCTGGATACAACGAAGTGAAAAAAAAGTTGATTAAAAAAGCAGCGGGAGGGAATGGCCAGGCGTTAAATAAAAAAGCAGCCCCAATTAATTATTCTCACTAGTTGATGCGGGGCTGCGATTCCACCTATTTTCCCAATCGGTAATTTATATCAAATTGCGGTATTACACAATGGTAATACCATAAAAACTATATATATCTACGTATTATTGCTCGATTTGGTTCAATATTTTATCCAAATCTACATTCTCCTGAATCAATTCGATGGCCCGCTTGATCTTCCAGGGTGTCTGGAGGTTGATCTTCACCTCTATCCGGCTGATTTTTAATACGGAACCATAAGAATCCAATTGTGTACGCACCAGGGGAATCCGGTGCTGGAGTACGTATTTTTTTACTTTTGAATGCAACTCACCTTCTCCGGTAGCTACAATACCTGCCAGTGGACTTTCGTTGAGTTTGAGCATCTTGGAAAAGAATTCGATCTTCTTGATGGCTTTTTCAAGGGTGGTGGTAGATACCACCAGCAGCAGATTGTTCGAGCTTTTCAACTCTTTCATGTCAATCAGTGAGCCGGCGATGATGTCTTCTACCTTGTTATCCATCTGCTGGCTGTTGTAGATAACCTCCCCGTTGATGGCATCGGCTACGGATTTCATCAATGGATAAGCCAGAGAACGGTCATAGGGCATCAGGCCGAGCAGAGGCAGTCCCATCCGGTCCAGTTTTAACTGCAGGTAGTGCCGGATCTTATCCATTTTATCCGGCAGAACCTTATTGACGATCACGCCCAGTATGGGTACATTCTTTTCCCGGAAGAGGGCGAGGCACATGTTCATTTTATCGATGGTACTGCCGATGCCTCCTTCAACGATCATCACCACACCGGCATCCAGCAATTTCGCCACGTCGGCATTGGACAGGTCGGCGACGCTGCCTACCCCGGGGTGGCCGGTACCTTCGTAAATGACTACCTCATTGCTGGCACTCAGAGACCGGGAGGCATGCAATAACCGGTCCCGTAATATTTCCGGAGTTGGATGATCCAGATAGGTAGCTGTGGCTCCGGCACCCAGAATAATCGGGCTATGAAGATCCGGATTCAATTCAAAATGAATCAAATCGGCAAACAGGAGGGTATCTTTATCAACCCTCAGATTCTGGATATCGAGAAATTTCTGGCCAACCGGTTTGCAGTAACCTACATCAAGGCCTCTTTGTTTAAAGGAGGCTACGAGTCCCAGGGTACTGGTCGTTTTACCGACATGCTGACCGGTGGCAGCTACATAGATATTGCGATATTTCATCGTTGCGGCTGGACTTTACACGCAATTTATCCCATACCTTTCACTTCTGTGACCAGATCCTGCAGTCTTTTCTTCGCATCACCGAAGAGCATGCGGTTTTTCGGATGGAAGAACAAAGGGTTTTGGATACCGGCGTAACCGGCAGCCATGCTTCGTTTCATCACGATCACGTGTTGTGCATTCCAGACCTTAAGCACCGGCATACCATAGATCGGGCTGCCCGGGTCGGTCTCGGCTGCTGGGTTTACCACGTCGTTGGCGCCGATGATCACTGCCACGGTAGCCTGGTTCAGGAAGCTGTTGGCGTCGTCGAGGTCCAGCAGCTTGGGATAGGGTACATCGGCCTCAGCCAAAAGCACGTTCATATGACCCGGCATCCGTCCTGCCACCGGGTGGATGGCATAACGTACCTCAACGCCATTGGCTTCCAGCAAATCGTCCAGTTCCTTTACGGTTTTCTGTGCCTGGGCCACTGCCAGTCCGTATCCGGGGACAAATACAACCGAGTCCGCATAGTAGAGCAGTATCGCCGCGTCGTTGACGGAGATCTCACGAACCTCACCTTCGGCACTCGATGAACTGCTGCCTCCGCCGCCAAATCCTCCGATGATGACATTCCACAAACTGCGGTTCATGGCATTACACATCAGGATGGTCAGGATGGTACCAGAGGCACCCACCAGGATACCACCGATAAGCATCATCCGGTTTCCGTAGATCAGGCCCGCTGCAGCCCCGCTGAGTCCGGAGAAAGAGTTCAGCAACGAAATGACCACCGGCATGTCTGCACCACCGATCGGGGCGACAAAGGACCAGCCATAGACCAATGACCAAACGATGGAGATGGTCAATGCAGTTAAATTAAATTTATCCGGGTAGATGGTAAAATAAACCAGTCCGGCAATGGTAATCAAACCAAATGCAATGTTGATGTATGTATGTCCGGGCAAGGTTACATTCTTGTCATTCACCCGGCCGTCCAGTTTCAGGAATGCAAGCACACTACCGGTGAATGCAACACCACCGATAACCAGGGTGAGCATACCAATCAGGATGGAGCCCTGACTGAATGTATGGTTTTCATATCCGTTGTACAATTCCACCATGGCCAGGAGCACAGCACAGGCGCCTCCAAATCCATTGAACAGCGATACCAGCTGTGGCATGGCAGTCATCTGGACTTTCATGGCCATGAGCCATCCCAATATTCCACCAATGATCAACCCGCCGAAAATCCACGGGTAGTTGCCAAATCCGGTCAGCGGTTCTACCATGGCCAGAACGATGGCTATACCCATACCTGCTGCAGCCCAGAGATTACCGTTACGGGCCGTCGCCGGTGAACTTAGCTTACGCAGACCGATGATGAACAATGTTGCACCAATCAGGTATCCGAAATCAACCCACAATCCTCCCATGGTTATTCGCTTTTCTTTTTCTTAAACATTTCCAGCATCCGGTTCGTGACTGCAAAGCCACCCATGACGTTGATCATTCCCAATACGACAGCCACCAGGCCGATCGATAAGGTCAGATATTCGTCAGAGGGCGTTTCGCGTACGAGCAGTATCGCACCGATGATGACAATACCACTGATGGCGTTTGCACCGGACATCAGCGGGGTATGCAATACCGTCGGAACTTTGGCGATCACCTCAAATCCCAACAGGATGGCAAATACCAGCAACCAAATCAGTAATTGATAGTCCTGGTAAAATTGAGCAATGGATTCCAACATAAGATTTAGTTGTTTTTGGTCAGCCAGGCAGAATGGATGATCTCGTGGCTCTTGTCTTCAACCACATTTCCATCCTGAATAAATATTTTGAAAAAATTGAATATGTTATTGCTGAACAGGAAGCTGGCGTCCTGAGGCATATCGGAGGACAGACTGGAGTTCCCTACGATGGTAATGCCGTGTTTGTGGACGACTTTACCGTCTTCGGTCAGTGCACAGTTGCCACCGGTGGATGCGGCAAGGTCAACGACCACCGATCCGGGCTTCATATTCAATAAGGTTTCTTCCGGGACAAGAAGCGGAGCTTTGCGGCCGCGAACCTGGGCCGTCGTGATGATGACATCGGATTTGGAAGCCCTTTCCTGTACCAGTGCACGCTGTTTCTTCAGAAACTCTTCCGACTGTTCTACGGCATAACCTCCGGCTGCGGTATCATCTTTGGCTCCTTCGACTTCAATAAACTTGGCACCCAGGGACAACACTTCCTCTTTTGCAGCGGCACGTGTGTCAAATGCTTCTACGGCAGCGCCGAGACGACGTGCGGTAGCGATCGCCTGAAGGCCTGCCACGCCCGCGCCCAGCACCAAAACTCTGGAAGGGCGAATGGAACCGGCAGCGGTGATCAGCATCGGGAAATAACGGGGCAGGTGTTCCGCAGCTACCAATACAGCCCGGTATCCTGCGATGGAAGCCATACTGGACAGCACATCCATCGCCTGAGCCAGAGTGGTTCTGGGTATCATATCCATGCTGATGACCTCCTTACCCATGGATTTTAACTTTTGTACGTAGCTATCATCAAAGTAAGGAGCAAACATCGAGATGATCCAGGCCTTATCCTTGGTTTTTGCATAGTCTGCTTCATCGAGCGGATCGGCTGAAATAAGAATGTCTGCTTGCTTAAGCACTTCATCGCGGGAACCAAATTTAACATCCTCATACAGGGTATCGGGGAAGGAGGCTGCTTTACCGGCATCCTTTTCAATCAAAATATCCAGTCCTAAGGATTTAAATTTTACAACCATCTCCGGCACCAGCGCTACTCTGCGGTCCCGTATTTCTTTCACTATGCCAAGAATCATAAGCCTTGCGCTAATTTTGCCGAAAATTAGGAAAAAAATAATGGAAGGTCGTGGCCTTTGACCAGAATCAGTGGCGGTGATGATAAAAGTCGACCGGAGCGCTGACAACCGGTGGCTACCCGGGCGTGAAATGTGCTGGTTCTATCTACAACGGCGCCTATCCTTACCCTACTGAAAACCTTGCCGGGTTTGTTGGAAACTAATCTTATATTTATTCATAACCTCATTCTATGGAGTTCTCAGCCGTAACCCCGGGTTCAATCCTCATCACCATCGTTTATACGATTTTGCTGTTTTGGGGTGTCTGGGTCGGAGTACAGCAGATCTACCAGGGATTCCGACGCCCTCAGCAATTGCTGAATCCGCTCTTTGGCAACCGGCTGGCGATCATCATCTTTACAGCACATATTATTGTCGTCACCCTTGATCTCTTCGTTTGCGGTCCCCTCGCATTGCATTATAAAAGCAAACTGTGGTATTGGGGGGGACGTATTGCGTTGCTCACCGCTTCGTTACCGCTGGCAGCTTATTTTAACCGCAATCCGCAATCGTTTGGCAAGCTCATCGGGACCTGGGTTCGTCTCCGCAATTATTTTGAGATCACATTGCATGTGGTGGTAGCGGCCATTGCCGTCAACTGGTTCTATTATTATGGATTGCTTTACTGGCTGGTTGCTTACCGCTACCTGGATGTAGGGCCCCGCAGGCTGATTCAGTCACTTTATGATACACCGGAAAAACTGGCAAGGCGGCCGTGGGCGCCGACGCTAAACTGGGCGGTCATTGTAGCGATCTACATTCTGTCAGGTCTGGCTATTTACTATCAGCAAGTGATTTATGCAGCACCGCCTGCAGCCGGTATGACGGAACATACAGGACAGCCTTTTGAATGGGGTATCGTCATCGCGCTCAACGTAGGAATTCTCATGCTCTTTCTGACCCTGGTTCGGAAATACACGGGTCCCGGGCCGGCAGCAGAGCTGGTCTCAGAATAGCGATTATTCAGATTTAAGATTATTCGATTTGAGATTTCAGATTTGCGATTTCAGATTTGCGATTTCAGATTTTGACAAACCAATGCCTTGAATCCCTGACACCCTAATAAAACACGCCTTTCGGTTTCCGCTGGATGAGTTGCTCGACGGCGGCGACCAGGGTGGGAGGCGACATCCGACGCCAGTTGAGGTGATTGAAGGAAGGGCCCAGATGCATGTGGAAGTGCAGGTCGGTATCTTCCATCTCCGGCCAGACGTGCTCCAGGGTCTCCAGCAGACAAATCCAGCCAAAATTTTCTTCGACCTCTTCTCGCCATTCCTCATAATAGCAGTCATCGGAGCCGTGAAAATTCAGGACGTTGCCGCAGAGCAGGATGAATTTGCTTACGCCGGCATCGAGCAGCGGTTCGATGATGTTGCGCTTGAGGGTCTCAATGTCGTTGGATATGGCATCATTCCATTCGCCGATCAATTCCAGAATGGCGTACCCATCTGCATAATCGGCGTAAAGAATCTTAAGATAAAGGGTATTGGATCCGAAATCGTCCCACTGGGGATGGATGTAGTAATTGTAAATCCGGTTATGGAAAGTAAATTCGGAATACTCACGACCATAGAAGGGACTCTGCGGGTCTTCCGCAGCGGAATAAAGGTCCAGCCAGTGATAATATGGTTCAATGTCGTGCATTCGGTTCCAAATTCAAAGAGGGCAAATTAAATCCCTTAACAAACAATTCCAACACCTTTTTCCAGTGATTCATTAATTGGGCAAATTCTCTTTTCAAAGGGATTTTTTCCAGGACTTCATGCGTTATAATTCATTTTCCCCGGCAAATGGTTCCATTTCGAAGGAATCTTGCCACGGCATTCGCATAATACAGAATTTGGCTATATTTGCAGTCCCGGTAAATCGTGTCCGGGATCCACTTCAATGGAATATTTATTGGCCCAGGTGGCGGAACTGGTAGACGCGCTACTTTGAGGGGGTAGTGATCGATAGGTCGTGCAGGTTCGATTCCTGTCCTGGGCACATTTCTTAAAAATGCTATCTCGCTGAATTCCATTCTATCGGGGTTTTACGTGTACTCGGCTCCCATCCGGTCTGAAGGCCGCTCATTCCCTCCCTGCCCCTAATCGTTAGACTTTCACCATTGGATTTCGGAAAGAAATAAATGTTGGTTATAGGTTTGTAATACCGCACGGGTACCACTCAGACTGGATTCTCTCCTCATTAGACTGTATATTTGAATACATCGAAGGCAGGCTTCCGGCCATGACTCCAAATGAGTGAAAGAGCTTGTCTGCGATTAATTATATTCCATAAGCCTTATTTTGTACGCGGGTTGTCTGTTCCAGGCAGCCCTTTTTTAGGTGAATGCCCCTGACAAGATGCATGGCTGGAAATGAAATTTATCTATCTTGGTTACCCCTGAAGGATATCTGAATTAACCTCATGTATTATGAAAAATCTCTTACTTGTACTGGTCAGTGGGCTGACCATTTTCTGGGCATCGACCGGAACCGGCCAGGAAGTCCTGCCTTTGTATCCAGGAGCAGCTCCCGGATCGGAAGACTGGAATTGGGAAGAAGGCGTGAGTGAAAAGAACATGTTTCAGACGAAGGTAGTCTACAATGTGACCCATCCCACCCTTACGGTGTTTAAGGCCAATCCGGACCGGGCGACGGGAGCAGCAGTTGTCGTTTGTCCGGGTGGGGGATTTCAGACCTTATCCATCGACTCTGAAGGCAATGATGTGGCCAAATGGCTGGCCTGGCGGGGCGTCACCGCCTTTGTTCTGAAATATCGCTTGGTTCACAGCCTGACCGACGACCCGGTGCTGGAATTGATCCAGAAAATGCAGAACCCGGAAAAATTCAGGGCGGAAAACACCGCCGTTATCCCATTGGCAATCGCCGACGGTCAGGAAGCCATTCGCTATGTGCGGGCGCATGCGGCCGAATACGATATTGACCCGGATAAAATAGGTATCATGGGCTTCTCAGCCGGTGGTACGGTAACCATGGGCGCCACCCTGCATTATGATGCAGCTTCCCGCCCCGATTTTGCAGGACCGGTCTACGCTGCCATTTTTGATTCTGTCCAGGTTCCCTCCGATGCACCGCCCATGTTCGTGGTTGCAGCCACGGATGATAACCTTGGGCTTGCTCCTGCCAGCGTGCATATTTATGAAGCCTGGAGGCAAGCCGGTAAGCCGGTCGAATTGCACATGTACGAGAAAGGAGGGCATGGATTTGGCATGCGCAAACAGATGATCCCGACCGATCAGTGGATTGACAGGTTCGGCGATTGGTTGCACCTCCATAAATACCTGGATGTTGTTGACCCCAATGCACAGCGTATGCAGCAGGATTGGGCTTTTTTACATCGTTACGATAAAGACAATGCCATGCTTTCAGCCAGAGATCCCCAGCGAATCGTCCTGATGGGAAACAGCATTACAGAAGGATGGTCCAACCTTGATCCGGCATTCTTCAAGGATAAACCTTATGTGAACCGGGGCATCAGCGGACAGACCACTCCTCAGATGCTACTGCGCTTCCGTCAGGATGTTCTGGACCTTCATCCCCGGGCCGTGGTCATCCTGGCCGGTATCAACGACATCGCTGAAAACACCGGTCCGATGACGCTCGAACAGACCTTTGGCAATCTGCAGAGTATGACCGCACTTGCACAGGCAGCAGGGATCCAGGTGGTGTTGTGCAGCGTCCTGCCTGCCTTCGATTTTCCGTGGCATCCCGGACTAAGCCCATCGACCAAGGTCGTGGAGCTGAACAAAATGATCAAGGCATTTGCAGAGCAGGAACATCTGCCCTATGTTGATTATTTCACTCCGATGGTCGATCATCAGCTGGGCCTCCTGGCGGAATACACTTACGACGGTGTTCACCCCAACCAGAAGGGTTACGAAGTGATGGGTAAAATCCTCGAACAGATGTTGGCCAGGGAGCTGAAGTAGCAATTCAGCCAGCGAATAATTCCTTTTTGATCCGGATCAATCGGACACTGCACTCTCGGCCTCTTCAGCCAGTTCGGCTTTCTTTCGATTCTTGTCCACCCGGGCAGAGATGATGATGCTCACCTCGTAAAGGGCATACAGCGGTATCGAAATAAGGATCTGGGTCATAACGTCCGGAGGCGTTACAATGGCGGCAACGATCAGGATGGCCACGATGGCGTGTTTTCGGAACTTCTTCAGCGAGTCCGGATAGACCAGGCCTGCTTTAGAGAGGAAATACATGATGATGGGCAATTCAAATACCAGTCCGGTGGGCAGGGTGAACATCACCATATAATTGATCCAGGAACTCAGCGTAACGTCAAATCCGGCAACCATGTTGCTTATCGAGTAGTTCAGCAGGAAGGTGATGGCAAAGGGTCCGATGATGAAGTAGCCAAACATTACACCCAGCATAAAGAGGCCGGAACATATGGCTACGATTCCCCGGGCGGCTTTTTGTTCCTTTGGATACAAACCCGGTTTGATAAATTGCCAGATCTCCCAGAAGACATATGGAAAGGCTACAATCAGTCCCAGTAGAAAAGACACTTTGAGGTGGGTAACAAACTCCTCACCCATCTGACGCGTATAAATGTGCGGTGTGGGAGGAGACAGGCAAATTTTGATTTTACACAAGAATTTGTAAGTGATGAAATCCTGGTGTGCAGGCCCGAAAATCAGGGTGTCAAATACAAATTTCTTGGAGAAAAGCAGCACAACGGCAATAAGGGCAGTACCTCCCAGGGCACGAAGGATATGCCAGCGCAATTCCTCCAGGTGCTCCAGAAAAGACATTTCATGTTCCGCATTAGGCTTTGCCATAGACCAAATTCATATTAGGGCACTAAGATAGTATTCGGCAATGAGATGTGTGAAATTTGATCACAGTCATTAGATAGGTATCGGCGGATGCCGGATGATGTCATGGTTCAGCCGGACAAGAGAGTCCGGAGCAGAGCAGCAATCCGGCTGGCAGGTATTCCAACCGAATACCCCTCTCCATTGTTATATTTGTGCTGCCTCAGGGCGCCCGTTACCTATGGAGCTTGGAATCACTGGATATATTATCTTATTTGCGGTCAGCTTGTTTGTCTTGCTGAAAGCTTCCGATTGGTTTATCTCTGCAGCGGAAAAGATCGGCCTTGCAGCCGGTATTTCTCCATTTATCATCGGAGTGACCATCGTTGCATTCGGTACCTCGCTACCGGAACTGGCGACCTCGATCAAAGCCGTATTTGACGGCGTTTCGGGCATCGTAGCCGGTAATGTGGTGGGGTCGAACATTACCAATATCCTGCTGGTCCTGGCTTTGACGGTCATCCTGGGACGTGAGATCATCCTGGATCACGATGTGATGGACATCGACATGCCCATGTTGTTTGGGTCCAGTCTGATCCTGTATTTCGTTGCCTACGATTACCAGGTAACTTACCTGGAGGCTATTCTGCTCCTGGGAGGATTGTTTGTATTCCTGATGAGTTCATTTCAGGCCAGTCCCAAAGAAAAGAGAAAGCGTGAATCGGTTTCCATACAAACCTTTGGCCTGTTGGTGGTTGGGGCTGCTCTGGTTTATTTTGGTGCAGACTACACCATATTGTCCATCAGTGAGATTTCAACTTATGCCGGCATCGATCCTGAGGTTATCGCCCTGACCCTGGTAGCCCTGGGTACTTCGCTTCCTGAGGTGGTAGTGAGTGTGAATGCAGCCAGAAAGGGAAAAGCAGCTATCGCCGTAGGAAATGTCATCGGATCAAATATTTTTAACTCTTTTGCAGTTATTGGAATACCCAGGCTGTTCGGCAGTCTGGAGATATCGAAAAATATGGTATCCTGGAGCCTACCGTTTATGATTGCAGTGACCTTCCTCTTTGTGTTGGTGTGCATCTCAAAACGGATCTCCAGATGGGAAGGCTGGCTGATGTTATTGCTTTACACCGTATACGTCGCACAGCTTGTGGACCAGAGTTTGCATAGCTAAATGTGCCGGTCTCTGATAAATATTGTTGACTTAAACACCATTTGAAATGATTGATCAGTTATTTGGTAACCTGGAAGAACAGCAGAAACAGATGAAAGAGAACCTGCGAAAAATTCCGGTTACCGTCCAATCCGCAGATGGCGCCATCTCCATCGAGATGAACGCTGCAAGGGAGATTCGCAACGTTTCCATCTCGGAATCTGCCCTGGAAGAAAATGGCGTGGAATATGTGGAAGATATCCTGGTGACCCTGCTGAATGAAGCAATGGACAAAGTTCAGATTGAAGAATCCAATGCCATGCAAACACAAATGCAGCAACTCTTGCCCGGCGGATTGGGCGGTTTGTCTTCATTGTTTAAATAAACATTTTTCGGATGCGTTTTTTAACCATCGTATTCCTTTTCAGTTGGACGACTTTCAGTTTTGCCCAGACGACGGAAGGATTATTTGCCCATCTCACCTTCGACGGCTGTGATGCGCAGGATGAACAGGGTAATCTTACCGGAGAGGTATTCGGAAACCCCCGCTGTGAATGCGGTGTCTTCGGGCAGTCCCTCTATCTCAACGGCGTGGATGATTACCTGCAGTTTGACGGCAACCTCCAATCGGTCTTTACCGGAGATGTTACCCTCTCCTTTTATTTCCGTCCTGAACCTACAACCAATACCTACGATTTGTTTTCCTACCGGGACCAGTGCGGTTTGGACAGCCTGCTGGCCATAACCTACAATGGAATCACTGGTGATGTAGCGGTAGAATTTATCCAGAATAACAATCGCCACACCACGCTGGTAGGTAAGATCGAACCGGAAGCATGCTGGCAACACATCATCTTTGTCAAAGAGGATAAGATCGTACGGCTCTACATCAACGGCGAACTGAAATTTGAACAGCGGAATTCACAACCCATTCTCATCGTGAATGACGGATTGTTTGAAATAGCCAATAGCCCCTGCCTGGGCGGTAAGCTCGTTCGCTATCATGGATTCATCGACGACCTCCGCATTTACAGGCGTGCCTTACCCCTGCGGGAAGCCGTGGAGCTGTATGTACGGCCGGATCAGTTGCTGACCAATGACACGACCATCCTGCTGGGAGCATCGGTGCAGACTGTGATATCGCCGAGTTGTGCTACTTCCGTTAGCTGGAGTCCCTTTGCCAATGTGGCCAATCCTTCCGATGGAAATACTTCCATAACACCGCCGCAGACCACACAGTATTTCATCTCATTTCAGAATAGCGGATGCCTGACCCGCGACTCCCTGACCATCACCGTGGTGGATCCCAGCGGGCTCGATTGCAACAATCTGGCCATACCCAATGCATTCACTCCGAATGGCGACGGCCTCAACGATGAATTCAAGATATCGAATCCTTATGTTTTTGATGAGCTGATCGAATTTTCCGTGTACAGCGGATTGGGTGAAAAGTTATTCTCCACGACCAATGCCTACGAAGGGTGGAACGGATACTACCACGGCCAGGTGCTTAATCCGGGAATGTACGTCTATCGCATCGATTACCGGTGCTCCGGTCAACAGTTAAGTAAGTCGGGTGGGGTGGCCCTGATCCGTTAACTAATCGGGGAATTAAGACAGGCTGTTATTCAAAAATCAATATTTGTTGACAGAGGATGTACGAAAACTTTCCAGTTAATATCCGGGTGAAGCTTGCCGCCTTATGGACAGCGGTCATGTTTTGCTACTTGTATGGAGACTATTTTGAGCTTTATGTGCCCCAAAAGGTGGAAGGACTGGTAAATGGGGTCAATTTATTGGATACTCCCTTAAAATTATTCGTTGCGACGGTTTTGTTGACCATCCCGGCATTGATGATTTTGGTATCCATCTTTCTGAAACCGTCAATCAGCAGATTCCTGAATATGATCTGGGGAACATTTTTTACGATCATCATGCTTTTGATTGGTATCACATCCCTATCTGCATGGTACGCATTTTATGTTTTTCTTGCATTTACCGAAAGCATGATCACCGCCCTGATCGTGTGGCAAGCCTGGAATTGGCAAAAAAAGGCCTGAAAGGCCAAGTGCCCGGCGAACAACAGACCAGTTTGTTCTCAGATGAAAATTTAACCAGGAATCGCGCTCCAACAAGTTCTCACTTGCTTCTTAGACGGATCACCGGACAGACCATTTCCTCCAGGCTGATACCGCCGTGCTGGAAGGTATCCCGGTAATAATTGTTGTAATAATTGTAATTATTGGGATAGAGGAAATAGATGTCTTCTTTTGCAAAAATGAAGGTCGAGCTTACATTGGGGCTGGGCAGGCCACCGGAACGCGGATCACGCAGCTCCAGGACATCTTTGCGGTCATACTGGAGGTTTTTACCCACTTTATAACGCAGGTTGGTGGTCGTTTCGCGGTCTCCGACAACCCGTGCCGGAGTCTTGACCCGCATGGTTCCGTGATCGGTTGTGATAAAGAGCTGCACATCCTTTTCAGCCAGTTTTTGCAGAGCCTCCCATAACGGAGAATGGATAAACCACGAACGGGTCAGGCTGCGGTAAGCTTTCTCATCGGCGGCCAGTTCCTTCAGCACTTCCATCTCCGTGCGCGCATGAGATAGCATATCGATGAAGTTGTAGACGATGGCCGTCACGTCGTTGTGCATAAAGTCCAGGATGTTATCCTGCAGGTATTTGCCATCGTTCAGGTTGGTGATCTTCATGTAATCGTAGCGGATCGGTTTGCGGATCAGCCGCTTGATCTGTTCGCCCAGCAGTTCTTTTTCATACTGGTTTTTTCCGCCTTCCTCATTGTCGTTCAGCCAGTACTGGGGATAATTTTTAGAAATGTCGTAAGGCGTCATGCCGGCAAAAATCCCATTCCGGCTGTACTGGGTTGCAGTCGGAAGAATGGAATAGAAATAGTCTTCTTCCTCGACACGGTACAATTCGGATACGATGGGCTCGATCATCTTCCATTGGTCGTAACGAAGATTATCCATTAGCAGAAAGAAAGTGGGAATGTCTTTCAGATAAGGCCATACTTTCTGTCGCATGAGCTGATGGGAAAAGACCGGTGCTTCGCTCTGTCCGGACATCCAATTCTCATACTGACGAATGACGTACTTGGAGAACTCACTGTTCGCTTCCTTTTTCTGCATGGTCAGGATATCCAGCATTTCTGTGGAAGAGGAAGAATCCAGTTTGATTTCCCAGCGGATGATGTTGCGGTAGATATCCACCCATTCCTGGAAGTTGGGGCCGCTGTTGATCTGCATGAGGATCTGGCGAAACTCCTGCTGGTATTCCAGGGCTGTTTTTTCCCGTACCAGCCGTTTGTTGTCTATGATCTTCTTCAGGGTCAGGAGGATCTGGTTGGGATTGACCGGCTTGATCAGATAATCATCGATCTGCGAACCGATTGCTTCTTCCATGATATTTTCCGCTTCATTTTTGGTAATCATGACCACCGGAAGCAGCGGGTTGAGGGTTTTAAACTGGGTAAGCGTTTCCAATCCGGACAGGCCAGGCATGGATTCGTCCAGGAAGACGACATCAATGTCATTCTGGCCCTGCAATGTCTCTAAAGCATCGTAACCATTGGTGACGGTGATGACATCGTAGCCCTTATTTTCCAGGAATAACAATTGGGGTTTGAGCATATCGATCTCGTCGTCAGCCCATAAAATCTTGATGTTAGAACTCATTGGAACGGTTTAACCGGTTATCGGGAGTTTAAAATTAGGTGCTTTTAACAAACGAACTGTATTTTCGCAGTAGTATATCTCTTCATGTATAAACGCAAAATTTTCAATGATCCGGTCTACGGATTTATTTCCTTTGAATACGACCTGCTTTACGATCTGATCGAAGAACCATTATTCCAGCGATTGCGCCGGATCAAACAGTGTGGCCTCTCCGATTACGTCTATCCCGGAGCACTGCACACTCGTTTTCATCATGCGCTGGGTGCCACCCATCTGATGCAGCAAGCCATACAAGTATTACGCCAGAAAGGTGTTTCCATCAGTCACGATGAGGCAGAAGCTGTTTGCATTGCGATCCTGCTGCACGACATCGGACACGCTCCATTCTCCCATGCTCTGGAAGGCATTTTTACCAATCAGTCCCACGAGGATATCTCCCTCCGCATCTTTCACCATCTGAACGGACAATACAACGGTGCCCTGGATCTGGCCATCCGGATATTCACCGGTCAATATCCTAACCGATTTTTACATCAGTTGGTTTCAGGCCAGCTGGACATGGATCGGATGGATTATCTCAACCGCGACAGTTATTTTACCGGAGTAGCCGAGGGTATCATCGGCTATGATCGCATCATCAAGATGCTGGATGTGCGGGATGATAAGCTCGTCGTGGAAGAAAAAGGCATCTACAGCATTGAAAAATTCCTGATCGCACGAAAGATCATGTACTGGCAGGTGTATCTGCACAAGACTGTGATCGCGGCAGAACAGATGTTGCGATTGTTCATTACGGAAGCACGGTCAAGCCAGGAGATGCACCATTGGTGCGGAGATTTTAATCCGTTGATTTTCCAGGATCAAATGGATAACGCCACCTTCATGGAAAATTTCACCTCCTTTGATGACTACGACATTGTAGGCCTTCTGAAGAAAACGGCACACAAGCAAAATGACCCTCTGCTGAGCTATCTGGCAAAGGGACTGCTGGAACGTAAGCTCTTCAAGGTCATTACCAGTTTTGACTCCATAGATCCGGATTCACTTCAAACATTAAAGCAGGAAATCAGCCGCCATCTTGGTGGTGACCGCTTTGTTAAACTGGTGATTGCAGGTTCTGAAACGAATACCCTGTACCGCGAAGGAGACGATGAGATCCTGATCCTTAAAAAGTCGGGTGAAACAGAAACATTCTCCAAAGTCGCGGGGTTTAGTCATACGCCCCACGAATTGACCAAGTATTATGTATGTCACCCGCGCTTTTGACCGGTTCATTGTGCCGACTGGTGCTGGTATTTGTGCAGCCATTCATTGGTTAATTCAAAGGCCAGGACTATTTTTGCCGATCAAATACCAAAACTTGTGGATTCAACCATCTTCAATCTGATCAACCAGGAGTTGCTGCGCCAGCAGGAAGGCATAGAACTCATCGCATCCGAAAACTTTACCAGCGTTCAGGTGATGCAGGCCATGGGAACCTGCCTGACCAATAAATATGCCGAGGGATATCCCGGGAAGCGCTATTACGGAGGCTGTGAGGTGGTGGACCAGATCGAAGACATCGCCATCGAACGTGCCAAGGAGCTATTTGGTGCTGCCTATGCCAATGTCCAGCCCCATTCCGGGGCCCAGGCCAATGCAGCTGTATTCCTTGCTTTGCTGCAACCCGGCGATACCATCCTGGGATTTGATTTAGCGCATGGAGGTCATCTTTCTCATGGCTCGCCAGTGAATTACAGCGGCAAAGTCTATCGCCCCGTTTTTTATGGTGTGGATAAAGCCACCGGCCGCATTGATATGAACAAAGTGCGGGAAATAGCAATTAAGGAACAGCCTAAACTGATCGTCTGCGGCGCCTCAGCTTATGCCCGTGACTGGGATTACGCTGCCTTCCGGTCCATTGCTGATGAGGTTGGTGCCCTGCTTCTGGCAGACATCGCCCACCCGGCAGGGCTGATTGCCGCCAGGTTGCTCAATGACCCGATGCCTCATTGCCATATTGTAAGCACGACCACGCATAAAACGCTGCGTGGTCCCCGTGGTGGCCTGATCCTGATGGGCGAAAATTTTGATAACCCGTGGGGAAGGACAACCGCCAAAGGGAAGCCCATAAAAATGAATGCCATCCTGAACTCCGGCGTATTTCCCGGTATGCAGGGTGGTCCGCTGGAACATGTCATTGCAGCCAAGGCCGTCGCATTCGGTGAAGCATTGCAGCCTGAGTTTCGCACCTACGCTGGCCACGTGATCCGCAATGCTCAGCGTATGGCCCAGGAATTTCTGAATAAAGGATATCAGATCATCTCAGGTGGAACAGATAATCACCTGATGCTGATCGACCTGCGTAACAAAGGAGTGACGGGAAAACAAATTGAAGAAGCCCTGGGTTTGGCAGGCATTACCGTGAATAAAAACATGGTTCCGTTTGATACCGAGAGTCCATTCATCACCTCTGGCATTCGTATCGGTTCTGCTGCTGTTACTACCCGGGGGCTGGATGAAGCAGCCTGTGCCCGTCTCGTAGATTGGATCGACGAGGTCGTAATGAATCCGGAGGATGAATCGAAGCTCGCGGGCATTCGCGGCGACGTTAAAGACTTCATGGAGGGCTTTCCCCTTTATCCGGATCTGAAGATCAGCGTTAACGCCTGAGAACGTCAGTTTACTGGCTTCCAGGAAGCACGATGGGGATAGTCGATGCGATCCAGATACAATCCATCGGGAGGAACACTCCATGCTCTGCTCACCTGCCGTTTTTCATCGAAGCTGGCGACTACCTCATCCAGAGGTAATTTACCCTGGCCTACTTCCAGGCACATGCCAACGATCAGGCGTACCATTCCCCGCAAAAAGCGGTTTGCCTCAACATGGTACACCCAACGCTCATTATCAATTGTCCAGGATGAAGCTGACAGATCGCACAGCGTGGTCTCGGCATCATGATTGGATTTACAGAAAGGGGCATAGTCATGAAAATCGAGCAGCAGGGTGGCAGCCTCCTGCATCAGGTCCTGGTTGACCAGATGGGTGTGCGGATAATGCCAGGCCATATTAGGGCTGAATGGATCTTTTCCCAGTGAGATATAATAGCGATAACTGCGACAGGTAGCGTCAAATCGGGCATGTGCCTCAGCCGCCACTTCAAATAGGTCGTGAATAACAATATCGTGCGGCAGCATGCGATTCAGACGCTGAACCAATCGTGTTGGCAGCAGTCCCTGGAGGTCCAGATGGCCAATATAACGCCTGGCATGTACGCCGCTGTCGGTTCTGCCGCAACCTGTGATCTGAACCGGTTCCTGCATAATGAGGGCAATCGTGTCTTCCAGGACCTCCTGGATCGATACCCCGTTAGGTTGCCGCTGCCAGCCCACATAGGCGTGACCATTGTAAGATATTTCAAGGAAATAGCGCAAAACGCATCGGTTCTGTTACAAATTTCGGAGAAAATCGGTTGATTGTGGAGAATTTATGCTGCTTTAATACCCATAAATTCAGTTATCCTTCTTGAAACCTTACCCGGTGACCGCATCATCTCTGGCCAGCTTGGACGCCATCAGTGCCCCGCCGGTAAGACCAATGTCCTTGAGAAAACTATCCATTGATGCAGCCTGAATGGCCGGATCATCCGCATTCAGCAGGTTGGGAAGATGTATGGTGAGGGCAATGGTGATCAACAGAAGTGCAAGGAGGACACAGGCCAGCCTGTCGAATTTTCCAATGATCACACTGAGCGAAGCAGCGATCAGAGCAATACCTGTCACGTAAATCATCAACTCGCCTCCAACAGGGGCCATGGTTGCCATTTCTTTGGCATTCATAATATTCAGTATCCCGAACACCAGCATAGGAATGATGAAAAGGTATTTACCCAATCCGATGATACCTGCCATGACCAATAAATTTGAGATGCAACTAAATTTAATCGAAAAGTCGCGGAATCTCTAATGCAGAGGTCTAAGAAATGCCCCGGACCTGATAAATCGATGCGGGTATCTGGTTGTGTGCCCACACGCTAAGTGTCTGTCCGCACACCGAACCGGACGTTCAGCATCTCCGATTATTTATTCTTCGCGCTACGTTATTGCTGATCCTGGATGAAGCCCTCATCACAATCGGCAGGCTTGATGGTAGTCAGGTACACAATGACCGTATCGCCCATCAGGATCCGGCTATCGGGACTGGGATACTGCTTATACACATAGGCATTGTCCAGGTCTTCTGGTGCGTACTCGTATTCCTTATCCATTTTCAGGGCCAGCTGGTAACCTTTGGTGATGAAAATCGATTCGGCATAGGTCAGACAGACCAGTTTGGGTGTTTTGACAACCGCGTCGTTGGATTTACTGAGGATGAATTCCAGGGTGCCTCCTTTGTCGATCTGGGTATTGGCTCTGACCCCTTCTTTGTTGACGATCACCTGGCCATTGTACCACACTTCCAGGATGATATTCTCACCAAAGGGATCATAGCGATAGTCACGGATCCTGGCCTGGATGTGGTATCCTTTCAGCATATCCTGAATGGAGTTAAAGGCATTGCCGTAGAGCTTACCCAGGTCTTCCAGATTGATTTTATCGGGTTTGTATTTGGTGACGGTCACATAGACTTTGCGGTCTTTCTTCACCAGAGAATGGGGTGCCGGGTTTTGCTGAAGAATAATACCCCCCGGTTTTTCTACGATGTGGACGGAATCGGAAACGACAATTTCAAAGTCACGGTGTTTGGCATCCTTTTCTGCGTCCAGAAGGCTCATCTCCGTATAGTCGGGTAATTCCAGTTTTTGTCCGTGGCGGGTATAGATCTTAAGCCATCCGAATACCAGCAGGAGCATGGCCAATAGAAATGCCACGATCAGACCCAATTGCTTCAGGCAAGAGCGGCTGGTCATAATAGCCCAGTAGGACTGGAAACTGCTTGAAGTGTTATCGGATGGTTGCAACTTTTTGGCCATGGAATGCGTACTCTAAAATTTGATCGATGAATTCATAGGGCTTGTACCCGTTCAGTGCACTTTGATGAAAGATGCAGGTTGCGGGTGTCATGCCGGGCAATGAATTGACTTCAATGATGATTGTTTCGACGCGATCGTCAGGGAATATGCGGACAAAAGCGTCGATGCGGGCATAACCTTCCACACCCAGTATGCGGGCCGCACGCTCCAGGTCACTTTTTACCTGACGGGCAATACGGTCATAATGTTCCTGGTCGGGAGCAAACCGGGCCGGGGTGATGTTCTGACCTTCACCGGCCAGAAATTTTTCTTCCAGGGAAAGAACCTCTCCTCCGGAGAGGGCTTCGGATGGCTCGAATACTTCGAACTGGATCCCTTCCGGCTGGTAATGGGTGAGCATCCCTCCGGTGATCTCCATAAAGTGGGCTGCGCCTTCCGGGCCGATCAGGGTTTCGACCAGAGCCTGGGTTTTGCGTGGAAATTCTTCTTTGGGCTTAAGCTTGAGGACCCGGGCACTTTCCAGATCCAGGTTTTCTTCATCCCGGAAAAGCATGCGCAGGTAATGTGTCAGTTGTGTCTGATCCCGGATGACTTTGACTGCTGAACTGCACCCGTCATCAACCGGCTTGATAACCATCGGAAATCCGAATTGTTCGATCAGTTCTTCTTCTGCCTTAGCGGCATCCCCCAACCATGCTTCCCGGGCGACCAGTTTCTGATCGGCTGTTTTGAAGCCGGCCTGACGCAGCCGTTCCAGGGTCTCGTATTTGTTGATGGTGATCTGGGAGGAGTCGTATCCGGACCCATTGTATGGGACATGATAGCCGTCCAGATTCCGCTGAACGGTGCCATCCTCTCCGGGTCTTCCGTGAAGTGCAATGAAAGCGGCATCAAATTCCCGGGCCAGTTGTTCATAGGTAAGCGGACGTGGGACAAAGACCGTGTGCTCACTGGTATACGTATCAATCAATCCTCCGCAGGCCTCCCGGATCTGGTCGATGACCGGGTGATGCCAGGATTCCGGCGCTGTAAGGTATTCCTCGATTCGCTCACGGATATCGTCCGCATTGTCCTTGAGAAGTAAATTGATGGGAATTTGATACAGGGTATGTTGCTCCTCATTGCCCATCAGAAAGACAGGCGTCGGCTCGTATTTGTCGGAACTGGACAATTTTTCGAATACATTTCTTCCGCTCTCCACCGAGATGTGCCTTTCGAAAGAGTAACCTCCGAAGATGACCGCTATCTTCTTTTTGTGATTGACATCCTTGCGCAAATCCAGGATCGCCTCATCCAACCGGGGTAGCCATTTTTGGAATGCCGGCGGGTGCAGGCTGTGGCTTAACCGTTCGGCCAGTGATGCACGGATGATGTAGGTCAGAAACTGGGAAGGGTTCATCCCGATCTCGGCTGCCTGGTGGAAAAAGAAACTGGAGGGAAGCATTCCCGAAGTCGTATTGGGGTCATTCAGCAATATGGTCCCGTCGGATTCAATAAATCCATCGATCCGGGCATAGGTATTGAACTGAAAATAGCGATAGAGCGACTCGCAGTGCTCCCGGATGGTCTGGATGGTATCCGCAGGAAGGTCGATGGGCGTTTCTTTACGGGAAAGGCCCGGTAAATATTTTGAGCGGTAATCGAATACTTCGGATCCCTTGATGATCTCGGTAGGAGGCAGTGCTACCGGAGAACCGTCTTCGTTGCGGATGACGATGCAGGAAAACTCTCTGCCGGAAATAAACTCTTCGATGACGACCTCCTGCTCGGACCAGTAGGATTCGAGGTTTACCAGGCGGGTACCTTCTTTCCCGAGCTGGTCATTGAGGGTTTTCAACAAATCTTCCGGATGGTGGATCCAGATATCTTTAATCTTCAGCGGATAACCCAGGCCACTGCGGATGTCCGAGAGGTCCTGGATAAAGCGTACCCTTTCCTCTTCATTCAGGGGTTCCCATTCTTCCTGGGTGATGGTCAGACGGAAAAAGGCGCGGTCTACCGCGGTACGAAACAGATCGAGGTCGTTCTCCTGTACGATGGAAACCCCGATGGAGCTACCCTGATTGGCCGGGCGAACAACCAGCGGGAAACCTATTTTATGCAATGCTTGCTGAAACCAGCCGTAATGACTGCCGTAGTGCCAGTGGTCGTGCTGGATGGCAAAGAAAGGCTTTACATTGAAGCCCCCCTGCTGCATCAGATGTTTTTGAAATACCTTGTCCATTCCGATGGCACAGGCACGCACACCGCTACCACTGTAAGGGATCTCCAGGGATTCCAGCAAGCCCTGGATTTGCCCGTCTTCTCCGTACTCGCCATGCAGCGCCAGAAAAGCGAAGTCGATCAGTTCCTTTGTTTCTGCAGGACGGATTCGACGGCCTACTCGCTGTATGACGCGATCCCAATCCACAGAAGCGGGCTCCCCCAGACTTTCACTGTAAATCTGGAATCTGTGGGGAGAAGGTGGTAGTTCGGCAATGGGAGGATAGAAATCGCGGATACTGCCTTTGTAAATGTAGGTCCAGTCCAGCAGGATCCAGTTACGCCAGGAATCAATGAATATAGGCACGGGCTCGAAGATGGACTTGTTGAGATTGTCGTAGACCGTACGTCCTCCGGCAAAGGCTATCTCCCGTTCTCGGGAAGGTCCGCCAAATAATATTCCAATGCGTATCATATAATGATTCTCAGCTAAAATCGGCTCCGGAGGATTTTGGATGTTTGCAATATTAACCCTCCGGCAGGACTTTCTATTGCACAAAGGTAACATATGTGTGATTAAGTTGATAAGTTTAGCTGTAGCGGGATTATTACCCGTCAGGACGATGCGCGGTCCCGGGTCGGTGGAGCGCACCATCAAGGAACGGCAAATCAGGAGTAAGGAGTAAAAAGTATGGCAAACGAGGCTTCCATCAACCGGGAAATATTGCGTCTGGCGATACCCAATATTATCAGCAACATATCCGTCCCATTATTGTCAACCGTGGATACGGCGCTGATGGGCAGGCTCTCCGCAGCCCACATCGGAGCAGTCGGTCTGGCGTCGATGCTCTTTAATTTCATCTACTGGAATTTTGGTTTCCTGCGCATGGGAACGACCGGAATGACTGCTCAGGCCTTTGGCTCCCGGGACAGTCAGGCTATGAGCATGGTTCTCGGAAGGTCGTTGATGATTGCTCTGACGCTGGCACTGCTGGTGGTGGTATTTCAGAATGGTCTGCTGAAGGCCGGACTGCTGGGATTGCAGGTGCCGCAGGAGCAGGTCAATCTGGTCAGTCAGTATTTTGGTATCCGGATCTGGGCTGCTCCTGCGACCCTGGTTATTTATGCGTTGCTGGGCTGGTATTTCGGAATGCAGAATGCCATGTATCCTCTGATCATCACGATCGTGATCAACCTGCTCAATATGGTATTGAGCTATTCACTGGTTCACTACAGCGGATGGGCTATAAGAGGGGTAGCCTGGGGCACCTTGCTCGCCCAGTACCTGGGTGTGACCCTGGCGGTAGCCTTGCTGGTCACTAAATACGGATCGGAGCACCTGCGATTTCGATTCAGGGACCTGATCCACTGGCCGGCCTTTTCCGGATTTTTACGCATCAACGGGAATTTATTTATCCGGACCGTCTGCCTGACGTTTGCCTTTGCCTATTTCTATGCGCAGTCGGCTCATCTGGATCCTGTATTGTTAGCGGTCAATGTTATTTTACTGCAGCTGCTGAACTGGCTTTCGTATGCAGTGGACGGTTTTGCTTTTGCGGCAGAGAGCCTGGTAGGCAAGTACTATGGAGCGAAGGATAGCAATACATTGCCGCGGGTGATCTGGCTTTCATTTCTTTGGGGCGGGATCATCGCACTGGGGTTTGCACTCTTGTATGGATTGGCCGGACCGCTGATCTTCCGGATCTATACGGATCAGGTGGAGGTGCTGGCAGCCGGGCGGGAATGGCTCCTGTGGATGGCTGCACTGCCTTTGCTTAGTTTTGCCAGCTATATCTGGGATGGCATTTTCATCGGACTCACAGCCTCGCGGGCTATGCGGGACACCATGTTGCTGGCCCTGTCCTTCTTCTTACTGCTGCATCAGCTGTGGCTTAAGCAATTTGCCTGGGGCCTTTGGCTGGCTTTCCTGTTGTTTATGGTTGCCCGCGGCGCCTTTCAGACCATGGTGTATTTCCGGCAGGGTGGCCGGTTGGCCAAAATTCCCGATTAATGCCTCCAGTCTCTCCGTTCCGGTTCTGCAGGAGGGGTGCCGAAGCTGCGTAAGGTGTATACGAAGCTCAGCAGAAAATACCGTTGCAGGACATTTGTTTGCAGATCCTGGATATAGGTTTCGGTGATGGTTCTGCTGATGCTGTTGTTTTGTCCGAGCAGGTCAAAAACGCTGAGTTTAAGCTCTCCCCGGTTGTTCTTAAGGAATTTCTTACCCAGGCTCATATTCCAGAGCCAGAAGTTGATGTCAAATTCTCCTCCCAGACCCCGGTACAGCTGGTTGGTCACATCCTGGCGGAAGACCCATCCCGGTAAGAAGGTCCAAACCATACCGGCCTGGTTGATCTGATTCAGATACCGGTTGTCCAGTGATATCTGGGAAGTGTTGCGTACCCAGTTCAGGCTTGAGGTGGACGCCAGGGTGAAGTCAATTTTTTCACTGATGTTGGAGGCCAGCACCAGTCCTATTTTAGATGAATACGTATTAGAATAATTCTTAATGCCATTGATCAGTCCCGGTTGGCGCAGATAATCGCCGCCTACATTAAAATTCAGATTCGATTTCAGGAAATCCACCGGTAATCCGTAAGTGACAAATCCATTCAGGTTCATATATCCGTTGAGATTCACCGATTGGGAAAGCTGGGTACCCGGAGAGAGTGCATACTGACCACCGACGATGGTGTCCCGGGTAATAAACTGTGTACTGCGGGCGATGTAGTTTTTGCTGAAATTGGCATTGAGAAGGGCATAAAAAACGGTGGATTTTTCGACCTGGGTATTGGAATAACGCAAGAAGATTCGATGGGAGTAATAGGGATTTAATGCACTGTTTCCTATGCTGACCAGCAGCGGATTGGAGTTATCAACCACTTCCTGGAGCTGGTTGGCAGTCGGTGTGCGCACAAAAGTGCGGTAACCCATAAAGAAATAGTTTTGCTTGGTCTGCTGTATCCGAAGGAAGACATTTGGCAGCCAGTTGACAAAGTTTTTCTTGAATGCAAAGGGTTCCGGATAGACCTGGTCGGCATCCATCTGGATGGTTTGCAGACTGTTGCCCAGCGTTAAATTGGTCTTTTCTCCACGCAGCCGGTAGCGCAGGCCTATTTCATGCGAGGAGATATTATTGGTCAGGGTGCTGGACAGCGAAGCAATCGGGCTGCTTAATTGACCCTGGTCATTCAGCACGTCAAAGGTCCGCTGATCAGCATCATCCCAGTTGTAGGAATATTCGTACTCCACCTGCAGGCTTCCCTTTTTGCCCAGGGGCTCTGTATAATCAACTTCAGTGCCTACCTCCCAACCGTGGATGTAGAGATCGGTGACCTGATCCAGCGTATCGGCATATTCTTGCGGGGAATAAAAATTATTCAGGGCATAGCGGGTCTCGTCGCCATTGCGGTTGTTGTAATTATTCTTCAATTCCACGGAGAAGGTCCGGCCCGGTTTTTCCAGGCGTCTCCGCAGCAGGATGCTGTTATCCAGATTCAGGCCATGGTTGATATTGGTATTGAGCAGGTCGGTACTGTTGTTGATCGCCAGCGCGGTGGAATTAAAACCCTGAGAGGCTTCCGTCTCATTCTGTGTCTGGTAACTCAGGCGCGGACGCCACAGTATTGAGGTTTTATCATTGATCTTATATTCCATGCGCATGTTGAAGCGGTGATTGGTGCCCAGACGATCCTGCCGGCTGTTCTCGTCGTAGATCTGGTTTGTCTCCCCGATGCTGGCATAATCGCGTTGCTGGGATTGGAGGGCCAGGTTGTCGTTGGAGTTGACGAAATAACTGGCGGTCACTTCAATTTTTTCTCCCCATTTATCCGAATAATTCAGACCGAGAGCATGGGTGGTGGTGATGCCGTTTTGCTGGCCCACGATAAAACTATCGCCATCGCGACCACGGCCGCGTCCGCCGGAAGATCCGGTAAATCCGATGATGTCTTCGCTGCTGAAGTTTTGGATGTTGATGTTATTGGACATGCCCAGGATGGAAATGCGGCGATTCTTATTGAAGAAGTTAACCTGCCCGCCGGCCTGGTATTTCTCCTGGTCCCCGTAGCCGGCATAGAGGCGTCCAAACTGTCCATTGCGTTTATCGGAGCGGGTCACGATATTGATCGTCTTGATGGTTTCGCCATCATCTACCCCTGAAAATTTCGCTTGTTCGGTCTTGTCATCAAAAACCTGAATCTGATCCACAACCTCGGCAGGCAAATTTCGCAGGGCTGCATTGGCATCATTGCCAAAAAACTCCCGGCCGTCAACCAGGACCTTCTGCACTTTCTCTCCCTGGGCCTGCACCTCGCCGTTCTGGACGGTGATGCCCGGCATTTTACGTACCAGTTCTTCCGTGCTGGCGTCGCTGTTGGTCTTGTACGCATTGGCGCGGAAAGCGGTCGTGTCGCCTTTTTGGGTCGCTCTTACCGCCCGGTCGGTCACTTCGATCTGATCGAGCATTTCAGCTTCCTGTTGCATTTTCAAAGCGGGCAAAGTCATGGTTTCCTGAACCCGTACGGGCTGCCGCAGCACTCCGTAACCGAGGTAAGAAACAGCAATGCGGTAAAAGCCTGGCTTCACCTGGAGCACAAAACTTCCATCGGCTTCGGTCACCGTTGATAACGAATCAGTCCGGTTGCGCAGGACGACATGGGCACCGATCAGCGGTTCGGAGGTAAGACTGTCAATGACCGACCCGGATAAACGTACGGTTTGGGCTTGAAGGTGATTCAAGGTGAAGCCCGAGGCGAACATCAGCAGCATTGGAATGAACCAATGTAAAGTTTTACCATTCATAATGTTGTGGTTGCGAATTAAAAGGTAGACATAAATCATGGGCAAAAGTTGATGAAATCACCTTTTAAGTTTCTATTAACGTGTAATATTAGACCAAAACCTGCAGTCCATGCAGATAAACCGGAATTATGGATACATCGATCGATAAAATAGAAGTACGGACTTTAATGCTGGAAGATTATCAGGAGCTGAAGTCCGCCATGATCAAAGCCTATGAGAATTGGCCGGGCTCTTACTGGAAAGAGCATCATCTCGAGAAATTGCTGGAGCTGTTTCCTGAAGGCCAGATCGGGGTGGTGATCAATGGTAAAATCGTTGGCTGTGCGCTGTCGATCATTCTGAATTACAATGAATTGGAGGAAGATCACACGTACCGGGAGATCACCGGGAATTATACGTTTGAGACCCACAAGCCGGATGGTGATGTGCTCTATGGTATTGATGTCTTCATCCGGCCCGAATACCGGGGCATGCGCTTGGGAAGACGGTTGTACGATGCCCGGAAGGAGCTCTGCGAGAGTCTTAATCTGCGGGGGATAATCTTCGGAGGAAGGATACCGAACTACCATGAATACGACGGCAAGATGACGCCTAAAGAATACATCCAGAAAGTGAGGACCCGGGAAATATTCGATCCCGTCCTTACCTTCCAGATAGCCAATGACTTTCACGTCATCAAGGTCCTGAAAGGCTATATGCCCGGGGATGAAGAGTCGCGGGATACGGCAGTATTGCTGGAATGGGATAATATTTTTTATAAAAAATCCACCCGCCGTCCGACATTGGTCAAAAATACTGTACGGCTTGGCCTGGTCCAGTGGCAGATGCGACGCTACAAGGACTTCGAGGACCTGGTGGAACAGGTCGAGTTTTTCATTGATGCGGTGACAGCCTACAAAAGTGATTTTGTCCTTTTTCCGGAGTTTTTTAACGCCCCGTTGATGGCGGCTTACAATGATCTGTCGGAAGCACAGGCTATCCGGGAGCTCGCTGGTTTTACCGAACGGCTGAGGGATACATTCATCCAATTTGCCATCGAATACAACATCAACATCATTACCGGGAGTATGCCGTTGATGGCCGAAAACAAGCTGCTGAACATCGGTTATCTCTGTCGCCGTGACGGTACCTGGGAGCAGTACACGAAACTGCACGTGACTCCGGATGAAGCCAGGGTGTGGGGGATGGTAGGCGGCGACCAGGTTAAGGTGTTCGATACCGATTGTGGGAAGATCGGTGTACTGATCTGTTACGACGTAGAATTCCCGGAATTGCCCCGTTTGCTGAAAGAAGACGGCATGGACATCCTTTTTGTTCCGTTTCTGACGGACACCCAGAATGGATACAGCCGCGTGAGATCCTGTGCTCAGGCCCGGGCGATTGAAAATGAGTGTTACGTTGCGATCGCTGGTAGTGTGGGCAATCTGCCTAAAGTGCACAACATGGACATTCAGTTTGCTCAGTCGGTGGTCTTCACACCCTGTGATTTTGCATTTCCTACCGGAGGTATTAAGGCAGAAGCCACACCCAATACAGAAATGATCCTCATTGCTGACCTGGATATAGATTTGCTCAAGGAACTGCATCGTTATGGCAGCGTCCGCAATATGCAGGACCGGCGCCTGGATTTATATCATCTGGAGTGGAAGCGTTGATTTCCCGGATGAACAGGTCTTAAGTTAGTTTCTGAATAATTCATCGAGATATTGTGACCGGGTGGAAAGGTTGTATGCATTGCGACAGGAACCGGTGCCGCTGTGCATGATTGAGAGGCAGGTGCCGTCCGGGTTGCTCGAGTCGTCATGCTGCCGGCCAAGCAGACAGTGGCCCAGCTCATGGAAAACCAGTAATTCTTTCTCCAGATCTGTCGCACCGGACCAGTAGCCGGCATCAAATACCACAATATGGTTTTCACTTTTAGCCATATCACAATAACCCAGGACACGGCCTCCGTTGCTGCTGGAGGATAAAATATTTTCAACCCTGGCGTCCAGGCCAAAGGCATCGACATCTATATCGACCCCACGAATCTCCCCTTCCGTCAAAAAACGATCCAGATAGGGTTGTACCCGGGCATCGATCACATGGACCTCATCCTTGTGACAGGAGATGAACACACCAAGCAACAGGAAAAAGGTAAACCACTTTTGCAAAACAGCACATTTTATGAAGAACGATGGATGGCGGCTTTTGTACTCACATTTCGGACTGTGAAACGTCAGGAATGGAGGTTGAAGTTATGCAACGGAGATTAGCTGATTGAAAAAAATCGCAAAATATTTAAGAAAGAGATGAGTACATAAAGCGCTTCAGAGGATTACTAGGTAAATCATTTGTTCACTCAAATAATAAAATTAGTTATGAAGCAATTATTGGGAAGCCTGCTTGGAGTGTTTGGATTTGTGCTATTGGGACTGGTTGCCTGTCAGAAAAATAACGAAGACTTAACCGGCATTCAATACTACACCGACAATGCCATGGATAGCATTCACATGAATGGCAGCTGCGGCAGGGGCGGATGTTTTGAATTTGTATATCCGATAACCGTACAATTTCCGGATGGAAGTACACAGGAAGTCAATACGAACGAAGAATTAAGGACTTCTATCCACGACTGGAAGACATCCAATCCGGATTCTACCGGCCGGCCTGAGTTGGTATTCCCGTTAAGTGTGATTGATACATCCGGCGCCATCATTTTGGTTGAGTCGGAAGAAGATCTGAGAGCACTGGCAGCAGCCTGCATGGGACCTGGCATGGGTCATGGAGGACACGGTCATAAGGGACCAGGCGGAGAAGGACCAAATGGCCCGGGAAATGGCCATGGAGAAGCTTGCTTTACTCCGGTATTCCCGTTGACACTGGTATTTCCGGATAGTTCCACCGTGGAAGTTGCCGATCAGCAGGCCCTGCACGATGCATGGCATACCTGGCGTGATAATAATCCAGGCGTATCCGGCCACCCGGAACTGGCCTTTCCGGTTACTGTCACCCTGACCGATGGAAGCCAAACCACCATCAACAGCAAAGAAGAACTCATGGCTTTGATAGAAAGCTGTGCCAATTAAAGATTTAGAAAGTAGGTTAAGAGAAGGGTTGGCATAACAGCCCAAGATCTTCAGCAGTCATTTTGGTTTAAGTTGATTCTTGTTTTGTGGTGATGATCTCGTTCGCATTGTAAGATCTTCATCCTGGACGGGAATAACAAAAGAGAAGGACATGACAAAGGACATGTCCTTTTTCTTTTTGTGAGAACATTTTCTTTGCTTTCGCAGTTAAACATGTAAATATCACTGCTTTACAGTTGGCAATTCCTAAGGTGCATCGGTTTGATTATGATCTGGTAGAGGAGCTCTACCGGACCATGGGGAAGCATACCCGGATGAACCGGTGGAAATTTCAGGGCATTAACAGTTCGCTGCTCTGGTATGGTGGAGGACATCCACTGCTGGACCGGCTGGTCGAGCGATCGCACAAGGAGCTGCGGATCAGTTTTGAGCTGTTGCGCTTTGGCTTTATCGTCTGGATCAATGAGCACTCCACTACCTATCTGATGCCGTTGCCTTTTGAAGTCGTTAAATCCATTGAAATTCATTACGAAACGGCCCGTGTCAAGCCTGAACCCGGCACTATTTTTCACTGGTTGTTCAGCCTGGGTATCCGCCCCGACCGCATTGCCAGGTTCGCCAGGCCGCATGAATACGAAGAAGATATGGTACACGTTCATCTGATCATGGAAGATATGGCTCTGCTGTTCTGGACCCATGGACGTAGCTTTGATGAAATTTCTAACTACTTCAGGAAACCTCTGTGTTCGCTGATGCTGCCGGTCAAAGTATTTTCCGGTGATTGATGCATCTTTGCCAGGCATTGCAGAATCGATTTTGCACCCTCTGGATTACCTCTTATCTTCGGGAACTTGAAATCACACCACGACCATGGACCCAAACAAGCAGCTTACGTATGAACAGGTGGCAGGAATGATTGACCATTCCCTCCTGCAACCACAATTATCGGACGATGAAGTAGAAGCCGGATGTGCCTTAGCGGCAAAATACCGGGTGGCATCCGTTTGTGTCCGGCCCAGTGATGTCCGGAAAGCGAGCCAGCTGCTTGAGAATACCGGCGTGAAGGTTTCTACCGTGATTGGCTTTCCCCATGGCGCAAACACCACGGAAACCAAAATGGCTGAAACGCGTGAAGCCATCGAACACGGAGCTGTTGAGCTGGATGTGGTGTTACATATCGGCAAAATGAAATCCGGGGAGTTCGCCTATGTCCAGCAGGAATTGCAGCGCATTACCACCTATGCACATGCACGGGATGTGAAGATCAAGGTGATTTTTGAAAATTGCTACCTGACAGACAAGGAAAAGATCAAAGCATGCGAGATCTGTAATGAGGTAGGTGTGGACTGGGTTAAGACATCCACCGGATATGGCACCGGTGGTGCGACCGATGCGGATCTGATCCTGATGCGCAAATACGCCAAGCCCGGAATTCAAGTCAAAGCGGCGGGTGGTGTCCGGACTCTGGAACGAGCAGCCGAAGTGATCAGCCTTGGCGTTACCCGTATCGGAGCCTCGGCCACGGCAGTGATCCTCGATCCCCTGCTTGGTGTGGCTTCTGACCCGGATGATCTTACTGCACAGGATGGCAGCTATTAATCTTTAACATCAATCCATCCATCTTTTATTTGCGCATATGGTCCGAATGGCATTAAACTTGCGCTGAACCACATTAACACTTTTTTAAGATTCTAATTTGGTTAGTAAATAAAGTGGTTTATTTTCACCGCAACAATCGTCATTACTTATGTCAAACAGCAAACCACGCGTAATTAAAGAATTTGAAAAACTGGATGAGGGCACCCAGCAGCAGATCAAGCTTGCTTATCCCAACGGCTTTGCCGGGCATCTGGTCTTTTACACCAACAAAGACGGCTTGAAGGTCAGCGCATTGCCCTTTGAGACCGATGATAAATACTACCTCGTTAAAATGACTCTTGCGCAGGCTAAAGAAATCGTTCGCGAAGATGAGGACTATGACGATAGCGGCACGCTGAAATCATCAGCAAAAGAGGAATATTCTGAAAAATTTTCTGACCTGGATCATATGGCCGATTATGTCGCCGACGATAGCGGTAGCTCCGATGATGATGACGATGAAGGAGATGATCTGGGTATGAGTGACATGGGAGACGATCAGGATGACGATATGGAAGACTAGACAAGTCATTCTGATACTGAACCTTTCCTGCCTTACCTTTTTAACCTGTTTATTTTCACAGTCTGATGGTCAGGTTGTTGTTCTCGACGATTCAGTGTCGACGGCTTCCTGGAATAACTTGCTAGCCTCCCTGAAGGGAAAGCCTGTATATGTAGACCTCTGGGCTACCTGGTGCGGTCCTTGTCGTGAACAAATGCGACAAAGGAGCAATGTAGAGGCACTGGCAAGCCAATATGATGTACAATTACTGTATATTTCGTTTGATGATGCCGACCGGTATCTGGTGTGGTGGGATTACATTCACGATTTGCCGGTATTTGGGTACCATGTCCTGGGACGGGAGTCGCTGCTGTATGAATTGCGGTCCCGGTTTGGGGACAGTGAAGTGGATGGGAAACCGGCACTTTATATACCCCATTACGTCCTGGTGGATGCAAATGGTCAACTCATTACATCGTCGGCGCCGGAACCCGGCCGGAAAGGCCGGTTGCGCCGAATGTTCCGGAGGCATTTCACTTCAGGATAATCTGGATCATCTGGTTTTATGATCCTGGTCCAGCGTGATCCTTGTCACATAATGACGCCTTGGTCACATCGTAATTTTACAACAAATTAAATGACTTATGGTACCGCAATTTCTTCTTGATCTCAAGGACTGGATCAGCCAGCCCTGGCCATGGTACGTGGGAGGTCCCATGATAGCCATCATCATGTTTATCCTGCTCTGGTTCGGCCGTGAATTTGGTATCTCCGCCAATTTCCGGGTGATGTGCGCCGCCGACGGTGCAGGTGATTTTGCCGATTTCTTCAAATTTGACTGGTCATCCCAGGGCTGGAACCTGATGGTTGCCCTCGGTGCAATGTTTGGAGGTTATCTGGCATCCCATTATTTTATTCCCAATGATGGAGACATCGCACACGTCTCTGCCGCTACGGTGGCAAGTTTGCAAAAACTGGGAATGGACTACCAGGTGGGACATGTTCCCCTGGTCCCGGAGTTTTACAGCTGGGAAGCGCTCTTTAGTCTGCAAGGCATTCTGGTAATCGTCGTTGGAGGCTTTCTGGTTGGTTTCGGAGCACGGTATGCCGGTGGTTGCACTTCCGGTCATGCCATCAGCGGGATCAGCGCCCTGCAACTTCCTTCCATGGTGGCCGTCGTAGGTTTCTTTATGGGAGGACTGGTGATGATCCATTTCATTTATCCACTCATCTTTAAATAACACCTCAATCGTTTGGACCATGAAAATGTCAAGATTCATATTCGTCGGAATACTGTTTGGGATCACCCTCTATAAATCGGAAGCCGTATCCTGGTTCCGGATCTATGAGATGTTCAATTTTCAGTCATTCCACATGTACGGCATCATTTTGTCAGCCATTGCGGCCGGCATCATCGGTGTACAGATCATCAAACGCAATCACCTGAAGTCCATCGAAGGCGAGGAAATCCAGTTTCACGATAAGGACAAGACGTATCCTCGTTACATCATCGGTGGTTTTATATTCGGTTTGGGTTGGGCGCTTGCCGGTGTCTGCCCCGGGCCTATGTTCATCTTATTAGGGAGTGGTTATACCGTCCTGATTGTCTTCCTGGCGAGCGCCATGCTGGGAACTTTCGTATACGGGCTTTTGCGTAAAAGACTCCCGCACTGATTTTCTAACCAAATTAAAATCCAAAATCATGAAAAAATCAGCATATCCCGTTGTGATTATCGGTGCAGGAACTGCAGGGGTAACCGTAGCGGCTCAATTAAAAAGAAAAGACCGGAATCTGGAAGTAGCCATTATCGACCCGGCCGACACCCATTATTACCAACCGGCCTGGACCCTGGTAGCCGCCGGCACATTTAATTATGCCAAGACCGCCCGGCCTATGTCTTCAGTAATACCCAAGGGGGTAGACTGGATCAAAGAAAAAGTAGCTGACATACAGCCGGATCAGAACCAGGTCATTCTGGAAAATGGTGACAAGATCACCTACGAATACCTGGTGGCAGCCCCAGGCATCAAGATCGATCCTGCGCTGATCCCCGGGTTGGCCGAGACCATGGACAAAAATGGTGTGTGCAGCATTTATACCAACCCGAAAAAAGTATGGGAAAACCTGCAAGCCTTCAAAGGTGGAAATGCCCTTTTCACCCAGCCGGCAACACCCATAAAATGTGGGGGAGCACCGCAAAAAATCATGTATCTGTCCGATGATTATTTCCGCAGGACCGGTGTACGGGATAAAACGAATATCATCTTTGCCACGCCCGGTACCATCATCTTCGGAACACCGGAATTTGCCAAGACCCTGATGGAGGTAGTCGATCGCAAACACATCCAGCTGCGGTTCTTCCATCAGCTGATCCGCGTCGACGGACCCAATAAGAAGGCGTACTACAAGATCACTGCCAATGCCGATAACCCGGCGAAACTATACCATAACGAGTTTGACTTTGGGCAGAAGCTGATCACGGAAACAGAAGTGGAGATCCCGTTTGATCTCATGCACCTGGCACCACCACAGGCGGCTCCAGATTTCTTCCGCAAGACTAAACTGGCTAACCAGGCAGGATGGGCCAACGTTGACATCCACACCCTGCAGCATAAAGAATACGCCAATGTATTCGCACTGGGTGATGTAGCAGACCTTCCTACCGCCAAGACCGGAGCTGCCGTACGGAAACAGGCACCGGTGGTCGTCGAGAATATCAGTCGGTTGCGCGCCAGCCAGAAACAGATGACGGATGCCTATACCGGCTATTCTTCCTGTCCGCTGGTCACCGGCTACGGTAAAATGTTGCTGGCCGAATTCGGCTACGACAACATCCGTATGAGCGACCCGATGATCTCACGTTTCGTCGATACCACCAAGGAACAATATTCCATGTGGATTCTGAAGAAATATGGATTGCCTTTCATGTATTGGAATCTGATGCTGAAAGGCTTAGCATAGGTTAGACAGTAGACAGTAGACAGTAGATAGTAGTTATAAGACAGTAGAATCTAAAGTCTACCATCTAGAATCTAAAATCTAATAAAGATATACTTGGTATCATAAGCGCCCCTGTCATTCGCTGCTGAGCGTTGGCAGGGGTTTCTTTTTAAGTTGTCAGTAATCAGTAGTCGGATGGTCTGGGTACTGATTACCATCTACTGTATACTACCTATCAAAGACTCGACACCAGATAGATAAACTGTGCTTTGAGCTCTTCTCTAACGTGGTCAGCCAGGAAAGCAGCATCGAGGGCATCCAGATTGGTCTGGATAAAATCCTCCAAGGTCCAGTCAAATGCATCCCGGATCAGCAGATACTCTTTGGTCAAGGTCGTATCTGAAAGGGTGCGTCCATCGGTATTGATACAGAGGGGGATGCCGTAGCGGAACAAAGCATTTATGGGGTGGTCAGCAATCGTTGGGAAGACCTGGGTCTGAATGTTACTGGTGGGACATACTTCCAGGAAGATACGGTGTTCTTTAAGGTATCGCATCAGAGAAGGGTCTTCGATGCTGCGAACCCCATGGCCCAGGCGTTGCGGCTGAAAATCCTGGAGCGTCTCCCATACCGACTCCGGACCGCGTGCTTCTCCGGCATGTGCCGTGCAGGGAATGCCGGCTTCATGGACGATCTGAAATGCCTGAACGTGATTGTCTACCGGATAGTGTGCTTCATCCGATGCAATATCAAAAGCCACCACTCCCTGATCGTGATACTTGATCACCAGCTGCGCCGTCTGCATGCTTTGTTTCGCTGCATAGTGCCGTAAAGTGCACAGGATCAGCCCCGCACGAATGCCATACTGTGTTTGTGCCGCGTTCATGGCTTCCAGGACGGTTTCAACAACTGCTTCCGGCGACATTCCTTGCCGGAGGTGTTCCAATGGTGCAAAACGGATCTCAGCGTAGATCACCTGATCCCTGGCCAGCTGTTCAAATAGGTCTAAGGTCACCGCCTGAAGTCCTGTACGGTCCTGCATCAATTCGATACCATGGGAGGCCGTATCGATGTACTCATTAAGGTCCTGACTGGGGAATGGAGCAATAAACAAGTCCCGGTATTCCTGTTCACGGATGCCTGGACGCAATTGTTCCACCAGCCGGTAACTCAGCGAGCAGTCCAGATGTACATGCAGTTCAACTTTCGGCAGGGTGGCGATGTCCATGGAGTGAAAATAAGGATAGTATTGGGTATTGAGTATTCAGTTGACGGACAAATTCACCAGAGAAGATGCAGTGAGGCAACTCCTTGAAAATTGGTTGGTATGGCAGGAAAATCATTTCGTGAATAAATTGATCTCCTGTGATTTCAATCAGGAAGCATATCGTTTAACAATTTTTCTGCGTTCTGATGCCTGACCTATTATTTAAACAAGTACAACGATGCAACTGCTAAATCTACTTGCTCCCGGATGAAAAAGTAGCCAGACAATTAGGAACGTTCATTTACTTGAATGAGCCTGGATTTATTTGAATACAATGCAATTGTTGATTGCATTTTACCGGTAATTTCTTGCTATGACATCCATTTTGAGGCATTTCCTGTTAATGCTGCTGATCATAAGTGACCATTTTTTAAATGCACAAAACCTGGTACCGGATCCGGGTTTTGATGACCTGACGGATTGCCCCTATGAAGATAATCAGATCCATTTTGCCCGATATTGGCGATCCGCTTCCAATGGAACCCCCGATCTTTTTAATGGATGTTCTACCGGGGATTGGTTTCGGGTGCCACACGCAGGTCATTCTAAAGATAGCTATCAGGTACCCAAAAGCGGTTCCGGGTATGCGTACCTTGCCGTGTATAATGAAATTCAGTACGATCAGAATAACACGGGAAACAGTGAATACATCGAAACGCCGCTGCTTGAACCCATGAAGGCCGGGAAAGAATATTTTATCGAGTTTTATGTCTCTCCGGACTATAATGCAACCTTCAATTATGGCTATACCGATGCCATTGGTTTAGCGCTCACGGATACTTTTTATTATCAGCATCTTGATGCCCGGCAAGCTCTATCGCTCGAACCGGCGATAGAAAACCGGGGTACACTTATAAAGGACACGGCTGGCTGGACGCGTATCAGTGGATGTTATTTAGCAAAAGGAGGTGAAAATTTTGCCCTGGTCGGTAATTTCCGGGGTACAGAAGAGACCCTGGTGGAATTTGAAGAATTTACCTTTCCATTCATCAATTTCTTTTACATCAAAGATGTCCTGATCAGTGCTTTTGATCCATTACCGGATACGCTGTTACTTTGTGATGGACTTCCTGCCACGGTCAATGCAGGTTTTTTGGATGCGACCTATTTATGGAGTACGGGAGGCACGGATTCGATACTTACCATTTCAAGTCCTGGTATGTACAGTGTGGAGGCATTCATCGGGGATTGTATTCTCCATGATACCGTATTGGTGCTGGATACCAGGGAGCATACTTTTATAACCGATACGGTCATTTGCCAGGATGAATCCGTTCGGTTAATTGCTCCTCTGCCGGGTAGCACCGTTTGGTCTGACGGTCACGCTGGTAGTGAGTACCTCGTGGTGTCGCCTGGCACGTATGAATTGACTGTCACGAATACCTGTGGGAAATTTGTTTTTACTACGCAGGTAACCGTTGATGATTGTTCCTGCCACTTATATGTCCCTTCGGTTTTTACCCCTAATGGGGACGGAGTGAACGATCAATTGGAATTGTTTCTGGGTTGTGATTTCGATTATCAGGTCCGCCAATTTACAATTTATGATCGCTGGGGCAGTCCGGTATTCCAGGCAAAGGGTGTCGATCCTACCCGTTGGGATGGATATTACAAAGGCAGACCCATGCCATCGGATGTATATGTGTGGACGCTGGAATACGATATCATCCGCAATGGGTTACCGGATCACCGTATGGAGAGTGGTGATGTGTCGATTATCCGCTGACGTATTTACCGGGAAATGGACAGGATTTTAAAAATTGAGCCTGCTTCGAAAAAGGAATTAGAACCTTCGGATTAGGCTCAAAATTCAACTTTTAGTGTACAACCTACTGTTTTAGCTTTTCAAAATCGGTAGGATTCACCCAGCCGGCATCTTCAGGCTTCAATTCACCCCGCATGAACCGTTCGTAAAAATGGCGGTGGCGCTCCTCCGCGTACGGATAAGCATCAAATTGATCGCCGAGTCCATCCATCCGGGGATCGCCTTCTGCCTTCAATTCACGGGTCAACTGTTCTTCCAGTGTTCGCATGATCTCCGCGGAAGCCGGTTCGGTGGCCAGGTTTACCATACAATCCGGGTCGTTACGCAGGTCGTATAATTCCTGCTCGGGACGTAGTCCGAAACTCAGGTCCCAGAATATCGTTTGCTGGTGTTGACGGTGCAGATTCAGGATGCGCGTTTTGGTGGCTCCTCCGTCACAGTTGAGGTATCCGGTCTCCGGATTTCCGGCAGGCCATCGCTCCGGACGGTAATTGTGCAGATAAAGGTAATGGTCATTGACGATGCCACGGACCGGATAGCCTGCATCTTCAGGGCGGCCTATGTCATGTCGTTCTTTCCCAATGAGGATGTGATCATGGAAGGGGGTAGTCAAGGAGGTGTGCTGGAATAACGGGACCAGACTCTCCCCGGTAAAGCGGGCCATGCCGGAGGAAACGGTGTCAATGCCGGCGATTTCCAGAAAAGTCGGAGCAAAATCAATGAAGGAGACAAAATCATCGACTTTACGACCTGGTTGTATGATGCCTTGCGGCCATCGCATGGCCAACGGCAAATGGTTGGAAGGTTCGTAAGCCTGACCCTTGACTCGCGGAAATGGCATGCCATTGTCGGCGGTAACGATCACCAGGGTATTGTCCAGTTCACCCAGGGAATCCAGTAGGTTGAGCATAAGCTCCAGGTGCCGGTCAAAATAATTGAGTTCGTAGGCATAATCCAGCAGGTCCTGCCGGATGGTGTCTTCATCCGGCCAGAAGTCAAATACCCGGTCGATCTCTTCCGGCTTGGTGCTGCCCAGCCGGCTTCCCGATCCATATTCGTACCCCCGGTGCGGCTCATAGCTGCCGTACCAGAAGCAAAAGGGCTGGCCGGGTTCACGGTCTTTCAGAAAGGCCCTGAAATTGGCGGCATAGTCAAAAGGCGTAATGCCTGTGGTAGGAGGTGTGGTCTTGATTTCACTGTAGTTGATACCTGTCAGTTCACGCTTTTTCCTCTCGTACTCTCCCGGATCTCCGGGTGCCCAGCCTTTGGCGGTATATCCGGTGTGGTAGCCATGGTCCCGCAGGGTTTCCAGGGATGTCCTGAATTTGGCCGGGAAATAGGCAACATGATTGGCTGCTTCTTCAAGCTGCCAGCTGTTACGCCCGGTCAATATGCAGGCCCGTGATGGAGCACATTTGGCATTGGGCGTGTAGGCGCGTTCAAAGAGCAATCCTTCGTGGGCTACCCGGTCGAATGCCGGGGTATGTACCCACGGACAACCATAGGCGCCCATAAACGGGTAGGAAGCATCATCGGCGATGGCAAAAAGGATGTTGGGCCTGGAAGCATGATCAACCGGATTGGTTGGACCAGCGCAAGCCCAGGCCAGGATGATCAGGTATAGGGCTATGCAACTACCGGTTGTATAGGATGGCTTCATTCGTATGCTGTTTTGCCAAGTTAACGAAATCTTCCTACTCGATTTAGGGGGAATGAATCATACCAGGTCAATCCTTCTTGCCTGACTGTCTTTCCTTCCGGAGATGACCCGTCCGCAGAGCTTAATTTGACGAGCGGACATTCAATCATCCGATAATTCTCCACTATTTTCCTAAGTTCGTCGGAATACTTACTTCGATCTGCAAATTATGGATGTCTAAAATTTATACCATGGATACCGAACAAGTCATTGCCAAGCCCTGGTACGTTACCTTACACCAACTCGCTGATTTTTTGATTCATCGGCTAGGAGGCGGAAAGCCGGCAATTACCTTGAGTCATATCATCAATGCACACAAGGGTGGAACGCTGTTGGTGGTTCTGGGGCTGATGTATTTTTACCACAATTTTTCACTGGATGCCTGGATCTATCTGGCGCTTCATGGGAGTTACGGTATCGCTTGGGTTCTTAAGCACCTCTTTTTCCGTGATCAACGCTGGGAGCGCAGGGTCACCTGGAGCAGTGCCCTCTTCAACTGGTTTTTTCTGGCCTCCTACTGGGTTGCGCCCTGGCTGCTCATCAGTGATCCGCCAGCTGGAGCCATAAATACAGGGTTTTATGCTTTATTTATAATACTTTATGTATTAGGACTTTTTCTAATGATTTCCGCTGACGGGCAGAAACATTTTACGCTAAAATATCATCCGGGACTGATCACGTCCGGTGTGTACCGCTCGATGCGGCATCCGAATTACCTGGGTGAAATGATGGTTTATGCCAGTTTCGCACTGGTTTCGAGGCATTGGATTCCCTGGGTGATCTTATTGATCTGGTGGGTTTTATTCTTTGTCCCCAATATGCTGATGATCGAACGTTCCGTCTCACGCTATCCGGGCTGGAAGGCGTATACAAAGCAAGCCGGCTTTCTTTGGCCAAAATGGTGAAATTGCGTTCCCAGGATAAAGCGTTTGAATTTCGTAGCAGTTTCGTGCAGGTGTCCCTGGGCTAAAGTCACCGATACCTCTGCTACTTCTGCTCCCTCTGCCCCCTTTACTTCTTCAGCTCATCGTATTTTTTGATGTAATACTGGTCCAATGAATCGGAATCATGATATTTTTCCCGGATGTCTTTCAGTTTGGCCATCATGGTTTTGACAACATCCGCATAATCCGGATCGGCAAATACATTATGTAATTCCAGCGTATCCTTCTTGCGGTCATACAATTCCCACTCGTCGACATCGTAGTAAAAATGGATTAGTTTGTAATCTTCGGTAACGATGCCATAATGCCGCTTCACCATGTGGATGGCCGGATATTCGTAATAATGGTAATAAACGGCGTCACGGAAATGGGCGGTATCTCCCCGGAACAATGGTAACAGACTGACACCCTGCATATCCGTTGGAATGGGGATGCCGGCCGCCTCGAGGAAAGTAGGGGCGAAGTCCAGATTCTGGACCATTTTGCTGTCTACGGAGCCTGGCGTGATCACCCCGGGCCAACGGACCAGCAAGGGCGTCTTAAACGATTCATTGTAGATAAAACGCTTGTCGAACCATCCATGCTCCCCTAAGAAGAATCCCTGGTCGGACGTGTAAATGACAATCGTGTTGTCGGTCAGGCCATGAGCGTCGAGATAATCCAGCACACGGCCTACGCCGTCATCGACAGCGGCAATGCTACCCAGATAGTCCTGCATGTAGCGCTGATAACGCCAATGCATCAGGTCTTCCCGGGACATGGTCGGATAGCGTTTTTTAAAATCTTCGTTGATGGGGCCATAAACGGCATCCCAGGCAGCGCGCTGTTCGGCATTTTGGCGGCCAACCTCACCCTCAAAGGCGGCTTTATCCCAGTTCATCGTCTGGGGAATGCCCAGTTCGTCCATCAATTCGGGATAGATCTTGGAGTCACCGGCCCAGTTCATATTTTCCAGGATGTTCATTTCGGCTTCTTTTGCCGCGGTGCCGCGTCCGCTATAATCGTCAAAAAGGGTTGGTGGCTCGGGAAAGGTTCGTTTGGTGAACTCTTTATAATGTCTTTCCGGCGGTAGCCATTCCCGGTGTGGTGCTTTGTGTAAATACATCAGCATGAATGGTTTGGTGGTATCGCGTTCCTGATCCAGCCAATCCAGGGTCATATCGGTGATGATATCGGTGGTGTACCCTTCCACCGTGATGTTGCCTTCCTTTTTGGTAATAAAATCAGGGTTGTAATAATGCCCTTGTCCGGGTAATATCTTGAATTGATCGAATCCTTTCGGACTGTTTCCAAAATGTAATTTGCCAAACATGGCCGTCTGATAGCCGGCATCCTGCAATAATTGAGGGAACGTCATATTGGTGGTGTCGAATGGGAAATTGTTATCGATCTTACCATTCAGGTGGCTGTGTTTTCCGGTAAGGATCACTGCCCGTGATGGAGCACATAACGAATTGGTGACACAGGCATTGGTAAATAGTAGTCCGCCCTGGGCAATCCGGTCGATGTTAGGCGTTTGGATCAGCCGTTTAGAATAGGCACTGATCGCCTGGTAGCCATGGTCATCGGACATGATGAACAGGATATTCGGTCGTTTGGATTTCTGCTCTGTCCTGGCGGGGGACTGGCAGGACTCAGAAATTAAGATTGCGGTTAGGATCAGCAGTGCAATATGTATCCGGTACATGTAAAGCAATTCAATAATTGTTAATGCCTCAAAATACCGAATTCAGGCGAATGACTGGGATTTACCCCTGGGAGGATCGTTTCCTTTTGCGCAGCACAACAACCAAGAGGATGGTCTGCAGGGTCATAGCAATGGCGTTCGAAACCAATATTGCAAAAGTGTTGAAGCGGATACCGTACAGCCACCAGAAGAAAAAAATCAGAATCCACCCGATCAGATAGCCCAGAGATAGACTGCTTGGCGTCTTGATGCGCCACTCCCGTATGACTTGTAAGGCTATCATGGAGCAGGCGAACAGACCAACAAAAGTACCTACGGTCTCAAAATAACTGACGGGTATGCGGTTTAACAATTCCATGGCGTCCGGATTTAGTGCGGCAAAAATAGCACCCTCCGGAAAATTTTTTTGGATTTCTTACAACCTTGCACTTTATTATTGCATCTAAAAATATACCGGGGGTAATTGATTCTTCTTAACCCGGAACCTGAATTTTAATATTGGTATTTATACCATAGTGTTTTTTTATTCATAGGTGCTTTCTTGCTGCAATGAATATTATATTTTTTTTGTCGGGAAATGAAGTGCTTTCAAATATAAATCACAAATGACTGGCTTATATCGTTATAATTAAAATGTAACTACCGGAAAGTATATTGAAGCCTTGTACCATTCAGCTGCCAATATTTTGATAGTAGAAATTGGGGTGCATTTTTACTAATAATTATTTAATTCCTGAATTCGGTAATTATATTTTAAATCTTTATTGTTGTGGTCATTACTCAGCTTCCCATAAAATGACTGAGTAAGAAGGTTATTATTTTTTCGAATACAGCTCGCAGACATTCATTATTGTACCATTAAATAATTGACCTATGAAACGATTTGCATACAGCATCGTACTGGCATTGGTATGCCTGTATGGGAATTCCCAAAGTATAATTCAAGGAGTTGTTTATGACGGGGATTCCGGTGACCTATTGATCGGTGTAAATGTGGTACTGTTTCCTTTAAAGACCACTGCGGTAACCGGGATGGATGGCACTTACCGGTTTGAAATTCAAGATACGACACTGCCTTATGAAATTGAATTGACGTATGCGGGTTATGATTCCGAAAAATTCAAGCCTTTGATCCATGCGGTCAATAAAACGGCATTATGGATTGCGGCGCAACTGGATGAAGTGATCGTGACGGCCGCTGGTCAACGACGCAATAAATTGATGGGCAGGGTGGCCGGTATCCAGTTTTTTGACCGGTCCATTGATGAAGTGGCGGAGTCGGTCTTCCCGGAGGAATCGTATGCTGCGATTGAGGAGAACGGATTCAAACGGACGGACCAGGACCCCGTGACCACTTTCTCCATTGATGTTGACCGGGCCTCCTACGCCAATGTGAAGCGCTACCTGCAACAGCGTCAGCTTCCTCCGCCGGATGCGGTGCGCATCGAAGAAATGATCAATTATTTTTCCTATCAGTACCCGGAACCATCGGATGGAAAACCGCTTACTGTAACGACCAGTGTCGCATCATGTCCCTGGAATACCGAACATCAATTATTGCGTATTGGCTTACAAGGGAAGCGTATCGCAACAGCCGATTTGCCACCTTCCAATCTCGTGTTTCTGCTGGATGTCTCAGGATCCATGGATGAATGGAATAAGTTGCCTCTGGTCAAATCGGCCATGGAGGTCCTAGTGGACCAGTTGCGGGAAGAGGACCGGGTAGCGATTGTCGTTTATGCCGGTGCCGCCGGCGTGGTGCTGAATGCAACACCTGGAGGCGCAAAAGGCAAGATCAAAGCAGCATTGCATAACCTGGAAGCGGGGGGGGCGACCGCTGGGGGAGCAGGGATCAAACTCGCGTACCAGATCGCTCAGGAGCATTTCATTACGGATGGCAATAACCGGATCATTCTGGCCACCGACGGTGATTTTAATGTGGGAATCCAGTCTGCAGGAGAATTACAACGGCTGATTGAAGAACAGCGCGATAAAGGTGTTTACCTGACCTGTCTTGGTTTTGGGATGGGGAATCTGAAAGATAACAATCTGGAGACCCTGGCCGATCATGGCAATGGGAATTATGCTTACATCAATGACGCCCAGGAAGCCGAGAAAATATTTGTGAGGGAATTCGGCGGCACTTTGTTTACCATAGCCAAGGACGTCAAGCTCCAATTGGAATTCAACCCCCACAAGGTGCAAAGTTACCGGCTGGTCGGTTACGAAAACCGGATGCTTGAAAATGAAGCGTTTGCCAATGACAAAAAAGATGCCGGCGATCTGGGTGCCGGACATACGGTGACTGCATTGTACGAATTAGTGCCTGCAGGGGTGGATGATATCTATGCCGGAAAATCCGAGCCACTAAAATATCAGCAGGTAACCAGGGATAAATTCGTCACCGAATTGGCAACGCTGAAAGTACGATATAAAAACCCCGATGCACTTCGCAGTCAGTTGCTGGAGTACATTATTCCTTCGGATGAATCTGAAGTCTCAGCCGACGGTTCGTTTGCGTCTGCTGTTGCTTTATTTGGAATGTTGCTCAGGCATTCGGAATTTTTGCAGTCCGGCGATTATGCCCAGGTCCTGTCGCTTGCAGAACCAGGATTAAGCAACGATCCCGACGGAGAGCGCGCGGAGTTTATTCAAATGGTAAAAATCGCCCGGAAATTGAATCGGTAATTAAATAATACTACCCATTATTTCGCAATCCTATTCACAATCTGCTTCATTGAATTCATCCAACTGCTTTTTATAACTGGCGTAGAAAGCATTGTCAAAACAAGCATTGGAATTGACATAATCCTTTAATGCATTGACATAAGAAAGGCAATTTTCTTTGGTAGGCGTCTCTACGAAGGCATTAAGTGCATCCACTACCGCATTGGCTTTGGTTTCACAATTGACCGCCGGGCTGGATTTTTTGCAGCTCAGGGCTAGAAGGACAGTAAAACAACCGGTAATCATCCATGATTTCATAAGATCCAATATTAGAAGTTCAGTGTTCTTAAGTAGAACTGTGATTGCCGGCCGGCTAGTGCGACACGAGAGGTGGAAATAGTGTTAAAGTCGGAATGATGGATCAGATCGTATCCAGTTGATCCCTGGTCAGGGTATCGCGGATATTACCTGTATTGATGGTAGAGGCGGGCTCAAATAATAACACCCATACCTCTTCTTCGGCTACCGGCCGGTGCTCGACGCCATGGGGTACAATCAGAAATTCGCCGGCTTCCAGCGTGACATTGCGATCACGAAATTCCATGACAAAGCTCCCCTTAACAACCAGGAACAGTTCATCCTCCGCGTCGTGGTGATGCCACACAAAGGGCCCCTGGAATTTAACCAGTTTTACTTCCTGCCCGTTTAATTGCCCCACAATTCGGGGATTCCAGTAGTCGGAGAATAATTGAAACTTGTCATTAAGGTTTACTTTTTCCACGGTGTTGGTTTTTAGTAAAAAACGAGAAGTCCATTTTCAAAGATACTTTTTGAAATCAGTTTTTTGCTCCGGTTCATTTGCTTTCAAAAGCAGTAAACGTAATGGCGATGGCTATGATCAGCAAGAGTATCAGTCCGCTGAGAAATAGGTAATCCGCCCAGTTTTCATACCGGTTGATGCGGGTTATCGTTTTACTTCGCAGGGACAAAAAGGACAGTATGGTGCTGGCGACGAAAAGCAGGATATCCACCGCCGTGAATTCATCAATGAAAGACCCGGTGCGAAAGTTGAACACTTTGAGGGAAGTCAACACGATGAAGCATAGCCCCAACAAATTGGCGGAAGCATTAAGGATGTGCGGAGAGCGCTGATGGTTGTCACTTGACATACGTGGTTTTGGATACAATTTACCCCAAGTGACGGAAAAAATATGTTTTGATTCTAATCTCCGGGAATAGATTTTTCAGGATCTGTTAAGGTCAATCATTCCAGCCGGTATCCTGCCCCCAGTACTCAATTGCAGAAATCATCTTCCGTAGATTGGTTAAATTCTTCCTGGTAACTTTTGTAGAAGATGTCGCCGGCACAAGCATTGGAATTAACGTAATCCTTCAGTGCCTGATAATAGAGCCTGCAATTGGCCTGCGATTGATCCTGGGAATAACGGTCAGCCGCCTGGGATAAAGCTTCCAGTTTTTTAGTGCAATTTAATGGATTGCTTTTTACACAACTGCCCAGTAAAAAAAGTAGAAGAAAGAGCGGAATAAGGTTAAAATATTTCACTAAATAGGATTTTGAGGTTATTGATTAATAGGGTGGTGAATATTTAAATATAATGTAATTCCGCTGAATTTCCTGGATTTTTGCCCTGATGTCTGTCACCGGCCTGCCGTTTAACGCTTTTCCGAGCCGATCACAGGGCAAAAGCAGGAACTCTTGTCGATCGATCTTAATGGAAGCCGGTGAGTTCCTCTTCCTCCCGGTTACTTAAGGTTCTCATTTCCTCCAGGAGGCTCTGAAAATCAGAATGACTTGCCAGGTTACTTAACTCTTGGGGATCCTGCTGCAAATCATGCAAGTATTCATAGGGTGGGTTTTGTTCGTAATAGTTGGCATACACGTACCGGCTTCCCCGGTATCCTTTCCATTTTGGAATATCCGGATGATTCATACGGTGTTCACAAAAGAAGCCATCCCGCCAGGAAGTTACTTCTCCGCCCATCAATGGTACCAGGCTTTGCCCCTGGTACATTCCGGGGATGGTCACTCCGGCATAACTCAGGAGGGTGGACGGGATATCGATATTCAGGACGATACGATCGTCAGTCGCATAAGTTGATCCGGAAGGTGTTCGTGGATCGTAAATAATCAATGGCACCCGGAGGGACTCTTCGTAATGGCTCCATTTTCCCGCAAACCCTCTTTCTCCCATATAATAACCATTGTCAGCGGCAAAGACGATAATGGTATTTTTATCCAATCCCTGTTCTTGCAGAACCTCGAGAACTTGTTTGATAACCCAATCATAACCGCTGATCATCCGGAAGTAAGCCCGCATGTTGGTCTGGTACTTTGCATCCGTATCCCACCGCCAGAAATAGCGGATGCGGTTCATTGATTTTTTTAAAAAATCAGGATGCTGTTCAAAGATTTCAGGACTGGAGAGGATGGGCTTGGGCATGGTTACTCCCTCATAGAGATGATCCATGGCATCGGGATAAGGATAGTGCCCTGCTTTGCCCGGCGTCAGGTTGTTATCCACTGCATGGACCGCGTTGAAACTGATGGATAAACAAAAAGGTTGTCCGGGAGATTGCTGACGAATAAACTCGATAGCCTGCTGCCCTTTTATTTCACTGGAATGAAGCCGGCGTCCGTCAGGAAGCGTGTCAAAATAGGGCGTATTGTGCGTCGAAAGCCGGCAATAGTCAAACATTTCTTTGAGCATCGTATCCCGCTCCTCCATTTCTACACCCAATTTTCCAACAAATCCGGTGCGATAGCCTGCCTGCTTGAGAAGAAACGGATACAATTTCTCCAGGTAATCCTTTTTCAGAGGGGGTTGCCCAAACGTATACTGATGGGTGCACTCATACAATCCTGTCAGGATGGATGCCCTGCTCGCAGCACAAATGGATGTGGTGACAAAAGCATTGGTGAACCGCTTGCCTTTTTCTGCCAGCTTGTCTACGGTAGGAGTCTGCACGATGGGATTTCCGGCGCATCCCAGGATATCGTTGCGCTGGTCATCAACCAGTATAAACAGCAGGTTTGGCCTTAATTGTTCGGAAAGTGAAGACGCATGTTTGCAGCCGATTATCGATCCTGCAAGCAGGAACAAGGTTCTTGTCAATAAGCGTTTGAAATGCATTTGGTCAGAAAGACTTAATAGGAATTGTTGTTCGATTAAATATATAAAATTGCATTCTCTCCGGGCAGAATGCAATTATTACGGGAACAAAAAGGAGCAACGATCCTGCTCATGCTGAATCGAAAATCTCTCCGGTTTGCGAATATGTATTCCGGAAATAGGGCTATCGGGCAGGCTGTTAGTTGGCAATATTGGTTTGAGATTTAATTGGACCCGGCTGCCACTTTCTTGGAGACCAGGACCCGATAAGTGCAAGCTTACTTTGATTCCGGTCAGGATAATTCTGTCCTGGCGAAATAGGCCATAGCCTCCCGCATAAACGTGGCATAATCCGGTTCAGGTTTTCCATCTACCATAGTAAATCGATCGTCTTCGGTATACATTTGGCCCAATCCTGCATAAGCAGTCCCCTGCCGATCGTCCAAATGGGAAGTGCCCCAAAATTGGCGGATATATCCATAATGTAGGCGTATTTCATCCTGAACTTCCCTGCTGGTGGGGTCCGCATTTCGCAACAGAAACAGTCTGGCGGCACAAGCTTTAAAGTCCGCTTGTAATTTTTGAAATCCTTCTTTTCCCATTTTCATTAAATTTTGTTCGGCTTGCCCGACCTGATTTTCGCCGTACATTTTCCTGGCTTCATTTCGGTATTTTTCTGCGGTTTCTTTGGCTAGGCCGTGGTAAAGGTCTTCTGGCTTCATATTGTTGTTATTGTTAATGTGTTCTAATGTGTTGTCGATGGTCCGAAGGAGCGTATCGATGCGGTTTTTCCGGTTGGTGAGCTCCTGGCGATGAAAAGCCAATGCGTCAGCCGGGCTGAATTCAGGATCATCAAGGACTTCCCGGATAACCTCCAGAGGCATCTCCAGTTCACGGTAGAATAGTATTTGTTGCAAACGAAGCAACGCTTCCGGTCCATATTTCCGGTAGCCGGTATCCGTCCGCAATGAAGGCGAAAGCAGGCCAATCTGGTCGTAATAATGCAAGGTGCGAATCGTAAGGCCCGACCATTTTGCCAGCTTGGCGACCGTAACCAGTTGGTTCTGCGTGCTATTCATTGGCTTCATCCTGCAAACTTAAGCTATGACGTAACGTAAGAGTCAAGGGGCATTGATAAAAAGTTTAAAATTTATTTTCACCCGTTCAGGTGATGCGCCGAGCTGCACGGAGGCTATAGTTTTGGGGGAATATTGTTTAACCTGTAAAAGCTGCAATCATGAAAACATTCCATATTGCATTGATCCTATTCTGCTCGATTTCGATGGCACAAGGTCAAATCATCGATTCATTTCCTTGGTATAAAGCCGAATTGAATATTGTGTCACCGGCGAAACTGTCCGTTCCGATGGGATTAAAAATCGGTAAAAGCCAGATCCAGACTACTTCTGATTTTAAGTTTGTAACCACGCGGATATTTAATGATACGCTGCTCTATTTGATTCCCCGCGATTTTGATCATTCCGGCGGCCGTTTCCCAGTCAGCGCATTATCAAAAAGTGCACGGGTTGGCAAGGTGTATCTTCCTTCCTTAAAGAATACGGCTGTTTATGCCATTACCTGTCCCTCTGGTAAGATAACACGAAGTACCGATGGCCGCACGATCCAGGCTTCGTCGGACTGCACCATACAACGGACCGATGGTAAAAATTTGAAAAAAGGTTCATTTGTGGTGATTGCCCCCAACTATAGTAAACCCAACTGAATGCAACCATCATTCAACCTTCAACCCTCAACCTTCAACCTTTCTACTGGTACCCTTCTGCCTGCAGGCTGAACAACTCGGCATAGAGTTTCTTATTGGCAAGTAGTTCTTCGTGCGTACCCAGTTCAAGGATCCTGCCATCCTGCAGGACTACGATGCGGTCGGCCATACGTACGGTGCTGAAGCGGTGGGAGATGATGATGCTGGTGCGGCCTTTGGTAAGGTTTATGAAGCGCTGGAATGCTTCGTATTCGGCGCGGGCATCCAGGGCCGAGGTGGGTTCGTCCAGGATCATCACCTGTGCATCCTTCATATAAGCCCGGGCGAGGGCTATTTTTTGCCACTGTCCACCGGAAAGGTCCACGCCGCGAAAAAAACGTTTGCCCAGTTGCTGGTCGTAACCGCCGGGTAATTCTCCGACTACCTCGCTGGCCAGGCTGCGGTCCGCCGCCTCACGGATGGCATCCATGTCGAGCAGCCGGTCAATGTGACCAACTGCAATGTTTTCTTTTACGGTAAATTCATAGCGGATGAAGTCCTGAAAGATGACACCGAAAAACTCCTGGTACTGCGCTTTATCAAATCGTTTGATATTAATTCCATCCAGGAGGATCTCTCCGGCGGTAGGCTCATAAAATCGAAGCAATAATTTGATCAGCGTCGTTTTGCCGGCTCCATTTTCACCCACAAAAGCCATTTTTTCACCCGCCTGCAAATGGAAGGATACCCCTTCCAGTACGGGTTGATCGGAGCCTGGATAACTGAAATGTACATTCCTGAATTCAAATCCCGACTGAAGGGTAGCCGGCATCGGCAAGGGTTTCTCCGCTGCAACGGGCGCTTCAAAATCGATGAAGTCAAAATAGTCTTTCAGGTACAGGGCACTTTCCGAGATCCGTGTCAGCCTGCTGAAGGATGCATTCAGGTTTCCCCGCAGGCGATTGAATGAACCGGATAAAAAGGTCAGGTCTCCGATGGTGATCACCCCGGAAACAGCGCGGATGATGATGAGGACATAAGCCCCGTAATACGAGAGGACACCCAGCAGATTGAACAGGGCACCATACCAGCTGCGACGTATGGCCAGCGATTTATTGATCAGGTAATACTCATTGGCCAGTTTGCTGAAACGGCTTACGATAAAGTCCACCAGCCCAAATAATTTTACCTCCTTCGCGGTCGTATCATTGGCCCCGATGTAGCGCAGGTAATCCAGTTCGCGTCGCTCAGCTGTCCAGCTGCGGGCGATTGAATAGCGTGAAGAACTGAATCGCATTTCATTGATAAAGGAGGGAATGATACTGAGGATCAGAATGCCGATCAGGATGGGTTCAAAATACACCAAACCGGCGACCAGCGACCCGATGACAATGAGGTCCTGGAGCTGCGACAGAGTATTGGACATTAATCCCACCCGGCTATTGGTCTGTATGCGGGCCATCTCCAGCTTATCGTAAAACTCCGAGTCCTCCAGCTGGCTGATCTCCAGCGCTTTGGTTTTTCGGATGATCTTTATCGAAGAATCATTGGAATACAGATCGCCCATCAGCCCGTCGGTGAGGGTGATCAGCCGTCCAATCCAGTCGGAAAGCAATGCAAGTCCCAGCTCAAACCCTACGTACAGCCAGATCCGGTTGAATTGAGGAGCGCCGGACTGAGCCTGGTGGATGATCTCGTCGATCAATAGTTTACCCACCCATAAGGTAAGGATCGGCGTGAACGCATTGATCAGGATGGCAACCAGGTTGGTATAAAAATACAGCGGGCTGCTTTGTTTGATCTCCCGGAAAAAGCGGGGTATGTACCGCACTGCCGAAAAAGTAGCCTTCCAGTCGATGGCTTTTTGATCGGATATGGATTGTGGCATGCGGTGGATCAATGTCTTGGTGTTTTCGTGTTTATGAGATGATGTGTTTTCGAAATGCTGTGTAACATCTGTTTCCGGCACCTGAACCTCAGGTATCTTTGCGCATCAAAAAGTCGGTTTGCCGGTCCTGCCCCAGGTAAAAATCATGCATCGCAAATTTAGTAAAGCCGTGACGCTGGTAAAACCGGATTGCTCCATGGTTTTGATCCCAGACACCTAGCCACAGGTATTTTTTACCAGCTTCACGGGCGAGATCCACAGATTTTTCCAGCAGATATTTTCCGATCCCCTGGTTCTGGAACTCCGGAGCGACGTAAATCCGTTCGAGTTCCAGTGCATCAGGATCCTGCAGATCTTTCTGAGCCGTGGTTCCATTTAATTTGATGTAGCCGGCTATCAGGGTTCCGATCCGGGCAAAATAATAATAGACTTCGGGATGACTGAGCTCGGCGGCCATCTGACGGGTAGAAAAAGCTTCCGTCATGTATTCCTGCAAATCTTCCGGGGTATTATGGGCAGCAAATGCATACTCGAAAGTAGAGGCAGCAAAGGATTGGAGGCTGGACAGCTCATCAGCCTGGATACGCTGAAATTGAATGTCTTGTTTTAATACCATAAAGGCACCGTATTTATCGATACAAAATACGATGCCTTTGAAAAACGATCTATTCTAAAAACTATTTCCCGTTGGCAGCGGTGGCTTGTTTGATATCCTCCTTGCTGAATACGAGATTCAAACTCATCTGTATCCGGTTTGGTACCAGGTCGAATGGAGGAGAGGTGATGAAGAAGTCACGGGGGTTGAAGTTGAAACTGCCTTTGAACGTGATCCAGTTATCAGTATCCTCCCGTTTGTAGGTGATGGTCACCGGTTGAAAATGACCACGGAACTGAAGATTGCCTTTCACGTCGTATTTACCTTCACCCCGGTCAATGACTTTATTCGTACGAAATTCCAGATCCGGAAAAGTGATACTGTACCCCAGCCATTCGAGGTAGCCGGCGTTCTGACCAATGAATGAATTAAGAGGAACGGTGAAGTTTAATTTCTCCACAGCAGCGGTGCTGTCATTCAATTCCAGGCTGCCCTGGATCAGATTGCTGGAGGCCCAGATGGGGTAAACCGGACCAAAAGGCACCTCGTAGTGGATGCTGGTATGCAGATCAGGCTGAGCTGTGGCTGGCGCCGGTCCGGCGAACCAGGCCAGTGCCGATATGATGGCTACAATGGTGGCTTTCATGATGATTTGGTTTTGCATTTAAATAATGATGGAGTAAAGCTTGCATCATAGTTGCCACGAAGACTTATTTATAACTAAAACAGCCCCTGTGCGGGGGCTGTTCCGGGAAGGATCGGTTTAACACGATCTTAATTTGTTGAAAATTATTTATTGCTGTTCTCGATGTCGTAGAGCTTTAGGAAGGACTCCAGAGCTGCCCGGTGGGCGTTGATCTGATCTTCTGTCACGGTCTCAAAATTGTTCATTTGGTCGATCAGGTTTTCACCATCACGAACGAGTTTTTCGGCTTCAACCTGCGCTTTACCAGTCAGGAATGGTGTTGCATTTTTCACGCTTTGGATGGCTTCAACGAAATTCGGATAATAGACCGAAGGCACCGGAATGGTGGTTTTGTATTCATCCATTCCGACTACATATTGTTGTACGACAGCTACCTGGGCTTTGGCAAATGCACGCTGTAAATCAAGGGTCTGAATCGTTTCTCCCTTTTCCATCCTGGAGGCTATGGTAAAAAGGTCGATCAAAGCATCATGTAATTTTTGCTGGCCGGCAGAATTCAGAAATTTACCTTCGTTGACCAGGGCATTGGCCCCTTCGCGGACAAAATTGGCGGACTCTTTCCACGATTTACTTTCGTAGGCCTTTAGGGCTTTGTCAAAATTGATCACGGACAGGTTTCCGTGTTTTACCCGCATATTGGTAAACACATCACCGCGTTCCTGCGACACGTCTTCACCGTAAATGGATTCCTGGGTTAGGGGAGGAGTTACCTCTTCAGTAATTTGTTTTTTACATGCGGGAAATACCGACAATAACACCAACCCTGACACCATGCAAAATAACTTTTTCATGGCTATTGGTTTTGATTATAAATGGTGCAATTGACATTATGAGGAAACTATTAATCGTCTTCTTTATAACAAAATGGAAGGCTGAATAGGTTCCGGTACTATGCCCGGGAAGATTGCCTTTGATAGTATTTTTCCATTTGATTACGGCCCCGCAGCAGGCGCATTTTTACGGCTGATTCGGATAGATGGAACGTGGCGCTTAATTCTTCGATGGTTTTTCCTTCGAGGTATTTCATGCGCATTATTTTGCCGGAAGGAATTTTCGATAATGCAGCAGGGATGCCGTCGATGATCCGCTCCCATTCTTTCTTTTCTTCCAGTTCGCGATCATCGGAAACCAGGTTATTCGTGTCACTGATTTGCTCTTTGAAGACTTTATTTTGTTTTTTATGGAGGTTGGTCAGGTGATTGTGTGCAATGGTAAAGATCCAAGCCACCCATAATCCCGGATTTTTCAGAGAGTTCAGATTCTCATAGGCTTTGATAAAGATGTCCTGGGCTACGTCCTGTGCATCTTGTTCGTTGTGCAGCGCTTTGAGGCAATAGATATACATCCGGTGGTAATATTTGGTATATAGCTTCTCAAATCCTGCCTGATCACCATTCAAAAAGGCATTGACCAGGGCTACATCTTCACTTTTTTGAGAATCCAGATATGCGTGTTTCATGACTTGATCTTTTTGTTGTTTTAAAGGTATGCAGATCAGGATCCGGGTACCGGAATCTTCGTTGACTCCTGGACATGAATCGTTGAATTCCGGAATTGGATCGGTGAGCTGGAAACAAAAGTGCAGGAGGATAACTATTCCGGTCCAATTTGGACATGGGAGGTGCGTCAGGGGTGAGAAGTCAGGCCGTGGCGTCGAGGTATTCGTTGCGGATAAAGGTGCTGGAAGAGATGGCATCGTCCTGTATACGGCGATGGAGTTGATGGAGGTAGTTCAGGTCGGGATCGGGCTTGGCGGCTTCCTTCTCCATTTCCTTCAGGTCGGCTCCCAGCGTAGCGGCAAAACCCATATAGGATGCCGTGCTTTGTAATGAGTGGGCGATCCGGCTCACTGCAGGAGTATCCGGCCGGGATAACGCTTTGTCCAGCTTTTCGAGGTCTGTCTTTACCTGGTCGAGAAAGATCGCAGCCATTTCCCGCAGGGTGTCCGGATTGTGTTGTGCCAGCTCTTCCACATAATTCCGGTCAAAGCCGGTATGATCCTGGTGGACGGATTCAGAAGCTGCTGGCATTCCGTCATTATGAGTGCTTTTTCCGGTAGGGATGAATCGGTGGATCAGGCGCAGTAATTCTTCTTCACGGATGGGTTTTGAAATGTATTCATCCATGCCGTTACGGATGCATTTTTCCCGTTCGCCGGCAAAGGCATGGGCGGTAGTGGCAATGATTTTGGTGTTCAGATGCAGTTCATTGCGGATTTTCTGGGCAGTCATATGGCCATCCATTTCCGGCATCTGAATATCCATGAGGATGAGGTCAAATGGCTTTTCTCGCAGGATCTCCAAAGCCTCTCTTCCATTTTCGGCCAGGGAACATTGCAAGCCCCACCGGTTGAGCAGGATGTTGAGAATCCGCGCGTTCAGGACATTGTCTTCGACAACGAGGACATTGCCGCGGTGAAACCTTCCCGTAGCGGGGATATCCTTCCTGGCGGCTTTCTTAGGGGCATGATCGGTCGCCACTTTATAGGGTATGGTGACAATAAAAGTTGTACCGGAATGTTCCACACTTTTTAGCTCGATCGTTCCACCCTGTAGTTCAACCAATTGTTTGGAGATGGTCAGGCCCAGGCCGGTCCCTCCGAATGTGCGTGTGGTCTCGGGCGTAGCTTGAGTAAACCGCTCAAAGATGCGGTCGATTTGATCTGCCGGAATCCCAATACCGGTATCGGAAATGGTAAATACGACCTTTTGTATCTGCTGATCGCGGCCGGCATCGGCTATGTCCAGGGTCACAGCTCCCTGTTTGGTGAATTTGAAGGAATTACCCAATAAATTGATCAGGATCTGGGTGAGACGGGTCGGATCTCCCTTCAGATGGGTGGGCAAGCCGGCATCGATATGTACGGTGAATAACAGTTGATCCCGGGAGCGGAATTGAAAGAGTTGCTGGACGGCCTGGATTACTTCGGTAAGACTGAAAGGTATTTCTTCGAGCTTTAATGCACCCGCTTCAATTTTTGAGAAATCCAGGATGTCATTGACGATAGACAGCAGGTTCTCGCTGCTCATGCGGATATTCTGGATGAAATCCTGCTGATCCTTGTTGACGGGGGTATGTCCGAGTGATTCTGAAAAACCGAGGATGGCATTCAGCGGGGTCCTGATCTCATGGCTCATATTGGCCATAAATTGTTCTTTGAGCAGGCTGGATTTTTCGGCTTCCTGCCACGCTTTATTCAGTTCCGATTCCAGTTTCTTACGCTCGGTAAAATTGTAAACGGTCGAACGACTATACAAAAACTGATGGTCGCTATCGTAGACTGCTTTGGCACTGTGCAGGACAGGGATCGTATCACCGCGTTTATTGATGAGGATGCTTTCCTCGCCATTGATTTCTCCGTCCCGGATCAGCGTTTGCAGGGTTTCATTAAAATGCGGGCGGCTCTCCCGCGGTAATAGTGAAGCAAAGTTCATCTTGCCGATCACCTCATTGGCCTGATACCCGAGCCACTCTAATTCGGTGGCATTCATCTCAATGATCAATCCGTTTGCGTCGATGGAATGGTAGCCGATCGGAGCGTGATTATACAGGTCTTTGGTGTAGATGACCAGATCATCCAGTTGCTCGATCTGCCGCTTGCGCTCCTGTTCCGAAGCATGCAGTTTGGCCAGTACTTCCTGCTGTTTGCGGAGTGAATAACGCATGTACCACAGGGTGAAGAGACCCAGTGCCACGACGAAAAAAACAGCTAAGAAATTTATGGTTTGCGATTGATAGGCATTGTCCAGCAGCCGGCGGACCAGCTCGACATGACCTTCTTTGGGGTACTGCAGCAGGAAGTGCGTTACACTCCGGTCGAAGATGAATGAAATGCAAAAAACGATCAACGGGAGGGCAACTAAAACAGCCAGCAGGATAAACAGGTACCGGTTATTTTTTGGGGGAGCGAGAATGTCCTCCACCTCGTGAATAGGCTCCTGTTGCTTTGCCATTTTGGATTGTTTAGCCATGTGGTAAGCGCTGGCGGACCACGGTTTTTGGTCCATTAACAAATGCTGATCTGAATAACGAAGTAACATGGATTTGCTGAAACTCTATCCAAAAGACAAAGCATTCGTTCCAGGTCACGGTTGCCCTGCTGCCAGGCATCTTCAAGTTACAAAACATTCATCTTCTCCATCAGATCGGCCTTATAACGCTCACTGACCGGGATCAGATGTTCGTTGATCTGCAGGGAGTTTTCTTCCAGATTGGCAATCTTCGAGATCTGGACAATATAACTGCGGTGCACCCGGGTAAAAAGGTGTTCGGGAATCTTCTGTTCAATGGCTTTGAGCGTGCTGTGTACCGGCAATTTTTTTCCGGGAGTGACGATAACCACATAATCGCCCATTGCCTGTAAATAAAGGACATCATCCCAGTCAACCCGTGTAAGTTGATTGTTTACACGGGCAAAAAAGTAGTTTTTTGATTCCGGCGACCTGTGTTGTTTTGGCTCGGAGTCCTGCCATTCTTCCGCCCGTGCGACTGCCTGCAACAATCTCGGCAGGGTGATCGGTTTGACCAGATAATCGACCACCTGGAGCTGAAACCCCTGCACCGCATAGTCTGTTTTCGCCGTAATGAGAATGATCATGGGCGGATTGGTCAGGCTTTCGATCAGTTCCAGGCCGGACATGCCCGGCATCTCCACATCCAGGAGGAGCAGGTCAACGGATTCTTTTTGCAGGTGATTAAAAGCGTCGATGGCTACGGCATATTCGCCACAGATCTCCAGTTCCTTGATTTGTTTGACCATATTGCGCAACACGGTGCGCGCCATGGTATTGTCGTCCACGATCAGGCACTTCACAAATACCGGTATTAAAGTTTGGTACGCTAAATTACGAAAACAAGGACTTTGTCCTGCTGGTTCATGCCGGGCTCGTTTTTTGTCGCGATACAGGATTAAGGGTAGACTGAGATTGACGAGCAATAAAAAAGGGTGACCGGAGGGACACCCTTTTGAAATATGATAACGGACCAATAGATTCTACATGGCTTTTTCCATCCGTTTGGTCATTTCCCGGCCGCTTTCATCGATGGTTAAGTGCATTTTTTGATTGCCTTTTTTCAATTCGATGCGGTAGAATGGCCGGGTCATGTCGTTCTTGTTGATGGTGATTCGTTCGAAGTCGGAATTTACGTTCCATCCGGGGTATAGATTACCGACTGCTTTTGCCACCGCTTCAGGTAAAGGCTTGTTCTTATAATACTCCCGGGCGGAAACCAGATTGCCTTCATTGTCGTAAAGGGCGCTGGCGTTAAAATGATCGCCTTTCAGGTAGATTTGATAGGTCTGCTGATTGCCCTCATCTTCATCGCCGTTGAGTACAAAACTGCCGGCGACAATTTCACCAGGAACGGATTGAAAATGGCTCGCGATCATTTTCGGAAAATCTTTTTCGATTGCTTTTAATACTTCCTGTGGGACATCTCCTTTTTTGATTTCAGCTGTAAATAGTTGGGTATTGTTTTGAGCCAGCAGGCTCGTCATCATGGTCAGTGATAGTACTAGGAACAGAGCTGATTTTTTCATTGGATTAATAATTTGTGGATCATAAAATTTGGTCCCTGTTAATAAATGATGATTCGCAAAAATGTCCTGTAATTTGTCAGAATGAATGATTGCGAAATCTGTTTAAAGGACAACGGGAGTGGAAGCTGTCACTGATTTTAATACAATATTAACGGTGCATGAGCAGGTATTTTGGTTTAGAGAAATGGAAATATTTAATCTAATTAATAATACATTGGATGAAGACATGTCATTGATTAATCGGACCACTGCATGGGCCGGTAATAAAAAAGGACGCCTTTATTAAAAGCGTCCTTCTTCGTGATTAGTGAAGAACTGAAAAGACTACATGGTATTTATTGACTGCTTGCCTACTTCCTTGCCGTATTCATCGAAGGTAACACGGTTTTTTTCATGGCCTTTCTTTAACTGAATGCGGTAATAGGGATGCATATCGTCATTCTGATTGATTGTGATTTTCTCATAATCGGAGCTCAGTGACCAGCCCGGATACATCTGGCCGATGGCTCTGGATACCGCTTCCGGCAGTGGTTTGTTTTTCCAGAATTCTTTGGCGGATATCAGGTGCCCTTGCCCGTCATACAATGCATTTGCCTCAAATCCATTTGCTTCCAGAAAGATCTGATAGGTCTGATCATTGTACGGCATGTCATTATTATTCAGCACAAAAGTGCCGTTGATAAATTCTCCGGGAACCGACTGGAATCGCTTGGCTATCATGGTGGGAAAGTCTTTTTCCAGCGCTTTCAGGATGTCCCTGGGTAATTCACCTTTTTTGATTTCCGCAGTAAACAGTTCACTATTTTCCTGTGCCATTAGGCCGGAAAAAGCGACCATAGAAAATGCCAGAATAAATGCTAACTTTTTCATTTTAAAGAATTTAAAGGTTTCATTTTAGAAGCCGGTTTAAAAATAATTCGATCGATTACAGGAATCGATTTCTATTGAAAGGACATGCTGAATATTCATCGTCACGGATTTTAATATAACCTTAACCGGGAAAAAGGGGAAAAAGGGGAAAGGAAAAGTGGAAAAGGGGTGAAGGGGAAAGGGTGATGGGTATGGAGTGGTAAGCCTAAAAATGCAAAGCGCGCCTTCGGGCGAAGGCACGCATTTGCATAACAAAAGTTAGAACCAACAATTCAAAAATGACTGCAACTATATTTTTAGAGGCCGAGTCCGAAATAATAAGTTTCTGGACTGTTCGGATAACGTCCTTCGATGAGGACTCCTCCTTTTTTGTGATCCAGTATTTTGGTCAGGTCATCGACGCTGGTGACTGATTTACCGTCAACTTTGGTTACGATGAACCCTTCCTGGATATCGGTTTGATTGGCTAGTTTGCCATCGGTAATACCGGTTACTTTGAGGCCTCCATCCAGGTCGAGCTGCTTTGCTTCCTGCTTGCTCAGCGGCTCAAAGGATGCTCCCAGTTTGGCCATGACTTCAGATGGCGCTTCTTTTTTAATGATATCGGTATTGCCCTCACGGTTTTTCAGGGTGACTGCGATATTCTTTTCTTCCCCTTTCCGTCTGACCGTCAGATCTACTTTTTCACCCGGACGGTGACGACCGATCATCTCCAGTAATTTGGGAGAGGTAGGTGTTTGAACTCCGTCGGCAGCAATGATCACGTCGCCCACTTTGATGCCGGCTTCTTCAGCTGAAGAGTTGGCGGTCAGGCTGTCCACATAGACGCCGATGGTCGAGTTCAATCCTTTATCCTTGGCCAGATTACCGTCGATGTTGCGGATCATGGCACCAATAAATCCTCTCTGGACAACACCAAATTCTTTCAGGTCAGAGACCACCTTGCGCACGATATTGCTGGGTATGGCAAACCCATAGCCGGCATATGCTCCGGTAGGAGAGGCAATGGCGGAGTTGATTCCGACCAGTTGACCCTGCAGGTTAACCAATGCGCCGCCCGAGTTACCCGGGTTAATGGCTGCGTCGGTTTGAATGAAGGATTCGATCGGCGTCTTGTCCTGCATGATGTTGATGTTCCGTGCCTTGGCACTTACGATCCCCGCTGTAACGGTGGATTCCAGGTTGAACGGGTTACCTACGGCGACGACCCATTCACCGACCTTGATCTGATCGGAATTGAAGAAATCAATAGCCGGCAGGTCATTTGCCTTGATCTTGATTAAGGCTACATCCGTAGATGGATCGGTGCCGATCACTTCGGCATCGTAAATTTCATGGTCATTCAAGGTGACCGATAGCTCATCCGCATCTGCTACCACGTGATTATTGGTTACGATATAACCATCCGGACTGATGATCACGCCGGATCCGCTTCCCTGCTGGATCCGTTCGTCACCCTGACCGTTTGAACGATCATCCTGATCGTCTCCCTGGGGATAGCCAAAAAATTGGCGGAACGGATCGGGAAGGCCGCGAAGATCAAATCCATTGGCCATTTCACGATCCTTGACATGCATAGTGGCCTGAATGTGAACTACGCTGGGCAGGGCTTTTTCCGCAGCGAAGGAGAAATCGAAGGTGGGCGTACTGGAATTTGCATCCGACCCTGCAACCGGCATACTGGCTACCTGTGCAAAGGAATTGGATGGTATGGTTTTTATCTGTACTTCCTTGCCAAACCCGAGCAATTTTGCCCCTCCGAGGGTGACAGCACCGCCGAGTATGGCTGCAAATACATAGATTGCGAAGCGTTTCATAACTCTTTTATTTTCGTTTGAAAAAGACATTTTTGGAATGGAATTGTAAGTGAAAGAACACGAAGCATCCCCGATGTCACCTTAAGACTTGTGACTTTAAAGAAATTTTAACGGTAAACAATATGATCAAATCGTCTTCACCACTTTTCAGCATAATCGAAAGAGGCTGCTTATCTTTTGTGGATGAACAGCTATAATTTGGGGCATACATGGAGAAAAAGGCAGTAATTATCGGAGGATCGTCTGGCATAGGTAAGGCCACAGCTCAGCGTTTTGCCCGGGAAGGCTGGCAGGTCCTTATCGGAGCTCCGGCTTCATCGCTGTCTCCCGACCTCATAAAATCCATTCCCGGGGACGGACACCTGGTCGTACCATTGGATGTGACCAATGCCGGACAGCTGGAACAGTTTGAACAGGAGGTAGCTAGCCATTTCGGATCGTTTCAGGTATTGGTCAACAGCGCGGGTATCTCCTCTGACGTTCCGGTGATCGGGAGCCGGTTTGAGGATTGGGACCGGGCCTTGCAGGTCATGCTTTATGGGGCCGTGCAATGTGTACGCCGGTTGGTGCCGCTGATGGAAGATGGCGGACGCATCATCCACATCACCTCCATCCATTACCAGCGGGTAGCCCGGGGCAGTTCCGCATATGGGATGGCCAAAGCGGCGATCACCCAGCTAACTCGCTCGCTGGCTTTGGAGCTGGCACCGCGAGGGATATTGGCTAATGCCATCGCACCTGGATTCGTCGACACACCCATGTCCGTCAAAGCCGATAACCGCAATGAACTGGACAGTGAGTGGTTCTCCGATAATTACCTTCGATACGACCATCTTCCGCTAAAACGGGCTGCACATCCCGAAGAGATTGCCGGCGTCGCCTGGTTTCTGGCGGGCCCGGATGCATCCTACATAACCGGATCGGTGATCACCGTCGACGGTGGGCTGACCATCACTTTTTAGACAATTTACCCGCGCTGGTCCTGGCGAATCGACCGGGTATTTCCTACATTGTAAGAATGAGAAAGGGTACACTTTTTTATTCATTGATATCCCTAATGATCTTGCCGGGATGGTGGCTGGGAAGTCTGGGATGCGTAAGATCGGAGACCGCTCAAATGCCGGGAGAGATCTATGTTTCGCCGGAAGGTGATGACAGGCATGCCGGTACAGAATCGCGACCGGTGGCATCGCCCCGGCGGGCCCTGGAACTGGCCAGTTCGTTACCATCAGGAACTGCTGCAACCCTGTGGCTGGGTGATGGACGTTACCAGTTGAAAGGGAGTTTAGAACTCTTCGCTCAGCAGAATGCAGAATCGCAAGGCAGTATAACCTTGGCAGCGATGCCCGGCGCGCATCCAGTGATCAGTGGGGCAGTGGCCGTGACCGGGTGGCAGGAAGAGCCGGATGGCCTCTGGTCAGCTCCGGTTCCGGCAGAAATTCATTCCGGATTCCGGGCATTGTATATCAATGATCATCGTGCCGTACGGGCCAGGTGGCCGGATGCGAGCTACCTGAGAATGGAGGCAGCAGGGGAGGATAACCGGACAAATTTTTATTTTTCAGCCGGTGACATTCCTCGCTTTAAAGATACCGATCAACTTGAATTGGTTTTCCTCGACGACTGGTCCATCAGCAGGATTCCGGTGGCGTCCATAGACTGGGAGCGCCGGCACCTGGTAGCCCGGGATACCATCGGAACCCGTTCCCTGGATTTTTTTACCCTGACCGGCTGGGAGCCGCATCCACGCTATTACCTCGAGAACGCAATCGAATTTCTGGATCAACCCGGAGAATGGTATTGTGACCAGGTACAAAAGCGCATTTATTATCGACCGTTGCCCGGGGAGCAGCTGGCAGAAATGGTGGGTTGGGTGCCGCAGCTGACCACCCTGGTGCGTATTCGCGGCGGACGCGACATATATTTTCAGGGCATAACCTTCGAGCATTCCGCATGGGAATTACCGGAAAGAGGATACCCGGGCATCCAAGCCTGCATGTATGACGACCGGACCTCCACTGCCAGGCATTGGGCCAGTGTGCCGGCAGCCATCGAGTTGGATTTGGCCAGTGACGTTTCTTTTAGACAGTGTACCATCCGGCATACCGGTGGTTCGGGCTTGTGGATACGGCAGAATTGCCACCATATTACCGTGGACAGCTGCTACATCCATGCTATTGCCGGTAACGGCATCGACATCGGCGAAGGACAGGATCGCCAGGTTGATGGGCAGCCCTGGTGGCAGTCAGCGGCTCATGAGGTGAGTACTGATAACCAGATTACCCATTGTCGGATCGAAGATTGTGGCACGGAGTTTTTTGGTGCAGTCGGAATCTGGGGAGGCTTGGTAGCACGGACTACCATTGCCCATAATGAAGTGAGCAACCTGCCTTATACGGGGATCTCCATCGGGTGGATGTGGGATACCATCACCACCCCTTGCCGTGAGAATTCCATTACAGATAATCACATCCACCATGTCATGCGCATCCTCAGTGACGGGGGAGGGGTTTACAGCCTGGGCAGGCAGCCAGGCAGCCGCATAACCGGTAATATCATTCATGAAGTTTCGATCAATGCCGGACGCGCTGAGAGTAACGGCATGTTTCTCGATGAAGGTACCAAGGAGCTGGAAGTCGTCGATAATGTGATATACCACATCGCCATGGCACCTCTGCGTTTTCACCGGGCCGCATCCGCCCGCGTAGCAGATAACCTCCTGTCCTGCAATGTCGACATCCCCCCAATCCGGTACAATCGTACCCCGGAAGATAATATTAGTAAAATTAATAATGTGATTATCAGCGATACCAGCAAGGCGGATCAACTCGAGCGGGATGAACGGATCAGGCAGCTGCGTACACGTTGGGATCGTCGATAAGATCACCCCGGTAGTCCATGGAATCAGTCTGATGAATGGATTTTGGATAATAGGGATGGACCTGCTCGAATGAAATGTGTAGATTTAACACATAATTCTGGTTATGAAAGTTTGTTTTTCTATTTCACGCCTGGCGCTTGCCGGGTTTGCCTTCTGGATTTTATCGTGCAACACCCCACAAGAAGCGCCTCCCACCTCTCAGGAAGAAATTATATCCAAGCAACTGACCGCCGACAGTGCCAAGGCCATCGCTAGCCGGATCCAGTCTTCACTGGCGCTGGAAATAGCTGACGGACTGCAGTTTACGCTGTGGGCCTCCGACTCGTTGGCTCCGGATCCCATTGCCATGACAATGGACGATCAGGGTACGCTCTACCTTACGCGCACCAACCGTCAGAAGCATTCGGAATTTGATATCCGCGGACATCAGGACTGGATGACGGCATCCATCCGCATGCAGTCGGTGGAGGACCGCCGTGCTTTCCTCCATGAGACATTTGCCCCGGAAAAGAGTGAGCAAAATGCCTGGCTGGAAGACCTGAACCATGACAGCATCCACGACTGGCGCGACCTGGCTGTAGAGCGCGATGAAGTGTGGCGTCTGGAAGACCGCGACCAGGATGGACTGGCTGATGTGTCCACACGTGTAGTCAATGACTTTCATGAAGAAGTGACCGACGTGATGAATGCCGTGCTGTACTATGATAAGGATTTATTCGTCGGCATCGGACCTGACCTGTGGAAGCTGGAGGACACCGACGGTGATGGTATACCGGATAAAAAGACGTCACTGAGCCACGGATTTAATGTCCACATTGGCTTTGGAGGGCATGGCATGTCTGGCCTGATCGTCGGACCCGACGGTAAGATCTACTGGGGTATCGGCGATCCGGGAGCCAACATCACCGCACCGGATGGAAAGCACTACATGTATCCGAATCAGGGTGTCATTGTACGTTGCAATCCCGACGGCAGCGACTTCGAAGTGGTCGCCCACGGATTGCGGAACACCCACGAATTTGTTTTCGATGCCTACGGCAACCTGATAAGCTCCGATAACGATGGGGATCACCGGGGTGAGAGCGAGCGATTGGTTCACCTCATCGACGGCTCCGATTCAGGATGGCGGATCAACTGGCAGTTTGGCAAGTACACCGATCCCAAGAATAACGGCTATAAGGTATGGATGGATGAGAAGATGTTTACGCCCCATTGGGATGGACAAGCGGCTTATTTCCTGCCTCCCATTCAGAATTACCACAACGGACCTACCGGTATGTTGTTCAACCCCGGTACCGCCCTTGGCAAGGCCTGGCAGAACAAGTTTTTCCTGGTCGAGTTTACCGGAACACCAGCCCGCTCACCGATCTGGTCATTCAGTCTGAAGCCGAAGGGAGCATCGTTTGAGCTGGCCGAAGAGCAAGCTATCGTGAGAGGAATTTTGCCTACCGACATTCAATTTGGTCCTGACGGTGCGATGTATGTTGCCGACTGGATCAACGGCTGGGATACCAAGAACTACGGCCGGGTCTGGAAGCTGGATGTGACGCCGGAAACGGACGATCTGAAAGCTGAGCGTGCGGAGACGGCGCAACTGATGCGTCTCGACTATGCGGCACAGGAAGATGCCCGGCTCCTGGAATTGCTGGGCAACGGTGATATGCGGATACGCATGAAAGCTCAGTTTGCCCTGGCTGCCAAAGGCAATGGAAGCGCAGCTATCTTTAAGCAGGCCACCGATCAAACTACCAATCAACTGGAACGTGTTCACGGCATCTGGGGCATTGGGCAGCTGGCTCGTAAGGATGCCACACAGGCTCAGGCTTTATTGCCGTTGCTGCAGGATGCAGACGCAGAAATAGCCACCCAGGCTATCGACGTCCTGGGTGATATCCGCTATAAGGAGGCCGCAGCTCAGATCATTCCCTTTTTAACCCATGAAAGTCCCCGGGTACGTATGAAAGCAGCTCAGGCTCTAGGGCGGATGCAGGTCGCAGATGCTACGGAACCGATCCTGGCCATGCTGGAAGCCAATAACGATCAGGACCTGTGGTTGCGTCATGCCGGGATGATCGCACTGGCAAGGATCGGTGATGCCGATAAACTGGCTGGACTCACCGGCAACCCAAGTGTTGCTGTCCGTACTGCTGCCGTGGTTGCCTTACGTCAGATGCAAAGCCCGAAAGTAGCTGGTTTCCTGGCCGACAAGGATGAATTTGTCGTTGCGGAAGCAGCACGTGCCATTAACGACGATTGGTCCATTCCGGATGCCATGCCGGCACTGGCAGCCATCCTGAATACCACAAAATTTCATTCGGAGGCATTGCTTCGCAGAAGTATGAATGCCTGTCTGCGGGTAGGTCAAAAGGAGCAGGTCGATGAGCTGATCCATTTTGCAACCAGAAATGATGTTACTGCGGCCATGCGGGCTGAAGCACTGCATATCCTGGCCAGCTGGTCCGAGCCGTCGGTCCTGGACCGGGTGGATGGACGTTACCGGGGTGAGATGAAGCATGACGCGGCTCCTGCCGTGGCAGCGGTACAACCTCACCTGGAGGATCTGTTTAAATCCAAAGATCCTGAAGTCCTGATTGCTGCATCGCAGGTGGTTTCCGGATTAAGCTTGTCTTCCTTTGAGGATAAACTGAAAGACCTGCAGGGTGGAAGTAAAAATGCAGAAGTACGTTCAGCCATGCTGACAGCGCTGGCTGCACTCAAGGTGCCCGACATGGAGGCCCTGGTCCAGAAGGGAATGGCGGATAAAGATGCGGGTGTGCGCAGTACGGCGGTTGGCTTGCTGAGTCAGCTGGATATTGCCAAAGAAAAATTACCGGGTATCGTAGACCCCATCTTCTCGCTGGGCAGCACACGTGAACAGCAGGCGGTGCTCCGGGCCCTGGCGGACATGCCGGCGGACAAGACCACACCGGTACTCAGCACCCTGATGAACAAACTGAAAAATGACAAGCTGTCCAAAGAGGTCCAGCTGGACCTCTTCGAGGCGGTAGAAAAGAATGGTAACCAGGCATTAACCGCTCAGGTTGAAGCTATGCATGCCAACCAGGAAGACCCGCTGGCCGCCTATGCGGAGGCCCTCTACGGAGGAGACCGCCGTGCAGGATGGTGGCTATTCAATACGAACCCGACCGCTCAGTGTGTACGTTGTCATGCCATCAATGGACAAGGTGGTGAAGTAGGTCCTGACCTGACGGCCATCGGCGCCAAGCTGACGCGGGAGCAGATCCTGCAGGCGCTGGTAGATCCCAGTGCGCGCATCGCTCCGGGCTATGGCGTGGTTTCCCTGACTCTGTCCGATGGACAGACGGTTACGGGTATCCTGATGGAGGAGACCCCTAAAGAGCTCACGCTGAAGACCAGCGCTGCCGAGCCCCTCGAGGTAGAGGTCAGCCGCATCACCAAGCGCGACAACATGCCTTCCAGCATGCCTAACCAGGGACTATTGCTGAATAAGCGGGAGATCCGGAACCTGGTGGAATTCCTGGTCAACCAGAAGGGCGACGCGATGTAAGGGACCGGCTAGTACACAAAGGGCCGCAGAGGAGACACAGAGGTTCACAGAGAGGAAATAAAATGCTGAATGTTGAGTGTTGAAGGTTGAATGGGGCAGGAACTTCGGTGGATTAAAAAGGGAACCACAGAGGTACACAGAGTCCTGCACCGAGGTTCACAGAGGGGAAATAAAAAATGTTGAATGTTGAGTGTTGAAGGTTGAATGGGGCAGGAACTTCGGTGGATTAAAAAAGGAACCACAGAGGTACGCGGAGCACTGACGCTCGTACCTCGGTCAGCACTTCATTTGGCACAGAGGTTCACAGAGGGGAAATAAAAAATGTTGAATGTTGAGTGTTGAAGGTTGAATGGGGTGGAACTTCGGTGGATTAAAAAGGGAACCACAGAGGTACACGGAGTCTTGCACAGAGGTTCACAGAGGTGAAATAGAATGTTGAGTGTTTAGTGTTGAAGGTTGAATGGGGCAGGAACTTCGTTGGATTAAAAAAGGAACCACAGCGATAAGCGGAGCACTGACGCTCGTACCTCGGTCAGCACTTCATTTGGCACAGAGGTTCACAGAGGAGAAATAAATGCTGAATGTTGAGTGTTGAAGGTTGAATGGGGTGGAACCGCAATTTCGAGGGAAGGAAACCTCAGAGGTATGCAAAGTACTGACGCTGTGGTCAGCACACAAAGTAGAGAGAGCGTTTGTTATTATATCTTCTCATTCAAAATTCAACACTCAACATTTAACCTTCCTCCGTGTCCCTCTGTGCCGAATCTTGTGTCCCTCCGTGGTTCCCTTCTCCCTTCTCCTTTCTCCTTTCTCCTACTTGATTACATCAAAAACCCGGGAGTATTTAATAATAAAGCTGCGGTTATCGATTTCGCCGAAGTCGCCCTTGTTGTAGTTCAGCACTACAAATAGTCCGGTGTTGGCTTGCTGCAGCCAGCCAAAGCGGATGTTCGCGGACCAGAGGTCGATGACACTGTTGTACTGAACCAGACTCTGGATATAGGTCCTGGGTGTAAAGGAGTATGCGAAGCGGCCGATAAAAATGTTGGTGTTGAAATCACCATAGGGCAGCTTAATATCGTTTCTGCTCAGACCGACTGAGGAATTGAATTTATCGCCGGCAAGTATGCTTAGCGTGACCGTATTGTTGTAACGTTTGCCACCGAAAAACCCGCCTGAGACCGAGCGGATGTTCACGCTGAGTGGTTTGCTTGGATTGGTAAAGAATACCAGTTGAGCTTCTTTGTGCTTGTAGGTGCCGGCGGGAACAATGACGCCTTCTGCAATCTCAAAATCCTGGACCACGCCTTCTGTAGTTATGTTAAAACCCGTATGCGCTTCCATGCCGTTGACAAACTCCCAGTGATTGTCCATATGCAGGAAGCTGGTCTCCAGGAAGTTGTCAAAATTCCAGTAGCTGCGATAGGATATGTGCGGGCGCAATTCGAGCAGTCCAAATTTGTTGTTCATGCGGATGCGTTGCAGGACCAGAAATTCCGGTTTGCGGAATGCCTGGCGCAGCAGGAAGCCTACTTCGGGATTAAATCCTGCACCCACTTCGGTATAGGCCAGATTGACTTCCAGGCCATTCCATTCATAGCGGGATTGGAATTTCAGGGCGTGGTCCCCGTCATCGATGCCGGGAGTAGAGCTCTTGCTGTAGAAACCGGACAATTGCGCTTTTTTACCCAGTCCCAGGCGACCATCCATGGCGTAAACGCGGTTGAAATCGCCGCTCTCATCGCCGATACCCTGGCGGCCAATGTAGGCGGCGCCGATGGCGGACCGGCCGACTTCGTGGTTGACCCGGGCAACGGTGAAATTATTGCGCTGTATGTTATTCTCTGGGACGGGATCGGTAAACATGGTGAGCAGGCCGATATTGGTCTTATTGACTTTGCCGGACAGACGTGCACCACCGGTGATGGGTACCTGGTTGCCATCGCCGTCAATACCGATGCGCCGGCTGAAGAAGAGGTCCACTTCACCCGGGCTGCCCACACTGAACTGGCCGGCATTCTCCAGGAAGAAAGGCCTTTTCTCCGGAAAAAAGAGGTTGAAGCGGTCCAGATTGACCTGCTGGTCGTCCACTTCCACCTGGGCAAAGTCGGTATTATAGGTCAGGTCCAGGGTGAGGCTGGGCGTGATGCTGTATTTTACGTCAGCGCCTACCTCGGGATCGAGTTTTACTTTATCGTCGGCATCCACTTTGTTCTGGTGCATATTGACCAGGGCGTAGGGTATGATCTTCAGGTTGCCCGGGCTTTTGAGGTCGAGGCCTTCCAGCGTGCCTTCCAGGGAAAGCCGTTTCAGGTCAAACTGGATGGGCAGCGGAGCCCAGTAAGCAACCTCATTGGTCTTGCGGATGTTGCGCTGAAAGTTGATACCCCAGGTTACATCATCACCGGACTTAAATCGCAGGGTGCGGAAAGGAATGGCAAATTCAGCGGTCCAACCATAGTCGGTCACCTGTGCTTTCACATCCCAGGAGGCATCCCAGTTGAGGTTAAATCCACCTACGGTACCTCCCTGCTGCCGGTTGGTGTTCTGGTTGCCCTGGCCTTCCTTATCGACCTGGGCATCGTACTCGACACCGAGGGAGTTGGTGCCAAATACGAATCCGTTCTGACCATCGTGATAAGTGTCCAGGATGAACAGAAATGCGTCGGTACCATCGAGCGGTGCATCACGCCGGGCATCCGAGACAACGAGGTGCTGCGGCTGGGCATCGAAACAGATGACACTGAGGTAGAAGACCTCGTCGGTATATCCGATACGGATGTCGGTGTTTTCCGTAGCGGGATGGCCGGCATAGGGCCGCGCTTGCCTCAGATTACCAAAGGACGGAATGTTCATCCAGGCAGAGTCCTCCATGATCCTGCCGTCGATGACCGGCGCTTTATCCAGGAAATAGGCCTGCGTTGCCGGACGGTCGGAGTAGTTCTCTCCGCTATCCTGATCACTTTGAGCCAATACGGGTACCTGAAAAAGGATTGCCATCAAATACATCACGCCAAATCCGAAGCCTCTACGATTCATAGTAAAACTGAGTTTTAACACACTTAATCCGTAGGATAAAAATACCATTTCAATTGGTTTCACCACGTTTATCTCCTACCCCATTCGGTGTATTTTTCAGACAATTGTTAAGGAACCAATGACCTTACCATTATTATGGTATTGGGAGTGAATCACGACCATGGCATCCTGCACCCTGGCCATCACACGTTCTCCTCATCACAGGATCCTATCCGGGGGTGATCCGTTGAGGCAATAATCTGATCGGTTAAAAAAGGAGGTTAGTCGATAAATGAAAGCAGTGGAAATACACTTTCACAAGCTCGAATAAGGATTTTGGCTGAAGTTGATATTTATGGGCCAGTCATCATTTAACATCTGTTAAGTATTAGATAATCAAATGATTACATATTAAATAATTGGCATGTAGGTTAAGGTTTGGAAAGTATAATACCATTCCCCGGAAACCTGCGTTTAACATCAATTAACCAACCTATTAAGTTTTTTTTAGGAAGGTGGTGCAACCTTAGACCCTTTAACACCGTCTATCCTATATACTAAACAATCTGACTATGTTGTCCTCGTTAAATGAAATAGAAACACCAATGATGGAACATCCCAGAAGCCATGCTGCCATTAAAGCTTTGATCAATAGTTACGATCTGATCCGACTTCCGCGGCAGAAGGAAGACTTTCTGCCATACATGCTGGTACGCGAGGAATATGACCTGCATCTGACGCTGATCCGTCCGATCATGACCGGGCTGGGTCAACTCGATTTCTTTGAAATGGGAGGCCGTCTGGCCGAGGAAGATGTTTATGGTTACATGGCTATCCGCAGAACCGGCAAGTCGCATTGCATCTATCTGATCCTCTCCCGCCCGAACGGATTCGGCAAACATTTGCTGGAAGCATTCCAGAGCGCCGTCAACCATATGTTTTACCTTGATGCTGCCCAGGTTCAGTAATTCACTGTTCCAATTCCAGACCCACGTACCAATACGCCTGCAACTTCTCAGAAAAACTCCAACGCTTGAAAAAACGATCACCCGCAACCACCGGCAACGGATGCCGGAAGAGGGGACCGTCGTACACGTAGGTGTAAAATTCACCATTGCGTCCGCAGGGATCCACGCCCTGGGGTAACATCTGAATAAAATCTTCATTGTATTCGAGGCCTACCAGGTCTCCATCCAGCCAGGAGGCATTCACAGTGCAGACCAGCGCTTTAAATCCTGCCACCAAGGCACGATTTGCCAGCCGTGCAGATTCCAGTCCGGCAAGCGGATTCAGGAATTGCATGCCACCCTGAGCATGCATCAGGCTGCCGGGCGTGCCATTGCGTACCAACCATTCGATGCCTACGGATTGACGGTATGGATTGATGACCTCCTTCCATCTTTCCAGCTTCTCGGACGTATCCGCCCCATCGGAGTGGAAGATTGCCTGGAAAGGAATGCCCATGCTCATGGCTTGCCGTTCGATCAGGTGAGCTGCCAGTCCGTGGGTGGCCATCTGATTCGCCGGTTGGGCGATAGGTGTAAGCAAAGTCACCGGATGCATGTTGTGCTGGCGCTTGGCATCATAAAGTGCCAATGCCGACAGGATATCTCCATTCCATTCGACCAGTGCCTGCTTTCGTTTCATGTTTATTACAACGATGGGACGGCCAGGTAAGTTTTTATCTCGCCTTCAGGGATGCTTATGGCCCATAATTTTTGGATTTCTCCCTTATCTTGCTTTCCAACAGAAGAATAGGCCAATGACCCGGACAGATGGTGGTGGAACGACCAAACTGACGCTGCTTTTGGTGAGCAGCCTGACCATCATGTCGATCATTACCATCTCTCCGGTACTTCCCCAGATGACTCAGGCTTTTTCAAGGCACCCTGACGCGCCCATGCTGGTCCGGTTGATCCTGACCATTCCGGCACTGTTTATCGCCATCACGGCACCGGTCGCGGGTCGGCTCATCGACCGGTTTGGCCGGTTGCCTTTATTGAGCGGCGCTCTGGTACTCTATGCCCTGGCCGGTTCTGCGGGGATGTATTTACAGGAGATCTATGCATTTCTGATCGCCCGAGCCCTGCTGGGTGTTGCTGTGGGGATATCCATGACCATCGTTGTAACCCTGGTGGCCGATTACTATACGGGACCGGAACGACAGCGTTTCGTGGGTATTCAGATAGCCTTCATGTCCATCGGAGGTATCCTATTCCTGACGATGAGTGGTGTTTTGGCGGACATGGGCTGGCGGTACCCCTTTCTGCTGTATCTGGTGGCATTGATCATCCTGCCGCTCACCTGGCGCTACTTACACGAGCCGGAAATCAACAGGCCATCGGTGCATGCCACAACGACCCGGATCAAGGCCCCGGCCTTCCTTTATTTTTTATTTCTGAACACGCTGCTGATGTGGATTGCCTTCTTTCTTGTGCCGGTCCAGATTCCATTTCACCTGGTTGGATTGGGTGTAAAGCACAATGCGCTGATCGGCCTGGCAATAGCTACCAGCACCGCTTCTTCGGCGGTATCCTCCTATTTCTACCATCGCATCAAAGGACAGCGGTCTCACCTGACAGTTTTTGCAATAGGTTACCTGCTGATGGGATGCGGCTTTAGTTTGCTGGCCCTGACCGCCTCCTATGGTTTGGCGGTGCTGGCCTTGTTTTTCCTGGGACTGGGTATCGGGATAATGATGCCCAATACCAATATGTGGGTGATGCAGCTGGCGCCACCGGCCATCCGTGGGCAGGAAATCGGCAAGCTGACCACCTTCTGGTTTATGGGCCAGTTTCTGTCACCAATCCTCCTCCAGCCCATTGTAAAGCAGGCCGGGACTTCCGGAGCTTTTACCTTGATGGCCATCCTGCTACCTGTGATAGCATTGGCCTTTGTCCTACTGAACCGGATGGGATCCATCCGGAGATACGATGGTGACCTGGCTCCTGCCGGTAAATGATGGCAGGAAATTTTATTTTGTGCAATTGACAGTACATGACCATTCAAATGATGCCGCAAGCATATGGATCGCTGGATCAAAATAAGCTTCTACTTTATTGCCATCGCGGTTGTTCAGGAGTTACTTTTTCGCATCTGTTTTCCGCTCCCGGAAATTAAAAACCTGAACCGGATCGATCTGGATGTAAATGTGCTGCAAGAGACTCACAGAATTTATCAGCGAGATCAGGATTGGTATTGGCAGTCCGCTTTGGATACGGAAGCCCTATTTGTCCACCGAATGAATCAATATGGATTCAGAGACCAGGAGTGGTGTGTGACCAAGCCTCATGATGTTCGCCGGATACTGATGATCGGCGATAGTTTTGTGGAAGGAGTCATGGCCAGTCAGGATCAGACCATACCCGCATAACTGCATCAACTGTCGAGTTCAGATCAACTTGAAGTATTTAATTGCGGGCTGACCGGCCGGGGATTGTCGGAGTATCTGCAGGTTTTCGCAGATCTGATACCCATTTACCGTCCTGACATGGTATTTGTATGCATCTATGCCAACGACCTTGGAACATCCATGCCGTTGATTCCGGAGCGTTATTTACAACCAGATTATTTTAATCCTTTTGTTCCCAGAATTTGGGAATTAATACAACAGGCCAGGACCTATGGTCCGGTCCATTTTCGCTGGTTTAATACGCCTCGTTCTTTTTTTAGTGAGGTTGCGGATCAATACGACCCTCCTTACGGCCCGACATCAGCTGGACGGCTGTTTTCCGGGATTGCGGATGCGGTGCATGCAGGTACCTTTAACCCATTTCGCATTAATGCGTTTAGCAAAGAATTGAAAGCACTGCCATCCGAGCCCGAACTGGGCGAGTTCCTACCATTTATAAAATACTTTGGCGACAAATTTGGGACCCAGGTGGTTATCGTCTACCTCCCAAGCCGCAATCAGATTACCCGCCACTACTATCCTTATGAACGAGAACTATGTACAGAAGATTTGCCGGATAGTCTCGATTTAACCACAAATGCCTATCAAATTCGCCAGCTGATCTTGTTGAAGCAATGCAGTGAACTGGGTATAAAATTCCTTGATTTGACCATGCCTTTACGCAGCAAGGAGGAAGAGGGCGTACACCTCTACTGGAATTACGATGAACACATGCGATCGGTAGGGTACCGGACGGTGGCCGGATTACTATGGAAATGGATGCAGCAAAATCCGGATTGGGATAATTTGGACTCCGGTCATATAAAGGACAAGGGCAAATAGGCGATGAAAAAGATCCTGGGTATTTCAGCGTTCTATCACGACTCAGCGGCAGCTCTGGTCGTTGGAGACCAGATCGTGGCGGCTGCCCAGGAAGAACGGTTCAACCGGATAAAACACAGCGCTGCATTCCCGGTACAGGCCATCCGTTATTGCCTGGAGGAGGCCGGGCTGACGCTTCAAGATTTGGATGCCGTTGTCTTTTACGAGAAACCACTGTTGAAATTTGAGCGGCTATTACAGACCTACTATGGTTTTTCTCCCCGGGGCATCCGTTCATTCGTTAGAGCAATTCCCCATTGGATCAATGAGAAATTATTTCTGAAGCGCCTTATTTATCGCGGTCTGGGCGAGGTGGGCGACTTCCATAGAACGGAATTAAGACTTTTGTTCTCCGGGCATCATTTATCCCATGCCTCCAGTGCATTTTATGTTTCTCCTTTTGAAAAAGCAGCCATTCTTACCCTGGATGGCGTAGGTGAATGGTCGACAGCGACGCTGGCATTGGGGGAGGGTAACCGGATTACCATGCTCAAAGAGCTTCGATTTCCTCACTCCGTTGGATTACTATATTCCGCCTTTACCGATCACCTGGGGTTCAGGGTCAACTCGGGAGAATACAAATTGATGGGGTTGGCACCCTATGGTCAGGCAAGTCACCCGGAGACGGCAAGATTTACAAAACTTATCAAGCAGGAGCTGGTCTCCATCAAGGATGACGGATCCATCTGGCTGAATCAAAGCTATTTTGATTATTCGACCGGGTTAAAAATGACCCGTCGTCGCCGGTGGGAAGCCTTATTTGGATTTCCCTGCCGAAAACCGGAGGAAGCTATTGAACAGCATCACTGCAACCTGGCTTATGCGATCCAATCGGTGACCGAAGAGATCATCCTGAAAATGGCCGGGGAGGCCAAAAAATCAACGAAAGCCAATGAACTGTGCCTGGCAGGCGGGGTGGCACTGAATGGTGTAGCGAACGGTAAGCTTCACCGCGCTCGACTATTCGACAGCCTGTTTATTCAGCCGGCGGCGGGTGATGCGGGCGGCGCCCTGGGGGCAGCTTTGGCGGTTAAATACCTCTATTTTGGTGATCCCAGAAAGGTGCTAAACACGGATGCCTTGCAAGGGGCTTTGCTGGGTCCCCAATTCCCGGAATCCGCAGCGATTAAAATGGCTGATACTTACGGGGCTGTTTATCAGCGTTTTGAGGACTTTGGTTTGTTAGCAGAGGCAGTTGCCGATCAGATTCAACAAGGGCATATTATCGGATGGTTTCAGGGCAGGATGGAATTTGGTCCGCGGTCGTTGGGAAACCGGTCCATCCTGGCTGATCCCAGAGATCCGGATATGCACCGAAAAATTAATATTGAAATCAAGGGAAGGGAGACCTTCCGGCCTTTTGCGCCCTCGGTGCTGGCTGAATTTGCCAGGGACTATTTTGATCTGGAAGGTCCTTCTCCTTATATGCTTCTGGTGGCGCCGGTTAAAGATGAAATCAGGCATCCATTGCCGCCGGATTTTGAATTGCTTACCTTAGAGGAGAAACTGAGGGTGGCGGTGAGCGCAATCCCGGCAGTTACACACATTGATTATTCGGCTCGGATCCAAACTGTAGACCGGGTGATGAATCACCATTATTGGACGCTGTTGGATGCATTTAGAAGAATGACCGGATGTGCAGTCCTCCTGAATACCAGTTTTAATGTAGCCGGTGAGCCGATTGTCTGCAGTCCTGAAGATGCTTATCGATGTTTTAGAAATACTGCCATGGATGTGCTGGTAATTGGTAATTTGTTGTTTCTAAAAAAGGACCAGCCTAATGATGTTGCCTATTAGAGCCATTTAAGTTGGTTAAGCGAATGCCAATGGAAAGTATTTTAGATTTGTTTCGTTTTATTAAGGAGCGTAAAAAATATTGGCTGATCCCGATCATCGTGATTCTGCTATTGCTTGGGCTGTTCATCGTGATCGGAGGAAGTGGTCCTCTTGCCCCATTCATTTACAGCATCTTTTAGATGAAGGCTAATGGTTCCAGCTAAGAAACCATGGATAACGGTTTTAGTCCTGACGTTGGCCGGTCTGGCACTTTTTGCCCTCCGAAGGGAAAGGTATTTTTTATGGTTATCGGTTTCAATCGGTTTGGTGGGACTGTTATCCCGTCAAGCAGCAGGCTGGATCCATGTCGGGTGGATGTTTCTAGCGAAAGTGCTGAACCGTATTGTACCTCCCATTTTACTGGGGATCGTGTTTGTGTTTGTATTGGTACCTATAGCCTCCGTGCAAAAATTATTGACTAAGGGTGATCCGCTGCTGTTAAAAAATCCACCATCCTCGACATTTCATGAGATGGATGAGCCTATCGACCCGGAATATTTTACCAGACCCTGGTGAAGGCATTGAAGCTAAGTTAACCCTACCGACTCATCGCATACCCCTTCGTCGTCACCCAGTACTTCGTCAGCATATTGGGTACTTCCCAGTCGGGTAGTTTGCCTGTGGAGAGGTAATCCAGAAAATGCTCCGTCACCTGACCAAAGTGCGCTTCGTGGCCGACGTCGTAGGAATCCGGGATGGTGATCTGCCAGCCGTCCCCGAGGTCCGATGGTTCGAAGCCGATGCCGGGATACACACTTTGCAGGCTGGTAATGGCTGCGACCAGCGGCGCTTCCAGGAGGTGGGCGCTGGAGCCGTCGATCGGTTCGACGTACAGCATCGGGTGGTAGTGTTGAGCGGCTCCCTGCCGGATGACCAGGTTGGCTTTGGATCCGCGCATGATGGAATAGTGGGTGTCTTTAGCGCCTTCCGGAGCCTCATAATTCCAGGTCACCGAGACTTTAGCCTGGATGCCTTTGACGGCAAAATGGATGGCGCCATTCGCATATACCGACAGGATCGAATCTTTGACCAGGTCTTTTTGCAGATAATCCGGGTAATCGTTCAATCCGGTAACGCGGCGGAATTGTGCCAGGGTAAGCTCGGTAGCCCAGCGGGTCCCTTTTTCTACCTGGACCTCCGTGGTGTCTATGGCCTGGTCCGGGAAACATTCCCACAAGACCAGGTCGACCAGATGGGTAGACACATCCACGATACCCTCGCCCTGCTGGTCCACATCGAAAAACCAGGCAGGACGGATCAGGGGCACTCCTGAGACATACTTAAAATAATGGTGCACACTCTCCTTGGTGATGGCCGGATTGTCGATGGTGCCCTGTTCCATGGTCCCGAAGAGGCCGGGAATATGGGAGAGCGCTTTTTGCAATTGCGTGGTGATCTCATAACGCTCGGTCATGATGTCGTACAGTAAGACTCCTTTTTCTTCAGCTGTGGCAAAGGCATGCTCAAGCACCGGATAATCCTCCGGGCGGATGGCCATGGGTTTGTCGGCCAGTACATTAAATCCGGCGCCGATGGACTGATCGATGTATTGCGCTTTTTTGGCATTGTTGCCACTGATCACTACGACATTGCCAGCCTTTTCGGCCAGCATTTTCTCCAGAAAATCCGGTCCGGTATAGACCACTTCTTCCCAGTGCGTCGGCTGCTCAGTCCGGGTGTTGTAGCTGTTTATGCGTGCCAGGTGGTCATCCAGCTCGGGTCCTCCCGGGGCATAGACATGGACCACCGGATCGACCTGGTCATACATGAATTTCTGGACCAGCCCGGCATGGAAATGGCCGGGATCAAGCGTGATCAGATGGACTTTACCGGCGTCTTTCATCGGCTTCGATTCTTTGGTTTGGCAAGCCACCAGGCTAATGAGGAGTAAAACAATAATTCCCGGACGGATCATGATTTTCATTTAAGGACAAAATAAAATTGATCAACAATATTGAAGTGATCAATTGAATTTAATAACCACCCTCGACTTCGCCTTTAATTAAATCTTGTCAAACCGGGCGGAGTCGAAGCCATGTCAAGCTGAGCGGAGCCGAAGCCATGTCAAGCTGAGCGGAGTCGAAGCCTAAATGGTTATGGCGTATTTTGGACGCTGGGGTCTGGACAACATCGCATTCGCTTCATCGTCATTACGGAAACGTTCGTGCACCGGATCCCAGTACAATTTGCGGTTGAGTTTCATACCGATGTGGATGACCAGACAGGCGCTGCAGGAGCGGTGTGCTATCTCTGCCGGAGCCACCGGCTGCTGACGGCTGATGATGCAGTCCAGCCAGTTGCCGTGTTGCTCAGGACTATTGTAGAGATGGATCTCATCGGGACCGATCACCGACTGCAGTATACGCGGATCGCTGGCATTGAATGCATCGGAGTTCTGCGCACTGCCCGGATCACTGGCGGTAACGCCTACATTGCCCCGGCTTACAAAGATCCAGCCCTCGGATCCCTCAAAACGGACCCCGTTCGGATAGTCACCACTGACGTACATCGTCACGCCATTCGCATATTTGGCAGTGGCAATGAAGTCGCCATGGACATTCCATAATCCACTGGTGGGGAACTTGGCTTCGGCCTGTACTTCGATCGGCCCGGTGTATTCGGTGTTCATACCCCAGTGTGCCGTATCGATGTGGTGGGCGCCCCATCCGGTGATCATTCCGGCTCCGAATTGCTCACAGCGCAACCAGCCTGGCCGGGAGAAATCAGCTTGAGGGTGGACCCTGGCTTCGGTATAATAAACTTCCGGCGTGGTCCCAAGCCACATGTCGTAATTCAGGTTGGAAGGGACCGGCATGACCGGCTCATCGGGTCCGCCCGGGTCACCTGGTAATCCGATCTTGACCGTATGCAGCTCGCCGATGCGGCCATTTCGAACCAGTTCGCAAGCCCGCTTAAATTGGGGCCACGGATCCTGGGAGCGCTGTTGGCTTCCAATCTGGAAGATACGTCCGGTGCGATGCATCGTATCGCTCATCAGGCGACCCTCCTCGATCGTCAGTGATGCCGGCTTTTGCAGATAGATGTCTTTTCCTGCCAATGCAGCATCAATGGCCGGTTTGGCATGCCAGTGATCGGGGGTGCTGATGATGACGGCATCGATGTCCTTATCCATCAGCATTTCCCGGTAATCACCATAGACTTTTACGTCTACATAGTTGGGTTTGCCTTTTTTTTCGGCATAAAATTTTTCAATGTATTCTTTCCCTTTCTGGCCGCGGACACTGTCCAGTTCGGCCACGGCCACCACCCGTGCTACATCGTACTTCAGTGTCTCCGCCAGGTCGTGCTCGCGGGCGATGCGTCCACAGCCGATCTGACCGATGTTGATTTTATTACTGGGCGCCGATTTTCCAAAAACGGACGCCGGCACGATGGTAGGCGCAGTGATGATGCCGGTGGTGGCGAATAGCGAGGTCTTCAGGTATTTTCTTCGATTCATGGTTAGGATTTACAGTTCATTCAAACAAGAGTCCTTTGGTTTATTCGCTGATCAGTTTAGTTGTTACTTTCGAATAGTCGAGATCCTTCACCTGGTTCATGACCCACTGAATCCCTCCTGAGAGGTGTTTGCGAAATAGGGGAAGGCTGTAATACTCAATCTTATGTCCTAGGGCGGTGTAAAATTCATGCCCGCCGTCATAATGATGGCACCAGGATAAGGGGAAGTAATTTCCAAAGACCACATCGGGGTACTCGGACTGTTGGTCGTCTTCCACGGTGCGTAAATCAGCAGCCAGCAAGATGTGATTATCGGGATTGAGGTGATCCAGATAATAACATTCGTCTTCCCACTTCCAAACCTCGCCCAGCATCGCCGTGGCAGGGTGCACCGGATCGATCACCTGTATGTCGAAAGGCTGTAATGGCGGATGACGACGAAATTTTCCACCCAGCATCTTCCAGAACCAGGGCCATTGCCGCTCGGAGCCGCTGGCGGAATGGATCCCTACAAAACCACCGCCAGCCTGGATATAACGCTGGAAGGCCAGCTTCTGGTCGTCGGAGTCAAAGGTCTCGTTGTTGGTATTGGAAAAGATCAGGACCTGATACAGTTTCAGATTGTCATCGGTAAATATGGCTGGATCATCGGTGATATCCGTGGCCAGACCCAAATCTGCACAAATTTCCTGTAGGGCTTCAATACTGGCGCTGATGTTATCATGGACGTATCCATTACCATTTTTGGTATAGATCAAGGCCCGGTGTTCCGGGGTAATTGGTTGTATAACAGCAATGGCATCCGGCCTGGGTTGATCCCTGGAATCATCCGTCGTATTCCAGGTTGGTCGCCATGAACTGCTTAGGAGCAAACAGCAGCAGAGGATCGGCTTGATGTAATACATGATATCGTAGTTGATATGATTGTCCCGCTGGCGGGCACCTAAATTAATCTTTTTCAACCCAACCACCAAAGGTGGCAAAGGTATAACGGGATGGCTCAAAAGAGGACCTGGACACCGACCAGCAATATAGCTCCATGTCCTACTTCCCGACCTTCCGTTTTAACATTCAGCTCTGCACCGAAAGCTACGTTTGGCCGGAATTGTACGGGCCCGAAATCCCAGGCAAAGCCAGCCAGGGCAGTGGGCTGGAGGACAAAGATCTTGCTTGTTCCCCGCACTTCCTGAGGGGTGCCCACCTGATCCTTCCATTTGATCGTATTCCGCCAGAGGTCGGCTCTGCCGCCTACAAATAAACCACGGCCATAGTCTTTCAGGAAATAGAAATAGGCAAGACTGCCCCCAAATCCGCCACCACGTTCATCATCCTGAACGCCCAGATCCCGGTGGTTAACCAGATTATAACCGAACCGGATATTCAATGCATCGTGAAAGGAAGCATGCTCGATCGCAATAGTGGGAATGACTCCGGTTGGGTAGACCTGGACTTCCGGGCCCCAGTGAAAGCTTTGGGCGGTAAGGCCACTGCCAAACAGCATGACTGCCAGCAAAGCTGAAAATTGAATTATCGCTCTCATAGGTATTCTATTCTTAATGGAACAAGTTAGGCAAATCCGGACAGTTGCGTTTGGTGAATGTGACGCCTGCATGTTTGATTGAAGGCTGAGCGACAAATGGCTTCATTCTTTCGGCTAATTACATGCTGGGCCCACTCAATTTTAGTTACTTTGACGCAAATTGAACCAACCCCAACGTGACTGCGACGGACAAGAATGCCAAGCTGACCAAATACCTGGAATACCGGTTGAATGCGCTGGATGTCGAAGTTCGTATCCATCAGGGAGACTGGAAACCCAAAGCTTATCGTGAGCCGTGCCTGTGGTTAACTACCTGTCTGGATAGCCAGCTTGATCCTTTTCTGCTGGCCTTTCTGCTGGCCCGCACCAGTCATCCGTTTACCATTATTCTTCCAGGAGAAACCTGGCCCCGCAATAAACGAAAGGACTGGAAGAGCCTGTCTCCCGACACCCTTTCCGAATCTTCGATTTTACAGACCAACAAGCAGTGGCGCAAAACCCTCAAAGGACAGTTGCATGCCGGCCGTCATCTGGGGTTTTCATTAAAATATTATTCCGGTATCCGTGGCATTCCTTCTCTGAATCAGGAAATTAAACTTCTGGATGCGGCCCGGACGATTGGTATACCGATCGTGCCGGTCAGTCTGCGTTATTTACCCGGTCAGGAGAAGCGGGTCGTCATCATTCGCATTGGTCACGTGTTACCGGCCAGCAAGCTGCAGGAGTTTTCCCAGACTTTGCGGATGAAACGGTATTTGCAAGCCAAGATCCAGGCTTTGGGCTCTGCGCTTGAAGTGCTGCCATTTTTCACGGTGCCGGAGACCAATCATGCAGATATAATCCCGCCACTACCGGCAGATGAGTTGGAAACCGAAATTGCCGCTCTGGAGTTTGAAAACCTCATGTCAGAACGTGGGAAATTTCAGGTCTACATCGCAGAGATATGGCAGATCCCACAGGTGATGCGTGAGATCGGTAGATTGCGGGAGACGACTTTCCGTGCCGTGGGAGAGGGAACCGGCCATGCCCTGGATGTCGATGAATTCGACCTGTATTACCATCAGCTTTTTATTTGGGATAAGGAGGCGCGCTGTGTAGTAGGCGGTTACCGTATTGGCAAAGGTGATGACATCTTCGCCAAATTCGGTCCTGCCGGATTTTACATTCATCAATTTTTTAAGATTCAGGAGGGATTTTACCCGATCATGCAGCAAGCAGTGGAGCTGGGCCGGAGTTTTGTGATCCAGTCGTACCAGAAACAACCACTTCCGTTGTTCCTTTTATGGCAGGGTATCCTGTTTTTTTTGCTCAAATATCCCAACCTGCGATACATATACGGTCCGGTGAGCATCTCCAAGTTTTATTCGCATTTGTCCAAAAGCCTCATTGTTGAATTCATTAAGGTTAATTATTACGATGAGGAATTGGCAAAATTTCTTTCTCCCAGGACTCCGTTTAAGCCCGACCTGGCTGGTATCGATGTCGCTTCAATCCTGCGGAATCTCGGTTCTGACCTGGCTAATCTGGATAAATTTATTGAGGAGATTGAACCGGCGCACATCCGTATTCCGGTTTTATTAAAGCAATACATCAAACAAAATGCGAAATTCATCAGCTTTAACCTGGATCCTAATTTTTCAGATGTACTGGATGGATTCATGATCCTGGATCTCAAACATTTGCCGCTGGCAACGATCGAGGCGTTAAAAAAAGAGACATGATCATGGGATATGTGCTGAGCTTTATCCGTTTGTTGGTTTTCGCGCTGATCCTGTCGGCCTTCATGCTTCGTCTGGCGGTCGTTTCTATGTTATTGGGATTTGATGAAAACAGGTCCTTGCGCCATCGAAGGCAATTTATCCGGACAATGATGCCGCTGCTGGGGATTCGTCTGCATGTCACAGGTTCCCTCCCGGAGGCTCCGGGGACGGCGCTCTATGTGAGTAATCACCGGTCCTACCTGGATCCGATCGTGGTGATGCACGATGCCCTGGCCTATCCGGTCGCCAAGGCTGAGGTGCGCTCCTGGCCACTGATCGCCCAGGGTGTAAAGATGACCGGAATCATCTTTGTACAGCGGGATGAGCAGGGATCACGTGTGGCAGCCCGGAATGCGATCGAAAAAAGTTTCCAGGAGCACAAATCCATATTTATTTGTCCGGAAGGGACAACGCACATGTATCGCAGGACCATCGAATTTCGCAAGGCGGCTTTTTACATCGCAGCGGAGCAGGGTATCCCGGTTTATCCCGCAGCAGTCGAATATGCCGACCGTACGGCTGCTTTCATTGATCAGGATCAGTTTTTACCCCACTTCCTGAGGCTCTTCGGCCGGTGGCGCATTCCGATATACGTGTCTTATGGACCGGAACTGCGCGATCAGGATGGCGGTCGACTGATGGCTTCAACACAAGAATGGATCGACGAAGCCTGCAAACAACTGCAATCCAGTTACCACCTCAACTGGCTGAAAGAAAACCCCTCCGCTTAATTCCACAGGTTATGGTATAGCTGGATGGCTCCCAGGGTAAAAACCATCAGGGCAAAAAACCGGGTCGCATAAACGGCAAAATGCTCACTGCGGCCAATAAGCCAGACGCTGAACCGGGCATAGCAGTAGAACAATGCCCACGCACCAAGGGTGATGCCGGCACTGAATGACAAGGAATCCGCCCAGGAGGTGCTCATCCACCCCTGGTTGATGAGAAAAGTGGAATAGAAAACCCAATAAGGATAAACAATGACATTAAAGACAGCCATTCCTACACCTTTTATAAAATAGTGATGGTCGGCCTGTGGTGGTTCCTGGTTGGTTTTGACCGGCTGATTTTTGGACAGCAGAAAGTACAGGCCCAGGCTGAAGAAGATGATGACCGCTGCCCAATCGATGTAGATACGAAGGGTGCTGCCGGCGATAAACCATTGGGCGAATCGTATGGCTAACAACGACTGGCCATACTCCAGCAAAGCCGCCCCCGCCGCGAACAGTAATGCAGGACGCATGCCTTTACGCATCCCAAGGTCTGCCACCGTAAGATTTAACATGCCGAACGGAAGCGATCCGACAAAACTCAAACCAAAGCCGATCCACAAAAGCCAAAATGTCATCATGATGCCTGGCTTGCCCACTTTTTATATGCAAAATATTGCCGCACCTGTTGCCATCCTTCCCTTACCGGCATCGGAGGCACTCCCTGACGCAGCTGTTGCCGGTGAATCAGGAAAATGATGCGCCAGTGGGCTGCTATGTCTTTATAAGCCTGCCACAGTGAATAACCCGGATGGTAAATATGGGCAGGCTCGGCCGAGACCCCGTTGTATTCCAGAATTTTGAAAGTGTCTCCCTGTTTTATAGCTTCAATGCTGCTACAGCGGAGATCAAACCGTCCGTAAAAAATGCCGTTACTTCCCTGGGATACCCGGTCAAAGGCCTTATTTAATGCTTCATCGATATGGGCATTGCCGTTCAGGAACATGGCTCCCCGACAATGATTCCCGATGGGCATCAGGGTCTTATTCTGATCGGCTGGCAGGACATTTTCCATTTCGTCTTTCCATCGTTCTTCCATCACCTCCCATTGTAATTTGGCTCGCGGATAATCCAGGATCAATTCCCGCAGGGTACGTTTGCCGTCGCCGGTTACCGCCAGCATCTCTTTGATACACACCGATGTGACTTTCCCTTCGGGAGTATGGGGTAAACGGTGGTACATGACGGAAAGTTCTACCGGGTGCGTCACATATTCCTGAATCAGCAGGTCGACATGGGGCCTATCCAGGAGATAATGTTCAAGTGTATGGTAATCATCTATGCGCTCCACCCGGAAGCCACGCTCACCGATATTTGGCTTCAGAATAAATGGATAGGTGATACCCAATTCACCGGCATGACTCAGAATAGCCTCTGTGGTGATATCCTGAGCACGGATCAAGGCTGTTTTAGGCAGATAGTTTTCCGGAAGATGCTGGTAGATGTTGTGTTTTGATTCGCCCATAAATCCGCCATTTTCAATGACGGGGTTGGTATTGCTGAAAAAGAAGGGATGACGGGCCCGGATGGCATAATAGAGCCAGATGAATCCCACCGGGATATTGACGACCTGCATGGGCCAGTATTCCCAGTTTGACCACCGGATCCACCAGGATGACTGACGCCATCGTGTCCACCGCTTACTGGACGACGACTTGCTCATCCTGCTGTTGAGCTTGCTGGTATTTGATGGTTGATGGTGCAACCCCGAAATGATGCGGTAATTCAAGGTCCGGATAGATCAGTTTCAGGCCGACCTTGATCAATGCCAGGTGATGAATGGTATGTTCGATGTTATACATTAATTCCCGCTCCAGAGAAGTTGGTATAAGGATGCCTTTCGGCTGTCCCAAACCATAATCGGCCTCAATGGAGCACTCCTTCGTCCAATCCTCATGTTGCAGTTCGAGCATAATCTCAATGATTTGCTGTGCGGCAACTCCCGGATCCTCCTCGATGCTTTTATCGCGTTTACGCAGGTCGTAATTGATGCATCCTGGTTCAGACTGACTTATCAGACACTGATAAAATTCAATGAAATGACGTGTGTGCTGACCAATGGTTGAATTTGAAAGCAAAGAGATGGGTTGGGAATAGGTGTGGCGGTCAATTTGGCGTAAATAGATCAATGCATCCTGTAAAACAGCCTGGGCCGCCTGAACGATTTTCATTTTATGGCAAATTTTGCGATGGTAAAGATATTGAAAAATCCTGCGCCTTGAATGTCGTAAAGGTTACATTCTCGATACAGGCACGGCATGGATGGATGGAATGATGAGATGGTCAGACCAGAGATAGGGGAGAATGCGTACCTTTCACGGAATTTCTGTAATTAATTTGCTGTCATGCATCGATATCTCGTGGTCTTATTGCTCCTGGCTGGTTGCCGGGGAGAAGCCAAGTTAAAACCAAATAATGCCATTGAGCAATTCCGTTCGGCTTTTGCTCCTGATCATCGTACGGATTGGTTTGACCTGACCATGGAAAAAAAAGGTGATGCATATGTATTGACCGGGGAAACCACGTTGTCGGAGGCCAAGGATTCGCTGGTGAGATACCTGCAATCCCAAGGTCCGGTGGTGGATGAAGTTCGTGTACTGCCCGACTCCACCGTATTGCCTTATCGCTGGGGTGTGGTCACCATTTCGGTTGCAAACATCCGGAGCAAGCCGGGTCATTCCCAGGAATTAGCCACTCAGGCATTACTGGGTACACCACTGGAAATCTTAAAGAAAGAAGATAACTGGAATCTGGTCCGTACTCCGGACCGCTATCTGGGATTTCTGGAAGATGGTGCTTTTGCACCGATGCAACAACCTGATTTTGAGCGTTGGGATCAATCCTCCAAGATCATGTATACGGCCGAAATGGGCCTGGTGTACCAGCAGGCCGATCCGACTGCATTGCCGGTATCAGATGTCGTGGCCGGTTGTATTTTCCAGCAGGGGCTTTCCCGGGATGGGTTTCTGGAAGTTGGATTTCCGGATGGACGTTCCGGTTACATTCCTGAAGGCAGCTATCTGGATTATAAGACATGGCAGGCTACCCGTGACCCCAGCATACCAAATATCATCCGCACCGCACATTTGTTTATGGGCCGGCCATACCTGTGGGGAGGTACTTCCGGAAAAGCCATGGATTGCAGCGGATTTACCAAAATGGTTTTTTATTTGAACGGCCTGGTCCTTCCGCGGGATGCTTCCCAGCAAGCCCTGGTTGGCACAAAAATAAAAACCGGTTCAGACCTGGAAAATTGCCAGCCCGGTGATCTCTTGTTTTTTGGCTACCCGCCCGATGGAAAACGCGACGAACGCATAACCCATGTAGCCATCTACCTGGGCAATGGAAAATTTATCAATTCGGCCGAAGGCCGCGTCCAGATCCAGTCCCTGCGGGAAGGAGATGCTGATTTTGCTGCTCAGCGCCTGCAGACCTGGCGCCAGGCAAGGAGAATGCTGGACCATCCTGGGGAGGGGGATATCCCGTGGGTGAAGGATGTGTATTGATGTGCATTGACGTGTTTAGGTGTTGTCGAGATTTTAGCATTTGAGTTGCAAACCAATATCACCCCGAGTTATTTCAGAATAGCGATTTGTGATTTAAGATTTTAAGTTGCGAACCACGGATATCCGGATACCCTGACTCAAGCTACCAGCCCTATAACCAAATACAGGATGGCGGTGATCCCTCCGGCAATCAAGGCGTAGGGAGCCTGGGTCCGAACGTGGTCTATGTGGTCGGTTGCAGCAGCCATACTGGATAGAATGGTGGTATCGGATATTGGTGAACAGTGATCACCGAAAACGCCTCCGCCCATCACGGCGGCGACCGTCATGAGGAGAGGAGCATCCATGGCTACAGCGATGGGGATGGCAATATGCATCATGATGCCAAAGGTCCCGAAAGAGGTTCCGGTGGAGAAGGCGATAAAGCAGGATATCACAAAAACCAGGAAAGGCAACAGAGCGGGGCTCAGCCAGCCTCTGGTCACCTCGGCGATGTATAATCCGGTTTCCAGGTTCTTACAGACATTGCCGATCGCAAAGGCAAAAAGCATCAGTAAAGCCAGCGGCATCATCTCGGAAATGCCCTTCAGGATCATGTCCACCGTTTCTTTGAGTGAAAACATGCGCTGACTTGAATAAAGAACGATGGACACCATGATGGAGGTCAGAACCGACACCAGGACGGAAGTGGAGCCGGAACCCTGTCCGATGGCCCGGCCAATTCGCAGCAGTCCGGTGGCTTCCGGAAACTCAGCCAGGGCATCCTGCCATCCGGTAAATGCCAGCATGAAGGGCATCATCAGGACCATAACCGCGATCGGGATCAGCATGTTCCGCATGCGGGGTGTGATACCTGGCTTCACATCCACCGCCGTCAGTTCTTCACTCACCATGGGCTGGGCGCCGGGATTTAGCAGTTCTCCGGTGGTATTCACCCGTATTTCAGCCTCCTTCATAGGTCCCAGGTCCTTTCCGCGCAGTATGACGATAAGTACAATGCCTAATGCCAGTACCGGGTAGAAGTTGAAGGCCACCGACTCAAAGAGGGTGAGAAAGGGTTGACTGATACCTTCGGCGACTAACAGGCTCATAATGAATGCTCCCCAGGCATTAAATGGAAAAATAATGCAGGATGGAGCCGAACTGGAATCAGCAATAAAAGCCAGTTTTTCGCGGGATATCTTTAGTTTATCGAACATGGGCCGGTAAATGGTGCCTACAGTGAGGACGGAAATCGATGATTCGACGAAGATGATCAGTCCGGTGACCCAGGCCATGAACTGCACGAGAACCCGGTTCCGGCCTTCTTTCTCGGCAGACAGTTTCTCGATGCGGTGGGAGAGAAACCGGATGAACCCTTCCACGCCTCCGGATCGCTGGACAAAAACGATCAGTGCCCCTACCAGGGCTGAAAATAAAATCGTCCGGGTCGATCCTTTGTCCTGGAATACGTCCACCAATGCTTCAATGGTGTCGAGACTGCCCTGCAGCGGGTTGAATCCGGCAATGATCAGATAACCGAGCCAGATTCCGAATAAGAGGGAAACAAAAACCTGGCGGGTCCAGATAGCCAGGGCGATGGCTACGACCGGTGGCAGCAGGGAGAGAAAACCATATTCCATATGCAGTTGGCTTTATGGGTAAATGTAAGCAATCGTAAACTGATTTATGGTTCGATGGTGAAAGAGGTGTGGATCATTTGACACATTATAAAAATATTTTATATGTTTGAGAAAATAAAGCGTGATCTTGATAAAGTAGGACGCAATCCGTATATTATATCATCTTAATGAAGACTCGCGACAAAAGGCCATGATGCGACCAATGGATAACAGGATTCCGATCAACCTGCCGCCGGCACATTTCAAGCACTAACATTAACCTGCATGTATTTGACTTCCTTTTTGAAATACCTGGAGTTCGAAAAGCGCTATTCTCCACATACTGTCGAATCGTACCGTAATGATATCCAGCAATTTGAGCACTTCCTGGAAAAACAATTTGAGACGGTTGAATGGGCCGGTGTAAGCCCCGCTATGGTGCGCTCCTGGATGGTTAGCCTGGCCGAATCAGGCCTCACCAATCGATCCATCAACCGTAAAATATCGGCTCTCCAGACCTTTGTCAAATACCTCATGCGCCGTGGATTCCTGCAGAAGAATCCGTTGAGGAAGGTGGTTGCTCCGAAAGTAGGTAAACGGTTGCCGGTGTATGTGCAGGAGTCGCAGATGCAGTCCTTGCTGGCAGAAATGAAATTTTCTGAAGATTTCGTGGGTATTCGTGACCGTTTGATCATTGAATTGTTTTATACTACAGGGATGCGGCGCAGCGAGTTGTTTGGTTTAAAGGATGAAGACATTGATCTGGACAAACTAACCGTCAAGGTGATGGGAAAAGGATCCAAAGAACGGATAATCCCGATAGGGCCTGAAACCAGGGAATTGGTCCTGCGGTACCGTCGGTTGCGGGAAGAGATAACAGGTACCGGTCATTTTTGGATTACCGGGGAGGGGAAGCCCATTTACCCTAAACTTATCTACAACATCGTGCGTAAATATTTATCAATGGTCAGTACTGTGGAGAAGAGAAGTCCCCATGTCCTGCGACATAGTTTTGCGACCCATCTGGCAAACGAGGGTGCAGAGCTTAACGCGATCAAAGAGTTACTTGGCCATGCCAATTTGAGCGCGACCCAGGTGTATACCCACAATTCCATTGAGCAACTGCGCAAAGTTTACGAAGCTGCTCATCCTAAAAGTTAACCGACATTTCGAAAATCATGAACGCTGTTGGACAGACCGGAAGACCGTCAAACTGTGGTCGGATCGCTGATCAGGCACGATCGTTGACAATGGTAATTGGTATGCCAGCAGGTACAAAGAATATTTTATTTACTTACTTAAATTAATTGTAGGGTTATGAAGATTCAAATAGAATCCGTGCATTTTGATGCCGACGTCAAACTGACTGATTTTATCCAATCCAAGTTGGACAAGCTGGAAGTATTTTTTGACCGCATCATTGATGGCAGGGTGGTACTCCGGTTGGAACAGAACGGGCAAGTCCAGGACAAGATTGCTGAACTGATCCTCCGTGTCCCCGGCGAGTTATTGGTAAGTAAAGCCAATCAAAAATCGTTTGAAGCTGCTGTTGATGGAGCTACCGAGTCCATGCGCAGGCAATTGATCCGCTATAAGGAACGAATACGGGCTTCCCATTAAGCGCATAAAGTGAGATTCTTTTGGATCCCGGCCTGCATGAGACCGGGATTTTTTGTTTCTTTGCCCCTCTTTTAGGGTTTTAGACCGGAAAACAGGCTGAAAGTGCGCCAAAAGGGCGGGAAAATGTCGGCAAAAAGCGAGAAAAATATTTCATATTGTTAGAATAGTTCGTAAATTTGTCCGCACTTTTAAAAAGCCAGTCGGTTTCATAGTGTTGGAATCCTTAGCGGGGATTCTTTTTAATTTGAAAAGGGGGCAAAAATTGCGAAAGTTACACGCTAATAGGCCAGTGTAGCTCAGCTGGTAGAGCAGCTGATTTGTAATCAGCTGGTCGGGGGTTCGAGTCCCTCCACTGGCTCGGCTTTTATTTAGTGAATGTATCATGGGGGCGCGCCGGAGTGGGAGAGCCGGGCCAGACTGTAAATCTGGTGACTCTGTCTGAATAGGTTCGAATCCTATCACCCCCACCACTTCGCTATGCAGACGAAGAGCAAAAAATTATGCGGGCGTAGCTCAGTTGGTAGAGCATCAGCCTTCCAAGCTGAGGGTCGAGGGTTCGAGTCTCTTCGCCCGCTCTTTTTTTCACCTGGTTGAGAATCTTCCGGGTGATTTTGGCGTTCATCGGAAGGATGATCGCAACAATTGAAAGTTAGCTAATGGAGAATGGAATTACCGGGCTATGCATTGGTAGCGCTGTTATCCTGGACATGCCCTTGGGTACCTGTCCGAATCCGATGAAGTTTGAGGCCAATGTAGCTCAGGGGTAGAGCACTTCCATGGTAAGGAAGGGGTCAAGGGTTCAATTCCCTTCATTGGCTCAAGTTTTTATAAACAGATTTTTTATTTATCGAAATTAAAATCAAAATTCGATGGCAAAGGAAACCTTTGAACGTACGAAACCTCACATTAACGTAGGAACTATCGGGCACGTTGACCACGGTAAAACGACCCTCACTTCGGCTATTACCTTTGTTTTGTCACAGTCAGGTTTGGCAAAACGGATGGATTATGATTCAATCGATGCTGCACCCGAAGAAAAAGAAAGAGGTATCACCATCAATACCGCACACGTAGAATACGAAACCGCCAAGCGCCACTATGCACACGTGGATTGCCCTGGACACGCCGACTATGTAAAAAACATGGTAACGGGTGCTGCCCAGATGGACGGTGCTATTCTGGTAGTTGCTGCTACTGATGGTCCGATGCCACAAACCCGTGAACACATCCTGCTTGCTCGTCAGGTAGGTGTGCCAAAAATCGTCGTGTTCATGAATAAAGTGGATCTCGTTGACGACGAAGAAATGCTGGAACTGGTCGAAATGGAAGTTCGTGAACTGCTGGATCAGTATGAATTTGGTGGTGATGACGCAAAGATCATTAAAGGTTCTGCTCTGAAAGCACTGGAAGGTGATGCCGGAGCCATGGATGCGATTAAAGAATTGATGGATGCCGTTGACTCTGAAATTCCTGAGCCGGTACGTCTGGTTGATCAGCCTTTCCTGATGCCGATCGAAGACGTATTCTCCATCACCGGTCGTGGTACTGTTGCAACCGGTCGTATCGAGCGTGGTGTTATCAAAACGGGTGATCCGGTAGAAATCATCGGTATGATGAGAGAAGGTGAAAAGACCCTGACCTCAACCGTAACCGGTGTGGAAATGTTCCGTAAGATCCTCGACCGTGGTGAAGCTGGTGACAACGCCGGTCTGTTGCTGCGTGGTATCGATAAAGATCAGATCCGTCGTGGACAGGTTATCTGTGCTCCTAAATCTGTTACTCCACACAAACACTTTAAGTGTGAAGTTTACGTACTGAGCAAAGAAGAAGGTGGTCGTCATACCCCATTCTTCAACGGATACCGCCCTCAGTTCTATTTCCGTACAACCGACGTTACCGGTGACGTAACATTGCCTGCAGGTGTAGAAATGGTTATGCCGGGCGATAACGTCAGCCTTGAAGTTAAATTGATCAACACCATCGCCATGGAAAAAGGTTTGCGTTTTGCAATCCGTGAAGGTGGACGTACCGTAGGTGCTGGTCAGGTGACTGAAATTTTAGATTAATCCACTGCCGCGGCGGCATATAACCGCCAAGCAGTTTAATTAAAATATTTAGCGTATGAAAGATTAAGTGAGGCGTTTTGCTTCCTTAATCTTTTGTACACTATAAAAACGGGCATAGCTCAAGTGGTAGAGCGACGGTCTCCAAAACCGTAGGCTGAGGGTTCGAGTCCTTCTGCCCGTGCAAAGCAAGCAGCCATGGATAAAATTCGATTATACTTACAGGAAAGCTATAATGAGCTTCTCAATAAAGTGACCTGGCCTACCTGGCCAAACCTGATGAGTAGTGCCACGGTGGTGCTGGTTGCTTCTGCAATCATCGCCCTGCTGGTATTTGCCATGGACGCCGTATCCAATCAGGTAACTCAATTTTTCTACAGCTTCTAAAATAACGTCTTCAGACGACAATCCAAGGTAATGGGTCAAGAAAAAAAATGGTATTCTCTCCGGGTTATAAGTGGCAAGGAAAAAGCCATCAAGGAGCGTCTGGAACTGGAAGTAAAACGGTCCGGATGGGAGGATATCGTTTTTCAGATCCTGGTTCCTTCGGAAAAAGTATATAAGATACGCAACGGGAAAAAAGTAGTCATGGAGCGGAATATCCTGCCTGGTTACCTGCTCGTTGAAGCAGATCCCGATAAGCTGGTAGGTGAAGTAGTGCAATCTCTGGCAAATGTGCCTAATGTCATCCACTTTCTTGGAAAAAATGCACCAATCCCCATGCAACCTGCGGAAGCAAACCGGATGCTGGGTAAGGTAGATGAATCCCTGGATGAAGGCGAATCACTGATCGAGCCATTCCTGGTTGGGGAGACCGTCAAGATCATCGATGGTCCGTTTAACGAGTTTGTCGGTGATATCAAAGAAGTGAACGAAGAAAAGAAAAAGCTGAAGGTCATTGTGAAGATTTTCGGTCGCGGTACCGAAGTGGAACTGAACTTCATGCAAATAGAAAAACAATCGTAAACCCTGTTATAAAGAATTTCAATTATGGCAAAAGAAGTCGATGCAATGATCAAGTTGCAGGTGAAAGGAGGCCAGGCGAATCCTGCACCTCCGGTAGGACCGGCACTTGGTTCCAAAGGGGTGAATATCATGGAGTTCTGCAAACGTTTCAATGCACGTACGCAGGAACAACAAGGTAAAATTCTTCCCGTGGTGATTTCGGTCTTCAAAGACAAGTCTTTTGACTTCATCATCAAGACACCACCTGCCGCAGTACAATTGTTGGAAGCAGCCAAGATCAAATCCGGCTCCCCGGAATCCAACCGTAAAAAAGTTGGTTCGGTGACCTGGGATCAGGTCAAAGCAATTGCCGAAGACAAAATGACGGACCTGAACGCATTTACCGTGGAGTCAGCCATGCGTATGGTGGCTGGTACCGCCCGTAGCATGGGTCTGAATGTAACCGGCACACCTCCCTGGGAATAAGAATTGCCCAGGCAGCCGAACTAAAAGTAAATTCAATTATTTCATAAACTCGTGGAAGAACATGGCTAAAATCAGCAAGAAACGCAAAGAAGCCAATGCCAAAGTCGATAACACCAAGGTGTACGAACTGGCAGAGGCGATGCAGAAGGTTAAGGAAGTAAACCTGACCAAATTCAATGCGTCCGTTGACGTTCATGTTCGCCTCGGAATTGACCCCAGGAAAGCCGATCAGGCTATCCGCGGGACAGTATCCTTACCACATGGTACCGGTAAAACCAAGTCCGTTCTGGTCTTGTGTACACCGGACAAAGTCGATGAAGCCACGCAAGCAGGAGCAGATTACGCCGGCTTGGATGAGTACATCACCAAGATCCAGAATGGCTGGACCGATGTGGATGTAATCATAGCCATGCCTACCGTAATGGCACAGGTCGGTAAAGTAGGCCGTATCCTGGGCCCCCGTGGACTCATGCCTAACCCAAAAACCGGAACGGTCACTATGGACATTTCGGGAGCGGTTGCGGACGTCAAACAAGGTAAGATCTCATTCCGGGCGGACAAATACGGCATCGTACACAGCACCGTAGGTCGGGTGTCCTTTTCACCGGAACAACTCCAGGCAAACGCCGAAGAGTTGCTGCATACCTTACAGAAAATGAAACCGGCTACGGCTAAAGGGATTTATATGAAATCCATTACCGTTGCCAGTACGATGAGTCCCGGTATTAAAGTGGATACCAAAGCGGTCCGCTAAACCCTTTTTGCAAGCTTATAAAATTCGACTCCATGACGAGAGCAGATAAAACAGCTGAAATTGCAAGGCTGAAAGAAAAATTTGAACAAAGTACTTTCTTCTACCTGACGGACTCATCCGCGCTGACAGTAGAACAAATCAACCGTTTTCGCCGGCTGTGTTTCCAGAAAGACATCGAGGTCTTTGTGGCTAAAAATACGCTGGTAAAGAAAGCACTTGAAGCATCAGAAGGTGAAAAAGGGTATGCACCGCTTTTTGACATACTGCGGGGCCCCACCACCCTGATGTTTTCCGACAATGCCAAATTGCCGGCACAGGTTCTCGAAGAATTCCGCAAAGAATTTGACAAACCGGTGCTCAAGGCAGCATACATTGATTCGGACGTTTTCATCGGAGATGATCAAATCAAGGCACTGGTCCAACTTAAGACCAAAGAAGAAGTGATTGCCGAGATCATCGCTATGCTCGAATCCCCGATGCAGGGTGTTCTGGGCAGCTTGAATTCCGGTGCAAACACCATTTACGGCTTGCTGGATGCCATTGAAGCAAAAGGCTAAGCCAATCGGATTATGGCTTCCAAGTTACGATCGCGCTATATTTTTAAATCGATTTAAACACATTTCAACATGGCAGATTTGAAAGCTTTAGCAGAACAATTGGTGAATTTGACTGTTAAAGAGGTTAACGAATTGAAAAGCATCCTGAAAGATGACTACGGAATTGAGCCGGCTGCTGCTGCTGTCGCTATTGCTGCTCCTGCAGCAGGCGGTGCAGGTGAAGCTGCTGCTGCTCCTGAAAAAACCGAATTCAATATCGAACTTACTTCAGCTGGCGCCAACAAGCTGAAAGTTGTAAAAGAAGTAAAAGAACTGTTGGGCTTAGGCTTGAAAGAAGCCAAAGACCTGGTTGATGCTGCTCCTTCCGTACTGAAAGAAGGCGTTGCTAAAGATGAGGCTGAGAAAATCAAAGCTCAACTGGAAGCTACTGGCGCTCAAGTAGAATTGAAATAAGCTATTTGAACGCAGCAAGCTTATATGCTTTTGCAAGAAATAGCCATTCATTGGTGAAAAGGCTTAGTGGATTGTGTATCACATTCCACTAAGCCTCTCTTTGTTTATACCTTTTTGAGGGACGCCTCATATCATCTGACAAAATCATAGCTATGGCAGCCAATGGCATCCAAGTTCAAACCAAAAAAGAACGGGTAAACTTCGGAAAGATCAAACTGGCCTCGGCCCATCCGGATTTGCTCGAAATTCAACTTCAGTCGTTCCAGGAGTTTTTTCAACTGGAAACGACACCTGAAAACCGGATCAATGAAGGTCTTTATCGCGTTTTTCAGGAAAACTTTCCCATTTCTGACGCCCGTAACGTCTTTACGCTGGAATTTCTGGATTACTTCATCGACCCGCCCCGCTATACCATCGAAGAATGTGTATTGCGCGGACTGACCTATGCAGTACCCCTGAAAGCCAAATTGCGTCTTTCCTGTAACGATGAGGAACACATCGATTTTGAAACCATCGTACAGGATGTATTCCTGGGTAATATTCCCTACATGACCCCTAAAGGTACCTTTGTTATCAACGGCGCCGAAAGGGTTATCGTATCCCAGCTGCACCGTTCTCCCGGGGTATTCTTTAGCCAGAGTTACCACCCGAACGGAACCAAGATATATTCTGCCCGGGTCATACCTTTTAAAGGTGCCTGGATGGAATTCGCTACCGACATCAATACGGTGATGTATGCCTACATCGACCGGAAGAAGAAGTTCCCGGTAACAACCCTGCTCAGAGCAATCGGATTCGATTCTGACAAAGACATCCTGAATATCTTCAACCTGGCTGAAGAAGTATCCGCTTCTCCGGCGACGTTGTCCAAGGCCGTGGGTCGTAAACTTGCCGCACGTGTCCTGCGCAAATGGACTGAAGACTTCGTGGACGAAGATACCGGTGAAGTCGTTACCATCGAACGGAATGAAATCATCCTCGAACGGGATGTTATTCTTGACGAAGAAAACATCAACCTTATTCTGGAGACCGGCATTGAAACAGTCATTCTGCAGAAAGAAGATATCGAGGAAGACTATTCCATCATATACAATACCTTACAGAAGGACCCGTCCTCATCCGAGTTGGAGGCAGTACAAACCATTTACCGCCAGTTGCGCGGTACCGACCCCCCGGATGAAGAGACTGCCCGTGGTATCATCGACAAACTCTTCTTTTCCGATAAGCGTTACAGCCTCGGTGAAGTAGGACGATATAAAATCAATCGCAAACTGGGCATTACGATCGATCCCAAGACGGAGGTACTGACCAAGGAGGACATCATTCACATCGTAATGTACCTGGTCAGCCTGATCAACCAGAAGGCCGAGCTGGACGATATCGACCATTTAAGCAATCGCCGGGTTCGTACGGTTGGAGAACAGCTGTATGCCCAATTCGGTGTAGGTTTGGCCAGGATGGCACGGACCATCCGTGAGCGGATGAACGTACGGGACAATGAGGTGTTTACACCTATTGACCTGATCAATGCCCGGACGTTATCTTCCGTCATCAACTCATTCTTCGGAACGAGCCAGCTTTCGCAGTTTCTGGATCAGACCAATCCACTGTCCGAGATCACGCACAAGCGCCGGATCTCTGCACTCGGTCCTGGTGGTCTCTCTCGCGAAAGGGCCGGCTTCGAGGTTCGGGACGTTCACTATTCACACTATGGCCGCCTCTGTACCATTGAAACCCCGGAAGGACCAAACATCGGTTTGATCTCTACGCTGTGCGTGCATGCCAAGGTCAATAAAATGGGCTTCCTGGAGACACCTTACCGTCGCGTGGAAGAAGGACAGGTGATCCTCCGTGATGACGTCGAATACCTTTCCGCTGAAGGGGAAGACTTCAAGAAGATTGCACAGGCTAACTCGGTAATCAACGAAGCCGGAGCCTTTGTCAATGACCGAATCCGCTGCCGTGAACACGGTGAATTCCCGGTACTGGGCCCGGAAGAGATCGAATACATGGACGTTGCTCCCAACCAGATCGTTGGGGTTTCGGCATCCCTGATTCCATTTCTCGAGAACGACGACGCCAACCGTGCCCTGATGGGATCAAACATGCAGCGTCAGGCTGTGCCGCTGATCCGTCCGAGTTCACCCGTCGTAGGGACCGGACTGGAAGGCAAAGTGGCCATGGACTCCCGGATGATGATCAACGCCGAAGGAGATGGCGTAGTCGAATACGTTGACGCCAGTGAAATCGTGATCCGTTACGACCGCACGGAGGAGGAACAAATGGTATCCTTTGAAGATAATATTAAGTCGTATAGCCTGACTAAGTTCCAGCGGACAAACCAGGGAACCTGTATCAACCTGAAGCCAATCGTGCGTAAAGGTGCACGTGTTTCCCGTGGTACAGTCCTCTGTGACGGTTATGCTACCGACCGCGGTGAGCTGGCCCTGGGTCAGAACCTTAAAGTGGCCTTCATGCCCTGGAAAGGTTACAACTTTGAGGACGCCATCGTAATCAACGAGCGGGTTGTACGGGAAGATATCTTTACCTCCATCCATATCGAACACTTCGAACTGGATGTTCGGGACACCAAACTGGGTGAAGAAGAATTGACCAACGACATCCCCAACGTGAGCGAAGATGCCACCAAAGATCTGGATGAGAATGGGATCATCCGCGTTGGAGCCTGGATCGAAGAAGGTGATATCCTCATCGGAAAGATCACTCCGAAAGGGGAATCGGATCCGACTCCGGAAGAGAAATTGTTGCGTGCCATCTTTGGTGACAAAGCCGGTGATGTGAAGGATGCTTCACTGAAAGCACCCCCCTCCACCGACGGTATCATCATTGGCAAGCAGCTCTTTGCCCGTGCCAAGAAGGACAAATTCCAGAAAGCACAGGAAAAAGACCTTCTGGCCAAACTGGAAGACCGCCACGCCATTTCTTTGAATGAGCTGAAAACCATTCTAATAGACAAATTGCTGGTCCTGGTCCGGGAACAGGTTTCCCAGGGTATCAAAAATACTTTCCAGGAAGAGGTGATGCCGAAAGGTTCCAAATTCACCAAGCAAATATTGAACAAGGTGGACTTTGCCGTCATCGAATACACCAATTGGACCGGTGACAGTAAGACCAATGAACAAATTGCCCGTTTGCTGCACAACTATTCGATCAAATACAGCGAAGAAGTTGGCCGCTACAAACGTGAGAAATACAACATCAGCATCGGAGACGAATTGCCGGCAGGTGTATTGAAACTTGCCAAAGTTTATGTTGCCAAAAAACGTAAGCTGAAAGTAGGTGACAAATTAGCAGGTCGTCACGGTAACAAAGGTATTGTTTCCAAGATCGTGCGGATGGAAGACATGCCATTCCTCGAAGACGGAACACCAGTGGATATCGTCCTGAATCCGCTGGGTGTACCAAGCCGGATGAACCTGGGACAGATCTTTGAATCGGTTCTGGGTTGGGCTGGAGAAAAACTGAATACCAAATTTGCCACTCCGATTTTTGATGGTGCCAGTTTGCAGGAGATAGAGAATTACATCGAACAGGCTAATCTGCCCTCGCTGGGTCAGACCTTCCTGTATGACGGTGAAACCGGTGATCGGTTCCATCAGCAGGCAACCGTTGGGGTTATCTACATGCTGAAACTGTATCACATGGTTGACGACAAGATGCACGCCCGTTCCATCGGTCCTTACTCACTCATTACGCAGCAGCCGCTGGGTGGTAAAGCACAGTTTGGTGGTCAGCGTTTTGGTGAGATGGAGGTATGGGCACTGGAAGCATTCGGAGCATCCAATATCCTGCAGGAACTGCTTACCATCAAATCCGATGACATCGTCGGCCGCGCCAAAGCATACGAAGCGATTGTGAAAGGAGATAATCTCCCTGAACCGAACATTCCCGAATCATTCAATGTTTTGATTCATGAATTGCGCGGTTTGGCCCTGGATGTAAAATTTGATTGAGCACTATCATTCTCTAAATAGCTAAGCATTTGACCTATGCCTTTTAAGAAAAAAATCAGTAAACAACCAAAAGGATTCAGTTCGATCACCATTAGCCTTTGTTCTCCGGATGACATTCTGGAGCGGTCATATGGTGAAGTACTGAAGCCGGAAACCATCAACTACCGTTCCTACAAACCGGAACGTGATGGTCTCTTTTGTGAGCGGATCTTTGGTCCGGTCAAGGACTACGAATGCTATTGCGGGAAGTACAAGCGTATCCGTTATAAAGGGATCGTTTGTGACCGGTGTGGGGTTGAAGTGACGGAGAAAAAAGTGCGTCGCGAGCGCATGGGACACATCAAACTGGTCGTTCCGGTAGTGCATATCTGGTTTTTCAAATCTTTGCCAAACAAAATCGGTTACCTCCTCGGACTGTCATCCAAGAAGCTGGAATCCATCATCTATTATGAGCGCTACGTGGTCATCAACCCGGGTGTGGCAACTGCCAATGGAGTAGGCGAACTGGATTTGCTCAGCGAGGAAGAATACTTCGAAGTATTGGAGAGTCTGCCAAAAGATAATCATCTGCTGGATGACTCCGATCCCAATAAGTTTATCGCTAAAATGGGTGCTGAAGCGGTGAAAACCATGCTTGAGCGCCTGGACCTGGCTCAACTGTCCTACGACCTGCGCCATAAGGCAGCCAGCGAAACCTCACAGCAGCGGAAGAGCGAAGCTTTGAAGCGTCTGCGGGTAATCGAGGCCTTCCGGGACAGCAACCACGTATTTGAAAACCGTCCGGAGTGGTCGGTTATTCAGTACCTGCCGGTGATTCCGCCAGAATTGCGTCCCCTGGTACCACTGGATGGTGGACGATTTGCCAGCTCTGACCTGAATGACCTGTATCGCCGGGTGATCATTCGTAACAACCGTCTGAAGCGTCTGCTGGAGATCAAAGCTCCTGAGGTGATCCTTCGTAACGAAAAACGGATGCTCCAGGAAGCCGTAGACTCACTGTTTGACAACTCAAGAAAGTCAAATGCGGTCAAGGCAGAAGGTGGACGGGCATTAAAATCACTGAGTGATATCCTCAAAGGGAAACAAGGCCGTTTCCGTCAAAACCTGTTGGGTAAACGGGTGGACTACTCCGGTCGTTCGGTGATCGTCGTCGGTCCTAACCTGAAACTGCATGAATGCGGTATTCCCAAAGCAATGGCTGCAGAATTGTTTAAGCCGTTCATTATCCGTAAGCTCATCGAGCGCGGGATCGTCAAAACGGTAAAATCTGCTAAAAAGCTGGTCGACCGGAAGGATCCGGTGATCTGGGAGATCCTCGAGAATATCTTGAAAGGGCACCCGGTCATGCTGAACCGGGCTCCGACGCTGCACCGGTTATCCATCCAGGCATTCCAGCCGATCATGGTGGAAGGTAAAGCCATCCAACTGCACCCTCTGGTGTGCGGTGCATTCAACGCGGACTTTGACGGTGACCAGATGGCCGTACACGTGCCACTGAGCCATGCTGCCATTCTGGAAGCCCAGTTGCTTATGCTGGCTTCACACAACATGTTGAACCCGCAGGACGGATCACCCATCACCCTGCCTTCACAGGATATGGTACTTGGACTGTATTACCTGACCAAGGAACGCCATTCTTCAGAATCCCTGAAAGTGAAGGGAGAAGGCATGAGCTTTTATTCTCCGGAGGAAGTCATCATCGCATACAATGAAAAGCGGGTGGATCTGCATGCCGGAGTCAATGTACGGGTTCGTACCGAAGGCGCGGGAGGCGATCTGACCTCTAACCGTGTAAAAACGACGGTTGGCCGGATTATCTTCAACCGGAGTGTTCCCGAAAAAGTACCGTATATCAATGAATTGCTTACCAAGAAGAGCTTGAAGAAGATCATTGGAGGCATTATTGAGCGTACAGATATTCCAACAACCGCCACATTCCTGGATGACATCAAAGAAATGGGATTCTCCTGGTCCTTCCGGGGCGGATTGTCCTTTAACCTGGGAGACCTGATCACGCCCAGCGTCAAACAACGGACGCTGACGATGGCTCAGGAAGAGGTGGATGAAGTTTGGGAGAACTACAACATGGGTCTGATAACCAACAATGAGCGGTACAACCAGATCATTGACAAGTGGACCTATGCCGACAATAAGATCACGGACAACCTGATGAAGGAATTGTCTGAGCATAAAGGAGGGTTTAATTCGGTGTACATGATGCTCCATTCCGGAGCCCGTGGTTCCAAACAGCAGATCAAACAGCTGTGTGGATTGCGGGGTCTGATGGCCAAGCCACGGAAATCAGGAGATACCGGAGCTGCGATCATCGAAAACCCAATCCTTTCGAACTTCCTCGAAGGCTTGAGCGTACAGGAATATTTTATTTCGACGCACGGTGCCCGGAAAGGTTTGGCGGATACGGCTTTGAAAACGGCTGATGCCGGTTACCTGACCCGTCGTCTTGTGGATGTCGCTCAGGATGTGATCATTCATGAAGAAGATTGTAATACGCTGCGTGGTATCGAAACCAGTGCATTGAAAGACAATGAGAAGATCATTGAATCACTGGCATCACGTATCCAGGGCCGATATTCATTGCATAACATTTACAACCCGGTCACAGACGAAATCATCCTCGAAGGCGGAGATTACATCTCTCCAAAGAAAGCCGAGGAGATCGAAGATGCCGGTATTGAAGTGGTAACCATCCGCTCGGTACTTACCTGCGAATCTGTGAAAGGGGTGTGCAACAAATGTTACGGCAAGAATCTGGCTACCGGCCGGATCGCTGAAAAAGGAGATGCCGTTGGTATCATTGCTGCCCAGAGCATCGGTGAACCTGGTACTCAGCTGACATTGCGTACCTTCCACGTGGGTGGTGTCGCCGCAGTTTCCAAATCAGAATCCGAACTGGTATCCAAATTTGACGGTAAACTCGAGTTTGACAGCATGCGCTTTACGCAGGGCCAGAATGAGACCGTTGTACTTTCCCGTTCGGGAGAAATACGGATCGTTGATCCAAAAGGCGGAAAGATCTACGTCAACCACCATATCCCTTACGGCGCCACCCTGTTTGTCAAAGACGGTCAGGAGGTTAAACGTGGTGATGTGATCTGCGAATGGGACCCATTCAATGCAGTCATCGCCAGTGAATTTGGTGGTATCGCCCGTTTTGATGATGTAGAAGAAGGTATAACCTTCCGCATTGAACGGGATGATCAGACCGGATATGCCGAGAAAGTGGTCATCGAACCAAAGAATAAGAAGAAAATTCCGGTAATTACCATCATCAGCCCGGAAGGCGAAGAACTCAAGAGCTATAACCTGCCGGTAGGCAGTTACATCTCTATTGATGATGGCCAGGAAGTGAAAGCCGGTGACAAGATCGTCAAGATCCCGCGTCGTCTGGGTAAGATCCAGGATATCACGGGTGGTCTGCCACGGGTAACTGAATTGTTTGAAGCCCGGAATCCTTCCAACCCGGCAGTGGTAGCTGAAATCGATGGTATTGTCGCATTTGGCAAGATCAAGCGTGGTAACCGGGAAGTATTTGTCGAAGATGAGAAATCAGGCCAGCGCCGTAAGTACCTCATCGGAATGTCCAAGCATTTGCTCGTACAGGAAGGTGACTTCGTTCGGGCAGGTATGGCTCTGTCTGATGGCGCCATTGCTCCTGTTGACATCCTGAATATCAAAGGTCCATTTGCCGTACAATCGTACCTGGTCAATGGTGTACAGGAGGTTTACCGGTCGCAGGGTATCAGCATCAATGACAAACACATCGAGGTGATCGTCCGTCAGATGATGAAACGTGTGAATATTGAAGACCCGGGAGATACCAACTTCCTGGAGGCAGAAGCAGTTGAAAAACATGATGTATTGACTGCCAATGACTGGATCTTTGATAAGAAGTTTATTGTTGACGCGGGAGATTCACAGAAATACAAAGCTGGCCAGTTGATCACCATCCGTCAGTTACGCGAAGAGAATTCGATCCTTAAGCGTAACGATCAGCGGTTGATGGAATACAGGGATGCCATGCCGGCTACCTCCAGCTCCATCCTGCAGGGGATAACCCGTGCTTCATTGGGTACGGAAAGCTGGATCTCTGCCGCTTCCTTCCAGGAGACTACCAAAGTCCTTTCCCGTGCAGCCATGCAAGCCAGAAGGGATGACCTGAATGGACTCAAGGAAAACGTTATCGTTGGAAAACGTATCCCGGCAGGTACCGGTATGCGTGAATTCGAGCAATTATTGGTTACGCATAAAGATGTGCAGGAGATGCACGAATACCAGGAAGAACTCGAGTACGAAGACTAGAAAGAATTTTGTCAAGAATAGAAAGCAGCTTGTCACCGACAAGCTGCTTTTTTTTTGCCATCTCTAAAACATTACCCCGGAAATCTCTGAAGTTTTAAAAATTTGACCTAACTTTAAAAATGGTTAAAAAAGTATATAACTCGCTACGGTAAGGAACAGTGAGCGGTGACAAGAATACATCTTAACTCCTTCTTATTTATACAGCAACATGCTCATCAGAATGATTCCGGTCATCAAGCCGGGATCATTCTATGATGGCTATTAACCTGGTACCGGAGATAAAATGCCAGTCGATCGGATGATGATTATGTGAGAGAATTAGATCTGAAGTAGGTACGTAACCTCATCGCAAAGTGATTACGTTTTTGATGGAATGGTCTGTACAGCTTGTTATACATATTTTCAAATTGAATACGTAGATTTACTTTGCGCCAATATAAATTGGTTTTATTATGTATAAGGAACAGATAATAAAACAATTGTACTATAGTGATCGGCTTTCCTGTACTGATCTGAGCCGATTGATCCACAAGAGCATACCATTCACCTCGGCAACAGTTAATGAACTGATTGATGATAATGTACTGCTTGAAGAAGGACTTGCTACTTCGACCGGAGGTAGGAAACCGCATGTGTTCTCTCTGAAGCCGGATTACTTTTACATTTTCGCCATCGCCATCAATCAGTTGAATACCCGAATGGCCATCTTCGACCTTACAGGCACCAGCATAGTGCCCATTCAGTCGATCTCGGTTCCTCTGGCAGGGAACCCCGGTGCATTGGAGACCATCACCCAGCATGCCAAACAAATGTTGATGTCAAGCAATATTGACACCTCCAAAGTATTGGCCGCAGGAGTGGGTATGCCCGGATTTATTAACCTGAAAAAGGGTATCAATCACTCCTTCCTGAAAGTTAAATCAGGCAACATCAACCAGTACATGGAATCTGTATTGGGCATACCGGTGATCATTGATAATGATTCCAGTCTGGTAGCTTTAGCTGAATTGGGTAAGGGACTGGCTCAGGGCAAAAAGAATGCACTGGCCATCAATATCGGATGGGGAGTTGGTCTGGGAATATTGCTCAATGGTGAATTGTTTCGGGGCGAAAACGGATATGCAGGCGAGTTCAGTCATATGGCATTGTTCAACAACAATAAAGTATGCAGCTGCGGAAAGATAGGATGTCTGGAAACGGAGACTTCGATCAAAGTGCTCCTGGACAAAGCCAGAGAAGGTATGGCAAAAGGGAAATTTACCACGTTGCCCAATCCACTTCCCGAAGAGAAAATAGAAGCGGTCCAGGATATATTTAATGCCATGGCTCAGGGCGATCAGTTTTCGATCGGCTTACTTAGTGAGATTGGTTATAACATCGGCCGAGGCATTTCCATCCTTATTCACTTGCTGAATCCGAGTTTAATCATCCTGAGTGGGATCGGGGCAGGAGCCGGCAAATTATGGCTTGCGCCCATCCAGCAGGCGGTCAATGAACTGAGCATCCCCAAACTCGCGGAGAACACCGAGATAAAAATTTCAGAGCTGGCCGGTGACGCGGAATTGGTTGGTGCCGGAGCCCTGGTGATCGATCACCTGGAAAATTTCGATCTGAGCAAGGTACAACTGATGTTGCGTGAAAAGTGACTGTAAGCTTACCGGTTATACTTGCCGGAGTTTTTCGCGCCAGCCTTCAACTTCCAGCTGACGCAAGAAATATTTACCGATTACATCAAATTCGAGATTGACGGAGTCACCGGGCTCAATCCTTCCCATGCGGGTATGCTCATAGGTATAGGGAATGATCGCCACCCGGAAATTGTCCAGTCCGGGATCGATGACAGTAAGAGATGTACCGTCAATGCTCACTGAACCTTTCTGAACAAGCAGTCCTGCAAATTCGGAAGGGAACTGGAAGGTAAATTCCCAGCTTCCATTTTGGGCCAGTAAGGAGGTACATATACCCACGGCATCCACATGACCCTGGACGAGGTGGCCGTCCAAGAGTGTTGCCGGAGTTATGGAGCGTTCCAGATTGACGGTGTCACCTGGTTTCCATGTTCCCAGTGTGGTTTTTGACAGTGTTTCCCTGATGGCTACAACCTGATGCGATTCCTGGTCATGGGCTATGACGGTAAGACAGACGCCGTTGTGGCTGATGCTCTGATCAATTTGCAATTCGGGTGCTAACCGGGAGGCAATGATGAATCGCAAGTTGCTGCCTTCCGATCGAATTTCTGTGATAATACCTGTAGCCTCAATGATTCCTGAAAACATGTTATTCGCCTCGAATTAAGTGAATGTATCCGGTGAGTACTTCCGTTTTATCCGGATTGGTACTGGTAGCGGTATCAAAAACCCGGCAAGTGTAATAGTAGACACCTTCTGCCAGGTCGCGGCCGTTCAATCCTGTGCCATCCCAGTTGATTTGGGGATCGGTGGTTTCAAAAACGAGCCCGCCCCAGCGATTGAAGATCTTCATTTCAATATGGGTAATAAACCGGTGGGTGATGGGTATGTAATAATCGTTGTGTCCATCACCGTTCGGGGTGAATGCATTGGGAAGCAGAAAATCCGGACAATTGTCGACACACTGGATCACGCTGAATTCGCTTTCATTACCGGCACTGTCCACTGAGGTTACGGCATAGCACCCGGCAATACCTGTTTCCGGTTTGTGTTTAAATTCCAGTTTATTGGATGCCGGCACTTCTCCGATCAATGTAAAATCCGAGATTTTGTTTGCCGCGAAATAGATGCGGTAGGCTGCAAAATCCCGTTCGCGGTCACACCCGGACAGCGGTACCTGCCAGGTAATGGTATTGATAAATTCCTCAGCTGGTGTGCCTGGTAATGCCTGTGAACAGAGATTCTCCACGCTCACCTGTGGTGGACAGGGCGCAATCGAGTCAAACGGTACTGCGCAGCTTATCTGGGAATAATTCTCAAGAACGGGTGGGAATCCCGATATGCCATAGGTGCCTAAAGCACGGACGGCATAGCAGTAGTTTTCACCATTATTGATGCCATTCTGGTCGGTATAGGATGTTGTAGTGACCGTCGTTATGGAGTCAAACGTCTGACCCTGCATCTTATAGACCACGTATTGGTAATTACTCCACGGGACCCTGTAATTCCAGGACAGCTCATTGGACTTGTCTTTGCCAACCACCTGTAAAAATACCGAAGAAGCCGGCTGGCTTTCTCCATACGAAACGACATTACCCTGGGTATAAAAAAGGATCTTGTACGTATATGCTAGTGTGGTATTCAGATTTTGATCCTGCCAAACCGTGTCCTTGAATGAACCAAGAAAAGTTGACGTCCAGCGGTTGATCAGGGAGAAATTGGTGCCGCCGATACCATCTGCGCGCATGAGATCAAATGCATAGGGCCCTGGATGGGTAACCGTGTCCAGGTCTGCACCCACCGGTTTGGTCCAGCGGAGATATATTTCGCCCTGGCTTGGATCGGTATTTTCAACACTGACATTAAGGATAAAAGGAACATCCCGCACCAGTTGGGCACAGACCTCTTCCGATGGCAGGCTGGGCGTCCGGTTGAAGGTGTAACCTCCATTGGACAGGTAGGCGAATTCAGCCTGAATACGGTAGCAATAGGTCTTCCCTTTCTCCAGGTCCTGATCGAGGAATGTGTATCGACCATTCTCCATCGTAAGAACATCAAACCCGATCTGGGTGTAGCCAAGCCCAGCCAAACCCGGCGAGCAGGTATCCGGCTCAAACGTGACGGAATTCACTTTCCGCCAGATGGAAAATCCCCGGAAATAATCTTTAAAGGTCAGGTCACAGGCATAGGGTTTTTCCCAGCTGAGCAGTAATCCGCTGGATTGGGGTTCGATCTCCAGATCCTGGGGAGCCGGAGCGATTACCCGGATGCGCACCGATTTAAGGTTGGCCAGTCCAGTGGTATCCAGATCATCATCCACCGCACGGAAAACGACTGTATAATCACGGTTGGACACATGGTCACAGAGGGTTGGCCACACAAATGTTGCTTGCAACGGTTGGTTTACATATCCGGTAGGGCCTTCCATATAAGCCGGACTTACGTCCTGTATGAAAGGACCACCAAGGGCAGTAAGTTGCACTTTATCCGTTTTGTTCGGATCCGTAACCGTGACCGGAATGCGTACGGTATCTCCGGCAATGACACAAAGATCTTCAGTGGTCTCTATTTCCGGTGGTTGATTGTTGCAGTCCTGTACAAAGATCTGCATGTCCCGGATGGTCGTATTGATCAGTACACCTTCCCGGTATTCATAAATCTTGATGGCGATGTTGTATTCTCCTACCCGCTGGGGGGCATCCCAGATAAAATCACCAGTTACTTCGTTGATGTCAATTTGATTTTCGGGTCCTGGCGAGATTTCATTGGGGAATTTATAATTCGGAACTTCCATGTCCGGCCCGGCTAAAGGAACGATCAGCTCATAAGCGAGACTGTCCTTGTCAGGGTCGAAGGCATTGGGATTATGAATAAATCGCTCATTAAGACAAGCATAATCGATCGGAGGCTGAAGGAGACGCGGTGAGCTGTTGTATCCCTGAAACTGGGTGCTCAACAGCGTGAAAGTGGTCTGCAAGGCAAAAGGTACATTGACCGAGTTGGGCGGATCGACGTTCAGGATGCCAGCGGTACGGTTGGGGTCCAGGGTCAAAAGTGTATAGGTGCCGGGCCCCGGATAGGTATGTTCTCCGATGTAAATGTTCTTTTTTACGTTGTTGGCGAGTTCTTCACCTTGTCCTATAGGACCATTGACCCTGCGCAGTGAATCCAGTTTTCCATCCCCCCAGTAAAGCCCCAACTGCGGTCGGTCTACTTCGGCACCACGGATACGGGTATAGGTCACGATAGTGACCCGTATGGTCAGGTCGCTGATTTGCTCATAGGTGATCTCACCTGCCCGGTTATGCGTAGCCAGCAGGCTGTGTGGTACGAACAATCCCAGGAGTAAGAGAAGTAATATGGTTGCTTTGAAATTCAATCAGACCGATTCCAATCCTAAAGTTAATCCTTTCTATTTTAAACGTACAATGTGCTGATTTAGTCGATCCCGTTAATCTTTATACGGATCATATACTTCCGCTCCGGCCATGATGACCCCGACCGGGCGCAGGCGGTACAAGATGCGAATGGTTTTGGCATGATAAGAAAGGACTTCCTGAAGTGATTTGTAGCATTCAGGGCTTTCATCTGCCCCGCCACCCCGCAGCTCAACACCAGCGGAGCGTGCTGCAGATTGTGTCCTTCTGAAATCAACTTTGCCAGGTGCAACCTGGACCAAACGGCGCGTACCGTCCGGATTTTTTTGCCACTTGATCTTACCGGCTGCCTGACGCCGTGACATGACTCTGCCAGCACCATGCACGGTAGAATAAAGACTATCCCTGGCCTCGGGAGATTCCACACCTTCTACAATCACCGACTCATCCAGCATGGTGGATCCGATAAATCCCTGCTGCCCGGGAAAGGCAGGGGTACATCCTTTACGAACCACCCAATATGCTTCTTCAAAATGGGTTTCCTTCCAGGCAAAATTGTGATGGTTGTGTACTTCGTAATTCGTATGGGTCTGCAGGATCTGTAATATGCGGTTGACTACCCAATCCCTTCCGGCATAGGCATATTCACCCGCTATATCAAGTGCCTCAAGGTAAGCCTGTCCTGTGGGTGAGTCCTGATGAAAGAGGATTGGTGGAGCGTCCATCGATCCCTCCTGCACACGATCGCCGAAAGCTTTACCCTGGGCCAGAGCGATAAAACCCATGGTCAGGGAGTGACCGAAACCACGAGATCCAAAGTGAACGCCTATCCAAAGCTTACCTGCATCATCCGTAAAAAGATCCACAAAATGATTGCCGGCTCCTACAGTACCCAGCTGGGTGACAGCTTTCTCACGCAGGCTATTCTTTTGCGAAGCAGGGATACCCAGGTCCAGACGGGCAATGCGGTCGAGGACCGGATGATCCACCCGCTCCTGATTTTTACGTCCGATGCCGAATGAAATCACGCGTTCGATCTCATCCATGAGCTTCACAATGTCAATGTCCGCGACATCAACCATGGTGCGAACCGCCTTATTGCCGCAGGCGATGTCAAACCCGACACCTGATAAGGATACCTGGTCCCGATAGGCTACAACACCACCTATCGGATGGCTGTAACCATAATGCGCGTCTGCCGTCAGGGCGGCATAAGAGCCTGACCGGGCGCAGGTATTGATCTGCCGGATAGTAGCTTCATCGATCAGCGGCTCACCAAAAATGTGCAGGTGGGACTTATTGGGCATTGAACGTTTCTACCTTTATATCATCCAACAACAGCTGCCGGTCACTGTTTACGTTCCAGAAGAGAAAACTCATCCGGTTGAAATCACCTCGTGGCAGTTTCACATCCATGAAGAGGAGCGCTGCCTGCTGATCATTCAGAAAGCGGTGTACCCGGATGTAATTTTCTTTGACCTTCTGATCATTGCGGTAAAAACGGACGATCAGTTGAGTCATTTTCCAGAGATCCCATTCTTTGTGGGGAGCCATGGCCTTAAAGGTGATCCGAATCCAGGTGGCATCTCCCGGCAACAACTGGACCGAATATTCATCGCTGTAGGGATGTTCCTGGTCCAGGCAAAGCGACCGGTTGCCATCCAGAGGAGGAAAATCACAGGTGTGGATCGTCGTGTCGGCTTCAAAGTCAAAATGGGCTATTTCATGTACGTCCTTCCGGATACCATCAAAATATTCATCGGTATCCATGAGTTTCTTATAATCTTCCGGCTGATGGTAGCGGCCCAGCACCTTCCAGAAGTAGGCCTTGGTCATGTTTTCCGGATCCAGCAATCCACCTTTATGCGCCTGGTGGGTAAGCCAAAGATTGTAATAGGTAAATAGCGTGATCACGCCTGCGGCAATCCACTGGGTCCATGACCGCCAGGTTTTGATCTGTGTCACCATCGCCGCCAGAGGGATGGTTAATACGGCATAGCTCTGCACCATAGCCCGTTGTCCCAGGCTTCCTCCGTACCACCAGATGTCCCAGGCAAAGGTGATGTAAATGAATGCCATGGCAAAAGTCAGCGTAGCCCAGAACAAGGAGCGCCAGTGTTGCCAGAGATAATAAAAACCAATCAATGCCAGCGCCATCATCGGGGTATAAACCAGCCACCCCTTTTTATAACTGAAGAGGCCATTGCCGAGATGCGGATGCAACCAGCTGAAGCCCTGATCCTGATAGCTGTACACCAAAAATTCACCCGCTACCCATTTCCAATAGATGATCTGAATGGATCCGATCGCTGCCATGACTCCGATGGCCAGGATCAGATACCGTCGCTGTTCCCACCAGTATTGCAGGCGTGCCGGCAATTTTCGAATGTCGGTCAGGCCCCACAGAAGTGGGATTCCCCCGGCTATGATCTCCGTAGGCCTGGTCAGGGCAGCCAATCCGAGACATGCCCCGATCGCGAACGAATCGAACCAGGAAGGCTGCCGGTACCAGCGGTCGGTGAACCAGAGCAGCATGGCGTAAAGCGTGAACAGGTAGTTGTGGGTCATCGCTCCATCGATGGCTGAATAGTTCAGGTAATTCGTGCCGATGACCAATAAGAGCAGTGTGATAGCCACCACCGAATCGCTGAAATAGTTCAATAACAACCTCCGGATAAACCACAACCCCAGGCAGGCCATAAATATGCTGCCGAATGATAGCATGAACTGGTATGGTGGTGAAAAGCCGTCTGCCGGAAAGTGTGTCAGTTGCGCTATCCCGTGGGCGATCAAAAACCAGGGCAGGTATTGTACTGCCATACCGGCTGCGTACTTCATCACTTTGACGCCGGAGGGATGGTCAAATGCCTGGTATTGGGTGCTGGCAGGATAATATTTCTGCTGGATCGAATCCGACCAGGCCAGGTGTTTGATGTCATGGTATATGAAAAGGGCAGGCAGGTAATAGTAATATCCCGAGACATCCCAGCTGATGGTGGCCTCAGTGCGTGATTTATTCCATTTGGGGTAATAGAAAAATCCGACGATCCAGATCCACAGACAACACAGGACCAGCACCCACATACTCCAGGAGCGATCACGATTCATGAGGCGTGTTTTTATCCGATCCGGAAGTAAGTTGTGAAGGATGTTCAGGAGGACAGGCCATATGTATGAAATTGGAGGGCATAGCTGTGTTTCTCGGTGTTTTGCCTACTTTTGTTACTGTGCTGAAGATACTTAAATTCATGGCATGCAACCAATCAAAACACTTTCCATCATCATACCGGCTTACAACGAAGGACCCACCATCCGGCTGATCCTGGATAAGGTACGCGATGTAGAGCTCATTGCCGGCATCCGGAAGGAGATCATCATCGTGAACGACTGCAGCCGGGATAATACCGAGGATGTGATCAGGGAGTACCTGGAGGAATACCCGGATCAGGGGTTTCGGTATCTGGCCCATGAAGTGAATCAGGGCAAAGGTGCCGCGCTGCATACCGGCATAAAGCATGCTACCGGCGAATACCTGGTGATTCAGGATGCAGATTTGGAGTACGATCCGGAGGAATACAATATCCTCTTAAAACCGGTCATCCAGGGATTTGCCGATGTGGTTTATGGCAGCCGGTTTATGGGTGGCAATCCACACCGGATCCTTTTTTACTGGCATTCCATCGGCAACAGGTTTTTGACCAGTTTGTCCAATATGTTCACCAATCTGAACCTTACCGATATGGAGACATGCTACAAGTTATTCCGGTCGGACATCATCCAATCGTTGCCGCTGCGTGAGAAGCGTTTTGGTTTTGAGCCCGAAGTCACCGCCCGGGTGAGTCGGGTACCGAAGGTGCGGATTTACGAAGTCGGCATATCGTACTACGGGCGTACTTATGCCGAAGGCAAAAAGATCGGCTGGCGAGATGGTTTCCGCGCCATCTGGTGTATCATGAAGTATAATTTGTGGGCGAAGAGGTAGAAGGTAAAAAAAGGTAAAAAAGGTAAAAAAAGTAAAAAAGGTAACAGAGGTAAAAGAGGTAGCAAAGGTAAAAGAGGTAATAGAGGTTTAATGCTTATCTGCGGATTATTGAAAAACTTTTGCGATCATTTCCTGTAATTTTTGTGGATCATTTGAAAAGTCCGGTCTGGTAATGTCCGGTTTGAATGAAATTTGAAAAGCACTGCTGCCAAGGGAGGTACCGTTTTGATGTAGTGCAACCCTCGTAATATTGAAAAATTCATCAATCAGGTATTGCGATTTCATTGCTGCCAGGTCTTCCTGTCCTGATATTATTTTTTTACGGTTAAGGTCGTAGACCAGGTGACGGGTGACCGGAACTTCCTGCCTTCGGATGTGGTATATGTCCAGGTAGAGGGTGTCTGTCTTGCTGCGATTGTTCTGATTTAATGCAGGTATTTTACGCAGCATTTTTTCAAACGCTTTGGGTTTGATGTGATAATTTCCAATTTTACAAGTTCCGTCCAGACAGAAATTTAATTTTCCCCATTCCAGGGACAATGGTGAATTTTTGTATTTAATTGCAACCGGAGCAGCAACCTGAATGATCGGATCTGTCAGTAAGTCAAAAAAATGATTATTGGACAGAGTAGTCACCGGATTTTCAGTAAGGTTCGGTGTGAGGGAAAACGAAGCCATGTAAAAACCCTGATCCACCTGAATGCTGGCAATGCAACCAATGGCATTGGAAAATTTATCAGCTGGAAATTCCGGAAAAGACAAAATGGTGTCCGGATAAAAGATTACCCAACGTTCCATTTTTGTTGGTGCTATTTTTCCATTATGAATAAAATTTCCATGGTTGTTGACATTGAGGAATAATTCCCGGGGTAATGAAAAATTATGGATTGACCTGGAAGCTATCCGGGATAACGGAATTTCACGGTCACTTACCTGGAGGAAAGCTTCTGAATCATTTTGTGGGAGATTGGCATAGAGATAAATACGGACTTCGACCTCTTCACCGAATAAATTCAGAGAAAGATAGGTATCGGCACCCGGAGCTGCATGGATGATTTTTGCAACGGTTGATAAATCCGTATAATTTATGTTGTTTCTTTTGCCAAAATTAAAATCGCGCCAGATGCTGGTATCCTGGATTTTTTGATTAAAGCTGATAAATCCTGAATTAAAACCTGACCCTATCCGGTAGTTGCGATTTTTGTAGCGCAGGACTGGTTTATCCTTTAACAATTCCAACAGGGTTTGGATATTGGTAAGCTGGTTGCTATTAGACAGCAAAAGCAGTGGTTTATATTTCTGTTTTCCGGTTGATTCATTGATGTTTATTACCTCGAGATGTGGCTGTAGCAGGAATTGCGCATTTCCCCACTGTAATACGAAAGCTGAGTCATCCAGGCCAGTGGTATGATCCGCATATTGAAATATGGGACGCTCGCTCCAACCCATCAAATGTGCTCTTGAAGAATCATTTTTGAAAGCGGAGAGCAGCAGGACTGAAATGGTTACAATAATGGCAGCAGAAATTATTATTAACCGGGTTTGTTTTGTTTTCTTTTTTAGGATCATATAGCTGATCCGCTGTTCCAGATAGGAGGCAAACCCGGTGGTCAAAGGATGGTACAATTCCTTTTGATATCTCATAAGAAGTTTAAGATATTCCGCCGGAGCTATTTTTTGAATAAGCAATTGATCTACTTTTAACTCATGCACCAGTTGTATTTCACGTTGGAAGTAATAGGCTGCCGGGTGAAACCAGAAGATGGTTTTTAAAAATGCCAGGACAAAATTGTCCAGGACATGATGTAACTTTTGATGAGCCATTTCGTGCTCAAGAACAACCTGGTCTTTGGGATCAAATACCGGTGAATGCCAAAAAAGGAATTTCCCAAATGAAGCGGCCCGAGGCAATTTGGGATGGTACAGACAATGTCGATAAGGTGCATTTACTACGGGCTGCGCAGTGCTTAAGTACGTAAAGATCCGGCGTAATTTCAGCATGAGAAGTAGTGCGGCTATCAGGAAGCCCAGGACCCAGATCCCTATGGCTGCCTCATCCAATGAAAGAGAGTAGGGTGTTCCCGGTGGTGCCCAGGGTATGATCCCCTGCATTATGGGTTCAGGCGAGCTGACGGGAATATTAATTATTGGTGTGGCCAGGCCTGTGGTGGACCTTGCACCGGAAGGTAGCGGGATGCGCAAAAAGGGAATTATGAATGTAAGACCCATGCTGGCCAGAATCGCGGTGCGGTTGAAGGCGGGGGCGGGTACCGGTTTGAGAAAGAGCTGGTAAATCAGTTGAAAAAGGAATAGCCAGGCAGAGGCTATGGTGAGGCAGGAGAACAGGGCTGACATGGGAATTTATTTTTTGAGTTTGCGGATAATTTCTTCCAGTTTTTCCTGATCAAGAGACTCTTCATCCAAAAAGAAAGACATCAATGCTTCCGGTGACCGGTCAAAGTAATGATTGAACAACCGTTCAAAAGACCATTTACGGTATTGTTTTTTCTGTAAGACCGGATGGTATTGATGCGTATTGCCATAGACAGTGTGGCCGATCAGCCCTTCCGTCTCCAGTTTCCGTACGATTGAAGAGACGGTGTTGTACGGGGGGGCGGGAGGATCCATTTCCGCAAGGATGTCTTTGACAAATGCCTTCTGTAATTTCCACAGGATGCGCATAACTTCTTCTTCGCGTGGATTGAGAATGGTGTGCATAGGAGGTGAACTTTATAAGGTAACGCTTCTAATTTAACGAATATTTCGTTAAGCAACTAAAAATTAGTTAGTAAAAATACCGAACAGCCGGACACCCGCAGTATTTAGCAACCCAGTGGTTATTTCTCCTGAAAATCCCTAATTTTGCCCCGCTAAAGGAAACCTTATATGGGACGTATATTCGAAGTTCGCAAGCACTCCATGTTTGCCCGTTATGACCGGATGGCCAAGCAGTTTACCCGCATTGGCAAAGAAATCGCCATCGCAGTAAAAGCTGGGGGACCGGAACCGGACTCCAATCCCGCTTTGCGCCGGGTGATGCAAAATGCCAAAGGGGTCAATATGCCCAAGGATAAAGTGGAATCAGCCATCAAACGGGCCATGGGCAGGGATATGTCCGACTACGAAGAAGTGCTTTACGAAGGATACGCACCCCACGGCGTCGCAGTTCTGATCGAAACGGCCACGGATAACATTACCCGGACCGTAGCCAACGTGCGGGCCATATTCAATAAATTCAACGGTAGCCTCAGTACCTCGGGAAGCGTGAGCTTTCAGTTTAAGAAAATGGGCGTCTTCAAGCTGGACCCCAGCGGACTGGACCCCGAAGAGCTGGAACTGGAATTGATCGATAACGGCCTGGAGGAGATGGGAGAAGGAACCGGTGAAAACGATGAAGAACTGCTGGTCATCCGGGTTCCCTTTGTTGAATTTGGCAATATGCAGCATGCCCTGGAAGAGAAAGGGCTTAAAGTGATCAGCTCCGAACTGGAATGGATTCCCCTCAACCTGGTCAAGCTGGGAGAAGAGGAAGAACAGGAAGTTCTCAAACTCATCGGAAAGATGGAAGAGGACGAGGATGTCCAAAAAGTGTTTTACAACCTGGAGTAATCCCGTGCAGGAAATAAACGGAGATTTTGAAATATGAAATCCTATTTCCGCACGCCGGTTGCATTGCAGCTATCCGATTGTGAATCCAGTGATACGTCAAAGTTTATTTCCAGTGCATCACCATTTAAAGAACCAGATCCGGAGAAGGTAATGCCATCCAATATTTGCTCTTCAATGGTGAGGGTATTGCCGCTAACACGTGCGGAGGCACTTTCTCCCCAGTTGTACAAATTGTAAATAACAATGGACTGGGCGTCTCTGCCGGATTCCCAGATGACCAGATCATAGCTGTCATCACCCAGGCCACAAGTTTCCGACATGGTATACGCGCCTAGAAATTTCACATTTTCCCTGATCTCTTCTTTCGTACAACGAATGGTCAACATACAAATCACTAAAAAGAGAATGCCTGGTAGTTTCATGATTAGGTCATTTTATTACGGTCAATGGTAAGTTAAAAAAACATGTTCCGTGCCAATCTGTAATTCTTATACTGTTGCCTTAACCGGGATGGACAAAAATGGGTTTCTATTGTTGGGTGTTTAAGATGCTAACAATATGATATTTATTTTTGTCATTTAATAGACACATTGTCATTTAAGCTGCGCCTATGAAGTATTGGAGTTTGCTGTTTCTTATTGTCATCGGGACCTCATGCCGGGTAATCCCTCAAGGGGTATTTGCCGATCAGAAGATGGGCATCGCCCCGGACTACAGTTTGCTGGCGAATTGGGCAGCCCATCCGGACAAGGCAGACGCCGCAGATAGCATTCCAAATCAGCCGTCCGCTAATGAAAGTGATCTTCCGGCAGATATCTTTTTTATTTATCCGACGACCTACATTGGTAAAAAGGGAGAAAACCAATGGAATGCCTGTATCGATGATGCCACACTTAATGCCCGGACAGATGAAACGGCGATCCTTTTTCAGGCCAGTCTTTTCAATCAGGCCGGCCGGGTATTTGCGCCACGCTACCGGCAGGCGCATTACCAGGCTTATTTCACCCGCGATGATTCTTCTGCCACCAGGGCGTTCAAATTGGCTTATCAGGACGTTGATGCGGCATTCAGCTATTACCTGGAACACTGGAATAATGGCCGGCCCATCATAATAGCCAGTCATAGTCAGGGTACCACCCATGCGATTCCATTGATCCGGAAATATTTTGATGGCAAGGAGTTACAGCACCAGTTGGTGGCAGCTTACCTGGTGGGCATGCCTGTGTCCCGGGACGATTTCAAATTCTTACCACCCTGTACTACGCCGGATCAGACCGGCTGCATATGTTCCTGGAGGACCTTTCAGACCGGTTATGAAGCCCACTTCAGACATCCTTACCTCGCCAGCAGGTTTGCTCCGAGGCCTCAGACGATCGTAACCAATCCATTGTCGTGGACAACCGATACACTTTACGTGCCTCGTCAGGAAAACCAGGGCTCACTGTTGTTTAAATTCAATGAGGTGATGCCGAATCTGGTAGATGCTCAGGTCGTTCAGGACATGCTATGGGTTACCAAGCCTAAATTTCCGGGGAGCTTGTTCATCCGTACCAAGAACTACCACATAGCCGATTACAACTTCTTTTATTTTAATGTCAGATCCAATGCTGCCGGTAGGGTACAGGCATACCTTCAGGAAAACCCGGGAGGGGCATCCCGGATAGGGAATTAATTATTTTTTCCACGGCAACCGGTTCACTTTGCGGCCGATCTGATAACCCAGTTTGAGGCCTGCCTCTGCATCCATCCTGAAATGGACCCCCAGCGGAATACGCGAATAGGCATTTTCTTCCGCCATTTCATAGAAGCTTTGAAAGGACCTGGGCGTCGAGATAAATTCCGTCCGCCCTTCATGGCATCGATCGGTCATAGCCGTCGAGATCCCAAATACATCGGTGAGGACTTCGGCAGCGGCAGCGCCAAATGTGGCATGTCCCGACGGATAAGCAGGAAAAGGAGGCGTGAAGTAATTACCCGAGCCGTCCGGGCACATCACGGTATTCCATTCGGTATCGCCCATCATCTGCCGGATATAGTCCACAGGCCGCAAATAATTGTATTTGTACTTCTCATTCCAGCAACGGACACCGGAATCACTGAGAGCCATGCACACTTTCGCATAAGCATACACGGCTTCATCCAGTGATGATTTCTTCGTCGAAATCAGCTGGTTGGTGACAGCGATCCAGCGGCCCGATGGTGTGAAAGTCAGAATAGGACAATCGTCGCTCCAGAAGTTTGCAATCCAGCGGTCTTCATAATTTTGACCACCCTTGATCAGATTGACCAGGTTCTTTACCTCCTTGGCCTGGACATAGATTTGGGAGGTCGGGTCGGTACTGAAGGGAAGAGGTTGCGGGGCATTGTCATCGGAACTGGCCACGAAAGTCCGGACCTGGCCCCAGTAGGGCAATAGAGCCTGAGAATAATCGGGGTATGTAGGCTGCCAGGAACCAGCGAAATTTGGCGGCTGGTAACTGGGGTCGGTGTTGTGCAAATAGGCCTCGTGGCCACTGGCATCGGTCTTTGACCAATTGTACACGGCATTGGCGACGGCAGTGCCAAAGTCACTGGAACGCTTATAGACGTCTGCAGGCACGGTTTGCCCGAACTCAATGTTGAATTTTTGTTTTAAGGCGAATAACTTCTGCTGCATGCTGGCCGGAGCCGTCGGGAAGAATGCGGAAAAGATGCTGCTGTAGGCGGCATGCAATGCGGTAGGCCAGTGGTATTCCTGTCCGGATTCAGCTTCCGGAAGCTTCATAGCAGGAAAAGTGGATTGCAGGGAATTGTAAGATTCAGCCATCCCGGGTACAACAGCCTGATAAGCAGCCAGACAAATGTAGGCTGAAGCCCTGGCCGAAACAGGTGGGCGATATCCGGGCGTATAGCGTTCAATCTCAAGATAAAACTGCATCCATTCCAATGCGACTTCATTGTCAAAATCAGCCGTTTTAGGTAGTTCATCCGGCAATAGGACGGGACTTTCTTTCTGGCATGCGAACACACCGAACATCAGCAGGAGTACAATGATTGCATTGGTAAATTTGTTATTCATATAGTATTGAATGAGGTTGATCGTTAAGGTGTTCTGACCGGGGGCAGGGTTCGTTCATTTGATTACGGATATCCGGCAACAATGCGGGCCACTTCGATGAGACAGATACCAGGATGCTGTCCAGCCAGAAATCCATCTTTTCGACGGAGTCCATCGTTTCCCGTGTCCTTTGTGCCAGAAGCGAATCTTCGATCCCTGCCTCGCGGATGATTTTTTTGGTAGGATCGTCCAGCAGATCGTAGACTTCAAACATTTCGATCAGTGGTGCATTCCTCACCGCAAGTAAATGAGTGCGTTCCTCAGCAGGTATCGATACGGGTAGTTGATGGTCCATCAATGCATTGACAGAATCCCAGAGGGTCGAAGTTTCAAAGTGAAGTGAATCCATGCGGCAAATAAGCCGTTGGCGGTCTGAGATTTTGTTTTGAATCATCTCAAGCTCTGGTTGTTGATTACAACCGATAACACCAAGCAAAAACACTGAACCAATAGCCAATTGCTTAAAGACAATTTTCATAAAACAGATTTCGACTTTAGCTCCTGTAAAGAGATCCGATAAATAGACTGAAGAATGGACGAAGGTAACTGAGAAATTCGAAGAAATCAATCTCAAATGGTATCTTAAGATCCGTAAAAATGAGGAATATGAAAGCTATAGAAAGGCGCAAATTCATTCGCCAATCAGCAACCATTGCTGGCGTGCTCGGAGCAGCTCCGTTATTACCCCTTGAAGCAACAGAACGTAAACGCAACATACCCGCTTCCGATAAGATGCGTATGGGCGTGATAGGATGTAATGGTATGGGGTGGGCGGACATGCGTTCACTCTTATCCATGCAGGAAGTTGATTGTGTTGGGGTATGCGATGTGGATCAATCGGTGCTTGACCGTCGCAGTGAGGATGTCATGAAGCTGAGGGGCACCAAGGCTGCTCAATACAAGGATTACCGGAAATTACTGGACGATAAGACCATTGATGCGGTGGTGATAGGTACGCCCGATCACTGGCATCCGCGCATCTTTGTTGATGCCCTTGCAGCGGGTAAGCACATCTACTGTGAGAAGCCGATCGCTAATTCAATCGGTGAAGCCCAGTGGATGTTGTCAGCGGCGGAAAAATCGGATAGGATGGTTCAAATCGGGCAATGGCAGCGCAGTGGCCCGCATTACGAACAGGCCATCAAAATCGTACGTTCCGGCGATTTGGGAAACATCCGGCTGGTTAAGGTTTGGGCTTACCAGGGATGGATGAAGCCCATGGAGAAGCAACCGGATGGCATGGTACCCGACGGAGTGGATTACACCATGTGGTTGGGACCTGCTCCCACCCGTCCTTTTAACCCCAATCGCTTTCATTTTAACTTCCGCTGGTTCTGGGATTATGCGGGAGGACTGATGACCGACTGGGGTGTACACGAAATCGACATTGCATTGTATGCCATGAATGCCACGGCTCCAAAGTCCATTGTGGCTTCCGGAGGCAAATTAGCCTATCCTGATGATCCGGCTGAAACACCGGACACCCTCCAGGCGGTCTTCGAATACGATCATTTCAATATGTTGTGGGAACATGCCACTGGAATCGACGGAGGAAATTACGGCCGGACGGAAGGTATTGCCTTCATTGGTAATAATGCCACATTGGTTGTGAACCGTGGTGGATGGGAGATCATTCCGGAGACGCAGTACGATGGGGATAAAGGCATGACGGTGTATAAATACCCGGCTGTTCCTGAATATAACAAGCCAGGTAATCTCAATTATCTGGATCTCCATACCCAGAATTTCATCCAGGCGATTAAAAACAACGACCCGGGAAGTCTGAAGTGCGGTATCAGGACCGGCAGTGTTGCTGCCATCAATGCCCATATGGGCAATATTGCATTCAAGACCGGAAGAAAGATCTATTGGGATAGTACAAAGAATCAATTTAAAAATGATGCAGAAGCGACGGCTCTTATCCAGCCGACGTATCACAACGGCTGGAAATACGAAGGGTAGTTTTGTTTTCCAGTATCGCTTATTCCAAAGGTCAGATGATCTGGGAACAGGGCATAATTCGTAACTTTTACCAGAAAACCAATCAAGATGAAAAAACGGCTGTTGTCGATTGACGTCATGCGTGGCATGACCATTTTTTTCATGATCATTGTCAATGATCCGGGATCGTGGCAACATATCTATGCCCCACTGGAACATTCAAAGTGGAATGGATGCACACCAACCGACCTTGTATTTCCTTTCTTCGTTTTTATCGTGGGTCTGTCCATGTCGTTTTCATTTCTTAAATACGAGCACAAAGACCGCTCAGCCTGGATCAGGAAAGTGTTGAGACGTACGGCTTTGATCTTTTTGGTGGGCTTGTTACTGAATTGGTTTCCATTTTACAATAAATCGATCGCAGATCTTCGCATTCTGGGTGTATTACAGCGAATTGCCCTGGCCTATGGCATTGGAGCATTGATCGTCATCTATGTACGTCAGAAGTGGCTGATCTATGTCCTGGCTGCAATCCTCCTGGGATATTGGGGGTTAATGCTGGTTTTGGGTGGGCCCAATCCATTGTCACTGGAAGATAATATCGTTCGAACCATAGATCTATGGTTATTTGGTGAACGCCATATTTATCACGGTTACGGCATCCCCTTCGATCCGGAGGGATTGTTCAGCACCATACCCACGGTCGGTACGGTCCTGGTAGGCTATCTGATTGGTAAGACCATGCAAAAGGTCGAAATGCCTATGCAGAAGATCATTCGGATCTTACCCTGGGGTATAGGTTTGGTGCTTGGCGGAGTTGCCTGGAATTTTCTGGGATTTCCGATCAATAAACCCATCTGGTCCAGTTCTTACGTATTGTATGCCGGAGGATTGGCTACGCTACTGTTGAGTCTGCTGATCTGGATTATTGATGTGCAGGGGTGGAAAAAATGGGCCTATGTATTCCGGGTGTTTGGACTAAATCCATTGGCGTCCTATGCATTATCCGGGCTGGTGATCCGCATATTCGGGATGATCAAGATCGGAGACCAGGGTTTGTACGGGTGGCTGTATTCGCATCTCTTCCAGCATGCCGGCGACCAGTTGGGATCATTATTACAGGCGATAACCTATGCCATGTTTATCTGGCTTTTCGCCTGGTGGTTGTATAAGAATAAAAAGGTTATCAAGCTGTGAGGAACGGGATTTGGTGTTTATCCAATTCCCTGTTCACGGATTGAGCTGGGCTGAAACAAAACATTACCTCAATAAATCAACTTTCTGACACAGCAGTAAACCGCTCAACTACCTGCCGGGCCACATCGTCCGGTACCAGGGCATTGGGAGGGCGCACATGGAGCCACTGCTGGTTGCCGGTAGTGAAAGCCAGGTATTGCTTCAGGATGGAAACGAAAGGCAGGCCTTCAAAGATCTGCCGTTGTGCACTGGCTTCAGCCTGAAGCTGGTCAGCCTCCGGTTGCTGCCAATGACGGAATACCTCAGCACATTTTTGAACTGTGACATTGGCGGTAGCGGAGATGCATCCGGACCCGCCTGCCCGCAAAATGTCAAGCAGGTATTTTTCGGTACCCGCATAGAGCTTAAATCCCGGAAAATGGGAGGCGATCATTTTGCCATGTTCAAGATCTCCGCTGGAATCCTTCATGCCTACGATTTGACCGGGATAGGATTGGAGCAGTTTTTCGAGCAAAGGAATGGAGAAATCAAGTCCGGTTATTTTAGGGAAATGGTACAGATAGATCTCCAACTGGTCAGCAGCTACGCCTTCGATCACCCTTTGGAAATAGGAGAACAAACCATCATCAGAGACTTGTTTATAATAAAACGGAGGGAGCATGAGGATGCTTTTGATCCCGGACCGAACGGCGTGTTTGGTCAGCACTATCGTGTCTGTCAGGGCACAACATCCCGTTCCAACCATCAACCGATCCGCAGGAATACCGTTTTCGACCACTGCGGTGATCAGATCCATGCGCTCCTGGAGGCTGAATGAGTTGGCTTCACCGGTAGTACCCAGCAGGGCGATACCCTGGGCCCCTTTATTAATCAAATGCCTTAAATGACTGATTAGTAATGGGATATCAGGAAGTAAGTCCGGTGTCATTGGCGTTAGATTGGCAACATAAACGCCGGGTTGGAGGATGGTCTGGTTCATTGTCTGAAACTCTGTTGGATGAAAGGATGAAGATAGTATGAATTGTAAAATTGGCGGCTATAACACATGGTCTGGATGTGTTATGCTAGCAATTCTGCGGCGATAGCTGGTCACCCTATAATTTACCGGATCACTTCTGCAGTAAATGGGTAACTTCCGGACTAAGCAATCTTTCTTAATGGTAGAGATAAGCCCTGAAACACTGGACTGGCTGCTTACAGGAGATCCTGTTATTCTGCACTGGGTGCATCGGGACTTAATGCACAGCCAGCCAGCTACGATCGAGCAGGCCCGGAGAGCCATTGCCAGAGAGGGATGGGGCAAGGCATTACTTGACAGTCAGGATCCTTCCGACACCTGGGGACATGGCCTGTATTCACCAAAATGGACTTCTACTTTTTATACCTGTTTGTTGCTGAAGCGGTTTGATTTACCTCCGGTACCGGCCGTTTTGCATGGATTGGAGATACTTCTTGAATCAAACAAGGCCCTTGACGGAGGATGGGGGCCACAGAAGACCTGGAATCCCTCCGATACATGTGTCAATGGCATGTTACTGTCCATGTTGGCTTATTGGGAAATACAACCCAGGTTTCAAAAGTCTCTGGTAGATCATTTGCTCCAGGTAACTATGAAGGATGGCGGCTGGAACTGCCGTTTGCACAAGGGAGCGCATCATAGTTCCTTTCATTCAACCCTTTCTGTTCTGGAAGGTTTATCGACTTTTCAGTTGCGGCAGAAACAGCCGGACATACATATTGACCGGGTTATCAGGGCAGGCATTACATTCATGCTGGAACATAAGCTTTATCAGTCCCACCGTACCGGTGAAATTGTGGATCCAAAGATGACTAGGCTTTCATTTCCTACTCGCTGGAGGTATGATATATTGAAGATGCTGGATTACTTTCAATGGATCAATGCTCCACACGATGAACGGATGGAACCTGCTATTGAGCTTTTGAATTTGAAAAAAGACATTCAGGGAAGATGGCCTCTACAGCAAAATCATGCCGGCCGGGTTTTCTTCCATCTGGAGAAGGTGGGACAGCCCAGCCGTATCAATACTGTTCGGGCGTTGCGGGTATTACAATGGTGGAATGCATGAAGCTTGGAAGATAAAATTTAGCAGTTCACAGTTTAACCTCGAAAAGACTATCTTTTATATTGCAATGATCAAAGAATTACACTCCATGCTCAAGAACCCATTGCTTTATGAGATAAATACCCGGCCGTGGCTCCGTCTTTTTGGTGCAAAATCCACTTTGAGTGATGTGCCCGGTTCGTATTGGGACTACCTGAAAGACCAGGGCATCGGTCAGGTTTGGCTGATGGGGGTATGGCAAACCGCAGTAGTTGATGCCCGGATACGCCGTGAATTTCCCGAGCGCGTTCTGGATTACCATCCTGATGAGCGATATCCACCGTTTGAATATCATATTGGGGCTTCACCGTACGCTATTGCCCGCTATCAACCGAATGAAAATGTCGGTACCTGGGATGACATCGCCCGGATACGCGAAACATTGCACACACGAGGCATGCAATTGATTCTGGACTTCGTCCCCAATCATTTTAGTGTGGAATCTCCCTGGATCGATCAGTTTCCGGAGTATTTTATCCAGGGTGATGAAGCAGCTATTCGTCAAAATCCCACTGAATATTTCCGTCATGGTAACCTGATTTTTGCTCATGGCCGGGATCCTTATTTTCCGGGCTGGCGTGACACGGTCCAGGTCAATTATTTTAATCCGGATGCCAGGCAATGGATGGAGGACCAATTATCGAATCTGGCAGAAGTGTGTGACGGTGTCCGTTGCGACATGGCTATGCTGCTGGTAAACCGTATATTCAATAAGACGTGGCAACATCATTTTTCTACAACCCATTCTCCATCCATCTCTGAGTTTTGGTCAACGGCAATCCAGGTCATCAAGGCCAGGCACCCTGAATTCCAGCTGATGGCCGAGGTGTATTGGGATATGGAATGGGAGTTGCAACAGCAGGGATTTGATTTTACCTATGATAAACGGTTGCTGGATCGGTTGGTTGGGAATGAACGACAGGGGGTCCGGGAACACCTCCTGGCCGATGATGACTACCAAAGTAAACTGGTAAGATTTCTTGAAAATCACGATGAAGAAAGGGCCCTGTCCCATTTTGGTAAAGAACGCAGTTTCGCCGCTGCCATTGCTACCTATACTTTGCCAGGCATGCGTTTTTTCTACGATGGACAATGGGAAGGAAGCTTAAGGAAAGTTCCGGTGCAAATGATGGAATTTCCTCCTGAAATACCGTGTTCCTGTGGTTCCCTGATGGTTAAGGATAACCCAGCCAGCGTCTATTGTTCCGATACCTGGTTCTTTTATCAAAAGCTGCTTTATCTGCTCAGGAAGGATGTTTTTCAGGGAACCTGGAGTCAGATTAACCTGCAAGGGAATCAGCAGGATCAGTTTTTTGCATGGCAATGGGAACACAAAAGTGGTCGGACATTGATCGTGATTAACTACGATGGTTCACCTGGCACGGCTTACATCCATTTGCCGGATCAAAAAGGAAATGATCCTGTCGGGCTGTGGTCTGCAAGTGAAGAACTGGCCTTTCAATGGGAAGGGGATTATTTGTTGATCCCGTTACGGCCATATCAGTATCAGGTTTTTAATCTTTCGTTGGTAACTGTCAGCTAATTGTCAAATCAGGTTATAGACATCAACCGTGGTTCCGACTAAAATACCGCGCAGCGGATCCCAGCCTGAAGGGTTGAATAACGGGGCTGAATCGTATCGGAAGTTGCTCCGGTTTCATCGGGATAAGGAACCACGGCATGTTTGTCCAAACCCATCAGACAGCGGGCAAAGAAACCAATCGGACCGAACTGCCATTCCCAACTGACGACAACCCCATAATCCTGCTGTTCAGGTAAGTTAGGCTGAGGTGAATTGGATTTTGGATCAGATTCGGAGGAAAGCGGCCATTCTTTGAAGGCGCCCAGTCGCCAGCAGAAATTTTTTGATTGAAAGGCTATGGTCATCGGTACGGTAAGGTGGTGCAGGTACCGGTTCACCTTTATGTCCTGCTGACGGTCGGCATTAAAATAGACATCATCCGGATACCGGTAAATACGTTGCGTCCAGCCAGCTTCAACCTGAAGTCCGACATGTGAAGTAATTCTCCATTGCTTAAACAGGTAAACATGGTAACCCGGCAATGTCTGCATTTCATTGAAAGTTTTATCCGATGATTGCAGGATAAGATGATGCGAGTATCCAGCCTCAAAACCTGCCTGGGATCGCAGACCTTCTTTGCGTTGCCCCAGCAAGCATTGAGGCAATATAAAGACGAAGGTCCAAATGACGTATTGCAATCGGTTTCGGGACATGGAGTACTGTTTTTGGTGCTATTGCAAACGCCCTAAATGGACCAATCATTATGCCAGAAACATTGAATTAACATATTAATTTGTTTTAATATGTAAACAACCCGGAAAATGAACCGGAAGGCTAATTAATTCATTAGAAACTCACCTGGGTCTAATCAACATAATCTTGTCGTTCGACCAGCGTGCAGTAATCATCATCCCAAACGACGTATCCCTGATCATAACAGAATGTGTAGGTATGTCCGTTTTTCGTCGTGAACGTATTGGTGTGGTAGGAAAACTTAAATCCCTGATCCAACAGGGTGTTTTTGTGGACACGACTCTTTCCGTTTGGATTTAAAGTCCTTAAAATCTGATGATTTCGTTTCAAGATCTGATTGATACGGCGGATAACGCCGGAGCTATCCTTCTGCTTTTGGTAATGATAAGTAGCCCGGCATTGGTCTGAACAAAATTTTTTATCAGCCCGACCGAAAAATGTGTTGCCGCAGTGAAGACAAGAATTACTCATAATTAGTGGTTATAGCCGTAAGTAAACGTTTGCTAAACGTATAGATACGAATTTAAACGTTTAATAGATGGTATCCAAAATCCAACCGCTTTTACTTTGTTGCTGTCGTTCGACATATGGTAAAACGACTTGTGCGCACAAGGATTTATTAAGTAATCCTGTTAAAAATTTAAGTTATGAATTCCTTACGTAATCAAGTACAATTAATCGGACATCTGGGTCGCGATCCTGAAATGGTAGCATTGAATAATGGTACGAAACTGGTCAAGTGCACCATCGCGACCAATGAAGTATATCGCGATGCCCAGGGAAATTCCAAGGAAAATACCCAATGGCATAATCTGGTCGCCTGGGGACGGACTGCCGAATTGATGACCCAGTTGCTTCGCAAGGGCACGGAGGTGACCATCCAGGGACAACTTCAACACCGGGAATATGAAAAAGATGGTGTCAGGAAGACCTTCACAGAAGTAAAGGTGGACCAGTTCATCAAAAATACCAGAGAGCAAAAGCCTTTCTAATGTTCTTGCCAGGTTCTCCGGCTGCCCTTTGGTCTTACGGGCGGCCGGAATCCTGTTTTAGTTCTTTGAAATCTTGTTTTGCAAAAGTTGGAGATGAGGTCTGCATTCGCCGGAAGCAGAAGACAGGCCTGTCAAAATGGCTCAGACGTGATAGGCAAGATGACATTTTTTCCATATTACGGCATTTGGTATCATTCTCGATGGACTGCTCTCAAATCGCATCCTATGATTTCAACCATTCAATCAGATCTCGCTTCCCATCTTGAATCGTCTCCGGTATCTGGTACCAGGGATCAGGTTTTACTCGACGCTTACTCCAGAACCATCACCGGAGTTGCAGCCAATGCAAGTCCGGCAATTGTACAGTTGATCGTATATAAAAACAAAACCCGAAACCCAGCCACAGGCTCTGGGTTTTTGATCAGCAGCGATGGCCTGCTGGTAACCAATAGTCATGTGGTGAAAGAAGGCGCAAAGATCCAGGTTAATCTGTACGACGGGAGATCGGTTCAGGGAACCTTAATGGGGCAGGACCAGGCCACCGATATTGCGCTGATCCAAATACCAGCTGAAAAAACCGGACACCTCAAATTTGGGAATTCCGATGCCTTGCAGGTGGGTCAGATTGCCATCGCTATGGGCAATCCCTATGGATTTCAATATACCCTCACTGCTGGGGTCGTCAGTGCTTTAGGAAGAACTTTGAGAGCTGAAAACGGTCGGCTGATCGATGATGTGATTCAGACAGATGCCGCCCTGAATCCTGGCAACTCAGGTGGACCCTTACTCGATTCGCAGGGTCAGGTCATTGGCGTCAATACAGCGGTGATCCGCTCTGCCCAGGGATTGGCTTTTGCAGTTTCTTCGAATCTCACCGAATATGTTGTGAGTAGGTTGATCAGGGAAGGCAAAGTCCGGCGGGCCTTTATTGGTATTGCCGGGCAAAACATTCAGCTTCCGGCTCGCCTTACCGCCGCACTCAAGCTCACGCAAACGACAGGAATCTTGGTTCATCAAATTGAAAAGCACCAGCCGGCTGCCTTCAGCGCGATGCTGGAACGCGATGTAATCGTAGCCATGGATGGGGAAGTGATCCGGTCAATTGATGATCTGCACAAGAAACTGGACGAGACCAAAGTAGACCGTATAGTCTGCATTTCTGTTATCCGCAATGGGGTTTTGGAACAAGTTTTTGTTACACCGGGAGAATTGAAAACCTGAATACTGGTAGGATGGGGTTCATGTAGTAGCGACGGAATGTTCATTTGCTGTTTACCCGTCAGAAGCCGTCATCATGGGTATAATAATTTGCAAGCCTCGGTCTTATTTCAAATCACAGTAGTTTATTTTGCAGTATGAGTGTCGATATCAAAACCCTTTGGGTTGGCGATTTGGTGTGGGTGAAATCGTTGCAACAACGCGGGACGGTTCGCGGGCGCCATGGTTCTAACCAGGCAATTGTACAAATCGGTGAAACCAGACTCCATGTAAATGGCAGTGACCTTGAGCTGATACCTGACCAGTCTGACCAATCGATTGACCCTTTTCTTTTGGAACTGACGAAAGAAGTTCCTCGCCGACATCCGGAATGGCTGGATTTTCCACGAAACCTGGACTTGCACCTGGAGGTGTTGAATCCGGAATTGGCACACGCTTCACCATCAAGGGCATTGACTTTTCAGATAGCACAGGCTAAAAAATACCTGGATCAGGCCATCCGCCTGAAGTTACCCAGCGTGGTAATTATCCACGGTAAGGGAACCGGTGTGTTGAAAATGGAACTTGAGCATTTATTGGGCGCATTTCCTGCCATCAGACATTTTCACGCGATCAATGAAGGTGGCGCTCTGGAAATATGGTTTGATCATCATCGAAATTCCTGAAACCATCCAGGATGCATGGATGACAGGTACATCCGGGCCATAACATACTTCAGGAACTGGTCTTACAGTCTAAAGCTATTCCTTTTGATATTTGATCTTGCCGCCAACGATCGTATACAATACTTTGGTGTTTAAAATAGCCTCGTCTGCACAAGTCAATAAGTTGGTATCCAGGATAGTGATATCTGCAAATCGTCCCGGGGTTAAAGAACCTTTCTCATTTTCTTCAAATGCAGCATAAGCATTATTACGGGTATAGGAGATCAATGCTTCTTTTCTGGTCAGACACTGTTCCGGATAAAAGGTGAAACCATTGTCCGCTCGCCTCCGGGTCACGGTAGCGTAATAACTTTGAATGGGATCAACATCTTCCACCGGTGCATCGGTTCCATTGGCAATTATGGCACCAGCATCCCACAGCGATCGCCAGGGATAAGATTCGTATTTGGCTCTGAAAGCACCCAGACGTTTTTCAACAAAGGGCGCATCTGAGGTGCAATGGATACCCTGCATGGCCGCAATAATGCCCAACTGGTGAAAACGGGGAATATCTGCTGTATCGATGTGTTGTGCATGTTCAATACGCCAGCGAAGGTCATGCTGATCCGGATGTGCCTCAAAAGTACGCTGGTACATGTCAATCACCTCCCGGTTTGCACGATCACCTATGGCATGGATGCAATACTGCAGGTTGTTGTCAATACAAAGATTAGCCATTCGCTCGAGGTCCTCAATTTTGGTGGTATTCTGGCCGACAAATCCAGGTTTATCCGCATAGGGGGCCAATAACCAGGCCCCGAAAGAACCCAGAGCGCCGTCAATGTATGCTTTTACAGCCCGAACAGTCAAATAATGCTGACCGCCGATGTTTAATTTGGGATATTGGCCAGCAACATCGGATATGTGGTCGTAACTGTCGTTGATCATCATCCAGAGTCGAAGGTTAAGGTCCTGGTGGTCAGCAAGATTGATAAAATCCTGCAGTTCCGCCACCGTGGTGCCAGCATCTTCAAAGGAGGTTATGCCTTTTCTCAGGCAATCTTCTTCAGCGAGACGAACACTTTTTAACCATTTGGCTGCCTTTTCCTCATCACTGATGCCATCAAGGTATTTTTGATAGGGCTCCTGGAAGAGGGATTGGGCCCGTTCCTCAAACACACCAATGGCTTTGCCGGATGCATCCCGGACGATCTCCCCTCCGTAAGGGTTGGGCGTTTCATCGGAAATGCCGGCCAGGTCCATGGCCTTTTTATTGGCGAATAAAGAATGGCCGCTGGCATGATCCAGCAAGACCGGATTATCCGGAGAGACCTGACTCAGCTGATCGTGATAGGGGTAACCCAGGACACTTTTTTCCAGAGGTTCAGTCCATTTCTCCTGATGCCAGCCCCGCCCGATGATCCAATCACCTGGTTTGGATTTTTGTACCGCCGAATCAACCATGGCTACGATGGCATCCCAGCTTTTAACCTTCAGGAAGTTGAGTTCTATCAGACTGTTACCCAGACCTGAGAAATGACCGTGACCTTCAATGAATCCAGGCATAACAAAAGCACCCTTCACATCCATCACTCTGGTGGAGTCGCCGATCAATGATTGCATGGAACCGGCATCACCCACCGCAATAATGTGATCTCCCTTAACCGCGATGGCCTCCGCCATGGAAAATGTGCTGTCAACCGTAGCAACCTGTGCATGGGTGATCACCAGATCAGCTTTGGTTTCAGCCGGTTGGGAACAGCCCATCAGGGTAGCCAGAATTAAATAGCATGTCGCAGGTATCAGGAACAACCGCATAATTTCAAATTATTTGGCAATGAAAGTACAAAAACGTTACGCTTCCGTAAGGACTAACCTTACTTTTGGACCCGGGTGACGAAATTTGAATTGATCACGAACAGGTTTTTTTATGCTTCCATACTTTGAGGAATTTCGCGAACAGTTTGATCCATTTCTGGAAAAACAGTTTTCCGGTTTGATTCCCGGTACGCTCTATCAGCCTGTACAATACCTGATGAACCTGGGAGGTAAACGACTCAGGCCTTATGCCTTGTGGCTCGCTACCCATTGTTACGATCGTTCCCGGAGGCAAATGGCCATACCGGCAGCCTATGCTTTGGAGTTGTTCCATGCTTTTACCCTGGTGCATGACGATATTATGGATGAAGCTCCACTGAGGCGTGGAAAGGCGACGGTTCACGCTGCGTTTAATACCAATGCCGCCATATTAAGCGGCGATGCCATGATGGTGCATTGTATGGATTATTTGTTGAATGGTTATGTGGATACACTGGCTCTTGGGTTGAGCCGGGAGCTGGCCAGAACGGCAATTGGGGTTTGCCAGGGTCAGCAGATGGACATGGATTATGCCGATCGGCACCAGATTACGGTAGCGGAGTATCTGCAAATGATTGAGGCCAAGACAGCCATATTGTTGGGCTCTGCTTTCCGCATGGGCGCAATGATTGGCGGGGCTGGAGAATCCGACCTGGATGCACTTTACAGGTATGGCAAACAAACCGGCCTGGCATTCCAGATCCAGGACGACTATCTGGATGCCTACGGTGGAGATGCTTTTGGCAAGCAGGAGGGGGGAGATATCCTGCAGAACAAAAAGACCTTCTTATACCTGAAGGGCATCGAATTGTGTCCGCCGGAAAAACTACCGGACTACCTGGATGCCTATAACCGGATGACCACGAACGATTCGGATGCCAGGGAGAAAGTGAACGCAATTAAGTCCTGCTGGGAAGACTGGGGCGTTGCGAAAGCTACCATAAGTTATTTAAGGTCATTGGAAGATTCAGCTTCTGAAGCATTGGATCGTGTCCTTCTCCCGGTGGAGAACACCCAGTTATTACGTGAATTGGGTGATGCGCTGGTTTGGCGGTTGACCTGACGATACTTGATTAATCGGATTAGTTGGGATTGCCGGGACTGGTAAAGAGGATTTTAACGTTCCACCAGTCCGTATCAAAGGTTACATCGTATTTTTTATAAAAGCCAATAGCAGGTTCGTTCCAGTCCAATACCTGCCAGCGCATGAGTTTTACCTCCTGCTTTTTGGCTTCTACAATGACAGCATCAAATAGCTGTTTGCCAATTCCTTTTCCGCGTTGTTCCTCCGTTACGATAAAGTCTTCCAGATGAAGCATTTTTCCTTTCCAGGTGGAGAATGTCATATAGTATAGGGCCATGCCGACGATGATGCCTTCCTGCTCCGCTACCAGCGCGTCAAAGACGGAACGAAAACACTTCTCGTAATCATCGATCGTGACCCAAACCTCCTCTGGCGCTCTCTCATAGTGGGCAAGTTCTTTCACCAACTCCAGGATATGCGGCAAATCTGCCTGCTCTGCATAGCGAATCGTCAGGTTTTCGGCCATATTTCTTCTGATATTTTTTTCAGGGGGCTTTTGTAAACCACAAAATAGTAATATCTTTGCATTCGCTTTTCAAAAAAGGAAGCTAGAATCGACTGAAAGTCAAGTATCTAGAAAAAACTTAACATTTTAAACAAGACGTAGATTATGCCTACGATAAATCAATTGGTTAGAAAAGGCCGCGAACAGGTCATCACAAAGAGCAAGAGCCGGGCTTTAAATGCATGTCCGCAGAAGCGGGGCGTCTGTACTCGTGTATATACCACTACACCTAAAAAGCCTAACTCTGCACTGCGGAAAGTGGCTAAAGTGCGCCTGACCAACCAAATTGAAGTGATTGCTTACATCCCTGGTGAAGGGCATAATCTCCAGGAACACTCCATCGTGTTGATCCGCGGTGGCCGTGTAAAAGACTTGCCTGGTGTTCGTTACACCATCGTGCGTGGCGCCCTGGATACCGCCGGAGTGAACGATCGTAAGAAAAGCCGCTCCAAATACGGAACCAAACGTCCTAAGAAATAATTATTCGATCCTGATCAGTCAGACATCATGAGAAAAAGAAAACCAAAAATTCGCGTTATAGCTCCGGATCCCCGCTACCAGGATCAGATGGTAACCAAGTTTGTCAATAACATTATGCGCCGTGGTAAGAAGAATACGGCCTATAAGTTATTTTATGACTCCATGGAAATCGTTAAGTCCCGTTCCAATGATAACGAACACGAGATCTGGCAGAGAGCATTGAGCAATGTAACGCCACAGGTTGAAGTACGGAGCCGCCGGATTGGAGGTGCTACATTCCAGATTCCAACGGAAATCCATCCAAGCCGGAAACTTTCCATTGGTATGAAATGGCTGATCAAGTTTGCTTCCCAGCGCAGTGGCAAAGGAATGGCAGAAAAATTGGCTGCAGAAGTTATTGCTGCAGCAAAAGGGGAAGGAGCTGCGGTTAAGAAGAAAGAAGATACACACCGTATGGCTGAAGCCAACAAAGCATTTGCTCATTTTAAAGTTTAATCTCTTTAGTATTTAATACCAGAATAAGTAGCACACCGCCATGTCTAAAAAACTTGCATTCACCCGGAATATTGGTATCGCCGCCCACATCGACGCGGGTAAGACGACTACCACCGAGCGCATTCTCTATTATACCGGTCTGACCCATAAGATCGGAGAGGTACACGAAGGCGCCGCTACCATGGACCACATGGAGCAGGAGCAAGAGCGGGGTATTACCATTACCTCTGCTGCAACCAAGGTGTCCTGGAAATACAAAGAGGAACCCTATACCATCAACATCATCGACACTCCGGGTCACGTTGACTTCACCGTGGAGGTTGAGCGCTCACTGCGTGTACTCGACGGTGCTGTAGCCCTATTCTGTGCTGTATCCGGTGTGGAGCCACAATCGGAAACAGTTTGGCGTCAGGCCGACCGTTATAAAGTCCCTCGTCTTGCTTTTGTGAATAAAATGGACCGTGCCGGTGCCGATTTCTTCGAAGTTGTAACGGACATTCGGGAGAAACTCGGAGCTAACGCGATTCCAATGCAGGTTCCCATTGGTTCTGAAGAAACTTTCCGTGGAGTGATCGACCTGGTATTGAACCAGGCCATCATCTGGAATGAAGAAGACCAGGGTATGACCTATAAAGTGATACCCATTCCTGCCGATCTGCAAAGCACGGTTGATGAATATCGTGAAAAATTGTTGGAAGCAGTTGCCTCGTACGACGAGAGCCTGATGGAAAAATATTTCGATGATCCGAATTCAATTACTGAAGCCGAGATCAAGAAAGCCATCCGTATGGCAGTTATCGATATGAGCATTACTCCGGTATTTTGCGGAACTGCTTTTAAAAATAAGGGTGTTCAGGCCGTTTTGGATGCCGTCTGTGCTTATCTGCCGGCCCCTACGGACGTTGAAGCCATCCGCGGCATCAATCCGGATACCGAAAAAGAAGAAATACGTAAGCCAAATGTGGATGAACCATTTTCAGCTTTGGCTTTTAAGATTACGACTGACCCCTATGTAGGAAAACTCTGTTTCTTACGCGTTTATTCTGGCACACTGGATGCCGGGTCGTATGTACTGAATACCCGGACTGGTGCAAAAGAGCGGATCTCCCGCTTGTATCAGATGCATGCCAACAAGCAAAATCCGATCGACAAGGTTGAAGCCGGGGATATTGCTGCCGCCGTAGGATTCAAAGATATACGTACCGGTGATACCTTATGTGTATTGGATCATCCCATCGTGCTGGAATCCATGAGTTTCCCTGAGCCGGTGATCGGTGTGGCCATTGAGCCGAAAACCCAAAAAGATCTGGATAAACTGGGTATGGCTTTGGCCAAATTGGCTGAAGAAGACCCAACTTTCCGTGTTCGCTACGATGACGAAACCAATCAAACCGTGATCTCCGGTATGGGTGAATTGCACCTGGAAATCATCGTGGACCGTCTTCGTCGTGAATTCAAAGTAGAATGTAACCAGGGAGCTCCCCAGGTGAACTATAAAGAAGCTCTTACCACAAAAGTAGAACACCGCGAACGTCTGAAAAAACAGACCGGTGGATCCGGTTTGTTTGCAGATATTGCCTTTGAAATCGGCCCTGCAGATCAGGAATTCCTGGATTCGGAAGATTTCAAAGCTGGTAAGGTAAGAATGCAATTTGTCAACAACATCGTTGGTGGTTCTATTCCAAGAGAACTGATCCCATCGGTGGTCAAAGGTTTCAATGCCTGCATGGACAATGGACCGCTGGCAGGTTATGGCCTGGATAGCATGAAAGTACGGATCTTCGACGGTTCGACCCACCCGGTTGACTCCAAGCCGATTGCTTTCGAACTTTGTGCTAAAGAAGGTTACCGCGCCGCAGCTGGCAAAACCAGTCCGGTCATCCTGGAGCCGATCATGAAACTTGAAGTGGTTTGTCCTGAAGAATATACCGGATCTGTAATCGGTGACCTGAACCGTCGCCGCGGTCTGCCGAAAGGACAGGAAACACGTGCCGGAGGCGCAATTGCCATCCAGGCTGACGTGCCACTTTCCGAAATGTTCGGTTATGTAACACAATTGAGAACAATAACTTCCGGTAGAGCTAGTTCTACCATGGAGTTTTCACACTTCGCACCCGTACCCAAGAGCATCGCAGATGATGTGATCGAGAAGGCAAAAGGTGCAGTAAAGGTTTGATTTTAGTATTTGTAGAGATATTTCATAAACTGGGTTATGAATCAAAAAATTCGCATTAAACTTCGTTCTTACGACCACAATCTGGTTGATAAATCAACGGAGAAGATCGTGAAGACGGTGCGTTCGAGTGGAGCGGTGGTTACCGGTCCGATTCCTCTGCCCACGGATAAGGAAATATTCACAGTTTTGCGCTCTCCGCATGTGAATAAGAAATCCCGTGAGCAGTTTCAACTCCGCACGCACAAGCGTCTTATCGAGATTTATACACCTACACCCAAGACGGTAGACGCTTTGTCCAAACTAGAACTGCCATCCGGTGTAGATATTCAGGTTAAGCTGACTTAACCGTACCGAACGTAGGGATTTTTAGATGCATACGTGGCTATGGGCTTGTAAGCATCTGTTATTCAGTCAATAATTGAAAAACATTTTACCGTGAACGGAATAATCGGTCGTAAAATCGGTATGACCAGCATCTATGACACCGCCGGCAAAAACGTCGCCTGTACGATAGTCGAGGCAGGACCTAATGTGGTGTCCCAGGTCAAAACCGAAGACTCAGAAGGTTATAATGCCTTACAGTTGGCATTTGGTGAGCGTAAAGCTAAAAACACACCTAATCCGATGATTGGGCATTTCGAAAAAGCCAGCACCACACCGAAATCCTATGTAAGGGAATTCCGCAATCATCCCTTGCAAAAAGAATTGGGTGAGACCATTACGGTTTCCGAAGTTCTGAATGAAGGAGATAAAGTAAGTGCGGTTGGTACCAGCAAAGGTAAGGGCTTTCAGGGTGTTGTCAAACGGCATGGCTTTAGCGGTGTCGGTCAGCGTACCCACGGTCAGCACAACCGTGAAAGAGCACCGGGTTCCATCGGCGCTTCTTCGTATCCTTCAAAGGTTGTTAAAGGAATGCGGATGGCCGGCCGGATGGGCGGTGACTCCGTTAAAATGCGCAACCTCAGAGTAGTGAAAATATTCCCTGAGCAGAATATCGTCCTGATCAAAGGCGCCATTCCTGGTCATAAGGGCTCATTCGTAATCATCGAAAAGAAATAGCCATGAAAGTAGATGTGCTCAGCATAAAAGGTGAGAAGACGGGCAAGACCGTGGAACTTCCCGGCGAGATCTTTGGGATTGAACCCAATGAGCATGCCGTTTACCTTTCAGTAAAACAATACCTGGCTAATCAACGCCAGGGTACGCATAAAGCAAAAGAGCGTAGTGACATCTCCGGTAGTACCCGTAAGCTTAAGAAGCAGAAGGGAACCGGTACCGCACGCGCAGGTTCCATCAAGAACATTGAGTTTCGTGGTGGGCCACGGGCATTCGGACCTCGTCCCCGTACCTATGGCATCCAGCTGAATAAAAAAGTAAAATCACTGGCCCGCAGATCCGCGTTATCTGCAAAGGCTGCTGCCGGTCAGGTATTTGTCATCGAGGATTTTACGTTCGATGCACCAAAGACGAACGAATACGTTAATATCCTGCGCAATCTCAAAGTAGATGCTCAGAAATCAATCCTTGTGACCAACGAGCATGACAACGTATTGTACCGGTCAAGCCGCAATGTTCCCCACTCCATGGTGGTTGTTGCCGGCGACCTGAATGCTTACGACGTATTGAATGCTGATCAGCTGGTTTTTGTAGAAAGTTCCATCAACACCATTAAGCAACTGTTTGCTTAAGCCGCAAAAGGATTAAATCATGGGAAAACAAATCATCATCAAACCGATCATTTCCGAAAAAGCTGAAAAACTTTCGGAAAAACGTGGACACTACACGTTCATGGTGGATCGGGGAGCTAACAAAGTTGAGATCCGCAAGGAAGTTGAGAAGATCTACAATGTCAATGTAGATTCAGTAAACACCCTCGTGGTACCAGGAAAATCCAAGCGCCGGAACACCCGGGGTGGCATGGTTCAGGGCAGAAAACCTGCCTATAAGAAAGCAATCATCACCTTGGTCGCAGGCGAGGAGATCGATTTCTTCGGAGATATTTAAATCTGAATTCGCATCATAATATTTAAAAGCAATTAGAGATGCCAGTTAAAAAGTTTAATCCAATCACACCAGGAACACGTTTCCGTGTCGGTAATGCCTTTGTCGAAGTATCGACAGACAAGCCGGAGAAAAGCCTGGTGAAAGGGATTACCTCTACCGGTGGCCGTAACCGGACCGGTAAAATGACCGTGCGTAATGTCGGAGGAGGCCATAAAAAACGTTATCGCGCCATTGATTTTAAGCGGAATAAGGACGGCATTCCAGCGACGGTTAAGTCCATCGAATACGATCCGAACCGCAGTGCTTATATCGCCTTATTGGCTTATGCAGATGGCGAGAAAAGATACATCCTGGCTCCTGATAAGCTTGCCGTAGGAAATGTATTGCTTTCAGGCAAAGATGCCGGACCGCAAATCGGAAATGCCATGTTCCTTTCAGACATTCCATTGGGTTCTGAAATTCATGCTATCGAGTTGTATCCGGGTAAAGGGGCTTCTCTGGCACGCAGCGCAGGCACGTACGGTGTATTGATGGGACGGGAAGACCGTTATGCAGTGATCAAACTACCCTCCGGAGAAGTGCGTCGTATCCTGTTGACCTGCAGAGCGACTTACGGAAAGACTTCCAATCCGGATCATGGATTGCAGGTGTACGGTAAAGCAGGTCGCAAACGTTGGGTAGGTAAACGTCCTCGTGTACGGGGTGTAGCCATGAACCCGGTAGATCACCCGATGGGTGGTGGTGAAGGGCGTGCTTCAGGAGGACACCCAAGATCAAGAACCGGTATTATGGCTAAAGGTGAAAAGACCAGATCACCTCATAAGCATTCGGATCGTCTGATCATATCCAAGAGAAAAACTAAATAAATAGCTTAAGATAAAGTAGTAGTCATGGCTCGTTCTGTAAAAAAAGGACCATACGTTTTCAACAAATTGCTGAAGAAAGTAGAGCTGACCAGATCATCCGGTAAGAAATCGGTGATCAAAACCTGGTCCCGGGCCTCTATGATCATCCCGGATATGGTAGGTCTTACCATCGCCGTCCATAACGGCAAGACCTTCGTACCGGTATTTGTAACCGAAAACATGGTGGGGCACAAACTGGGAGAGTTTGCACCCACCCGGACATTCCGCGGTCACTCTGGTAACCGTAAGAAATAAGCTTATTTCCTATTAATATTGAATAGTAGCAAGCATGGAAGCTGTAGCGAAACTGAAAAATTGCCCAATGTCCGCACGGAAAATGCGGATGGTGGTGGATACCATTCGGGGAAAACGCGTTGAAGACGCCTTGAATATCCTCAAATTCACCAATCGGGAAGCAGCCGTTTGGGTTGAGAAAGTATTGTTGTCCGCCATCGCCAACTGGGAGAACAAATCCGGGTCCCTGAGTGCAGAGGATTACAAATTGATTGTTTCCCGTGCCCTGGTGGATGATGGTATGATCCTGAAGCGGTTCCGTCCGGCTCCTCATGGCCGTGCGCACCGGATTCGTAAGCGGACCAATCACATCACGCTGGCTGTAGCTAATAAAGTGGCTATCAATGCGGATATGTTGCCGGGAGCACATGATGAAGAAGAATAATCATATAGAAAAACATTATAATTCCAACTAATGGGACAAAAGACAAATCCAGTAGGCAATCGTTTAGGCATCATCCGGGGATGGGAATCCAACTGGTATGGTGGTCGCGATATGGCTGAAAAAGTAGTGGAAGACCAGAAAATACGCAATTACCTGGACGCTCGTATCCAGAAAGGCGGTATCGCCCGGGTTATCATCGAGCGTACCCTGAAGCGTGTTACGGTTACCATCCATACGTCTCGTCCAGGTATCATCATCGGAAAGGGTGGATCCGAAGTGGATCAGATCCGTGAAGAGTTGAAGAAGCTGACTGGTAAAGATGTCCAGATAAATATCATTGAAATCCGTAAGCCTGAATTGGATGCAGCTATCGTTGCTGAATCCATTGCCAAGCAGATCGAATCGCGGATAAATTATCGCCGTGCCATCAAAATGGCGATCCAGTCTACGATGCGTGCCGGTGCTGAGGGTATCAAGATCCGCATCTCAGGTCGTCTGAATGGTGCAGAAATGGCCCGGTCGGAAGAATACAAAGACGGCCGTACACCGTTGCATACTTTCCGTGCCGATATTGATTATTCACTGAAAGAAGCTCAAACGGTTTACGGTAAGATCGGAATCAAGTGCTGGATCTGTAAGGGTGAAGTACTGGGCAAGAGGGATTTGTCCCCCAATGCAGGCCTGGCTACCTCACCACAACAGCGCGGTGGCGGAGGAGATCGTGACAGAGACCGTGACCGCGATCGCGATCGTGGACGCGGAGGTCGTAAAAGAAATCCGAAGCGCGGTTAGAATGTTACATTAATTTCTAGTACCTTTGCCGAACTTTTGCAAAAAGAATAGTAATCTCTAAAAATATAGATCATGTTACAGCCCAAAAGAATGAAATATCGCAAGCTACAGAAAGGAGGTATCCGAGCTGTTGCGAAAAGAGGAACGACGATTGCATTCGGTTCTTTTGGACTTAAGACATTGGATGGAGGCCGGTTAACCAGCCGTCAGATCGAATCTGCACGTATCGCCATGACCCGTCATATGAAAAGGGAAGGTAACGTCTGGATTCGCATTTTCCCGGACAAGCCGATAACCAAAAAGCCTCAGGAAGTGCGGATGGGTAAAGGTAAAGGTCCGCTTGACCACTACGTAGCAGTGATTGAACCAGGTCGCATATTGTTCGAGCTGGATGGGGTTCCGGAGGACGTGGCACGTGAGGCATTGCGCCTGGCAGCACAGAAACTTCCGGTCCTTACGAAGACAGTTGTACGCAGAGATTTTGAAGAATAAAAAGCATACAGAGGTATCATATAAAATCATCAGACCATGCCTAGTAAGAAATATTTGCAATTGCAAGACTTCTCTGATCAGGATTTAGCCACAGAACTGGCTGATACAGAGGTGCAATTTCAAAAATTGCGATTCGATCATACGATCAAAGGATTGGATAATCCTTTGCGCCTGCGCGAAATCCGTCGTGATGTCGCCCGTATCAAGACCGAAATGCGTCGTCGTGAATTAGCAGCATTGTCTAATGATACGCCTGGCCGCAGTTAACAGAAAACGAACAGTTATTATACACAAATATTTAAAGTACGCTAAGTAAGATCATATGTCACATACCAAACAGCGGAAAACCCGGGTAGGCGTAGTCACCAGCGATAAAATGGATAAATCGGTGACGGTATCCATCGTTCGTCGTTTGCAGCACCCGATCTATGGCAAATACGTCATGCATACCAAAAAATTCATGGCCCATGATGAAAAGAATGATTGCCATGTAGGAGATACCGTGCGTATCATGGAAACTCGTCCGCTGAGCAGACTGAAGCGTTGGCGTGTAGTCGAGATCGTAGAACGTGCTAAGTAATTGTTTTTGCGAATATTATATTAATCGGAATTAGCGATGATCCAGCAAGAATCAAGATTAAAAGTAGCAGACAATAGCGGTGCCAAAGAAGTATTGTGCATCCGTGTCCTGGGAGGTTCAAAACGCCGCTATGCCTCAATCGGGGATAAAATTGTGGTGTCCGTGAAATCTGCCAGCCCAGGCGGGATAAAGAAGGGAACGGTATCCAAAGCTGTTGTCGTGCGTACCAAAAAGGAGATCCGTCGCAAGGATGGTTCTTACATCCGTTTCGATGATAACGCGGTCGTGCTGCTGAATGCAGCCGATGAACCCCGGGGTACCCGTATCTTCGGTCCGGTAGCCCGTGAGTTGCGCGAACGTGATTTCATGCGTATCGTTTCCCTTGCACCTGAAGTATTATAATTTATAAAGATTGGGACCATGCCAAAGAAAATAAACAGTCATATCACCCAAAAGCTCCACATTCGCAAAGGCGATACCGTCCTGGTGAATTCTGGAGCCTATAAGGGAACAAAAGGGGAAGTTTTACAGGTATTTCCCAAAAAATATACTGCCATTGTAGACGGAGTGAACGCGGCGAAAAAACACATGAAGCCTACCAACGACAATCCGGGTGGTATCCATGAAATCAATCGTCCGATCCATTTATCCAATCTTTCGGTTCTGGACCCTAAATCCGGTGAACCCACGCGGGTTGGACGGAAAATGGTCGGTGATAAAATGGTCCGTTATTCTAAAAAATCTGGTGAAATAATTAAGTGATGAGCTATCAACCCAGACTTAAAACATTATACCGCGAGGAAATCGTAAAAAAACTGATGGATCAGTTTCAATACAAATCCATCATGCAGGTACCTCGTCTGATCAAAATCAGCATCAACCAGGGGGTAGGTGTTGCAACCCAGGACAAGAAACTGGTGGACGTCGCGATCGATGAAATGACAACCATTGCCGGTCAGAAAGCAGTGGTTACGAAAGCCAAGAAATCCGTGTCCAACTTTAAGTTGCGTGAAAACATGCCGATTGGTGCACGGGTCACCCTGCGTCACGACCGCATGTTTGAATTCCTGGATCGCCTGGTCACAGTTGCCCTGCCTCGTGTAAGGGACTTTCAGGGAATCAGCGACAAAAGCTTTGACGGTAATGGAAACTATACCCTCGGCGTAACGGAACAGATCATTTTTCCGGAGATCGACCTGGATAAAGTAAACCGTATCGCCGGTATGGACATAACCATTGTCACCAGCGCAAAAACCGATAAAGAAGCTCTAGAATTGCTTAAATACCTAGGATTACCATTTAAAAATCAACAACGCAATTAACCAAATTCGTTATGTCAAAAAAATCTATCATAGCTCGTCAGCAAAAGCGTGAACGCATGGTGGCAAAGTATGCCGCTCTGCGTAACAAACTGAAAGAAGAAGGACGTTGGGACGAATTGGATCAATTGCCACGTAACGGATCCTCAGTCCGGTTGAAAAACCGTTGCAAACTGACCGGTAGACCTAAAGGGTACATTCGCCGGTTTGGACTTTGTCGTGTCCAGTTTCGGGATATGGCTTTGGACGGAAAGATCCCTGGTGTAACGAAAGCAAGTTGGTAATCCAGTTAAATTATTGAAACAATGGCAGTAACAGATCCTATAGCAGATTATTTGACGCGGATTCGCAATGCGCAGCAAGCCGGTCACCGGATCGTAGAGATCCCGGCAAGTAATATGAAAAAACACATTACGGAAATCCTGTACGATCAGGGTTATATCCTGAAATACATGTTTGACGGTGAACCTGGCAAGAAAGGGGAAGTCATCAAAATCGCCCTTAAATACGATCCGGCAACCAAATTGCCTGTGATTCGCAATCTGCAACGCATCTCCCGGCCTGGTCTGCGTAAATATTCCAGCGCAACGGACTTGCCTCGAATCATCAATGGATTGGGGATCGCAATAGTATCGACCTCCAAAGGGTTGATGACCAGTAAGCAGGCGAAGGCGCTCAACATGGGCGGTGAATTGATTTGTTACGTTTATTAATAGTATAAAAACAACCATCATGTCAAGGATAGGAAAAGCAATTGTTACCATACCAGCCGGAGTGACTGTCGATGTCGCCAAAAACAACCTGGTTACGGTAAAAGGACCGAAAGGAACGCTTTCCCAGAAAATTGATGTTGATCTGCAAGTCGAGTTGGACGGGAATGAACTTAGTGTGAAACGGCCAACGAACCAAAAGAGACATCGTGAGGTGCACGGATTGACCCGCGCCCTTATTGCCAACATGGTTAAAGGCGTTTCCGATGGATTCACCAAAAACCTGGAGTTGGTAGGGGTCGGATACCGGGCAGCCAATACCGGTAATTTGATCGAATTTGCAGTCGGTTATTCTCACCCGATCTACTTCTATGTGCCGGATGAACTGAAAGTGGAAACAGCCACTGAAAAAGGTAAGGCACCGGTGATCAAATTGAGTGGACCGGATAAACAATTATTGGGTCAGGTAGCAGCTAAGATCCGTTCTTACCGTAAACCGGAACCATACAAAGGAAAAGGTATCAAATTCTCGGATGAGATCATCCGTCGTAAAGCTGGTAAGACAGCTGGTAAATAATTTTTGATCAGATAGTAAAGAGTCTTTAAACGATGAAATTCTCTAAAGCAAATCGTCGTCGCAAAATACACTACGGCATCCGCAACAAGATCAGCGGTACTTCAAGTCGCCCGCGCTTATCGGTCTACCGAAGCAATCGTTTTATCTATTGCCAGATCGTAGATGACCTGGCAGGGGTAACATTGGCATCTGCTTCGTCCCGGGAAGAGAATATCTCCCAGAATGGCAACAAAGCCGACCAGGCTAAACTTGTCGGTAAGTTGATCGGTGAACGTGCAAAGCAACACGACATTGAATCCATCGTCTTCGACCGTGGCGGGTATCTGTATCACGGCAGAGTAAAAGCATTAGCTGACGGCGCAAGAGAAGCCGGCCTGAAATTTTAATACATCTAAGAAAGAATTCCAATCATGGCAAAAGTTGTAATGGAACGCGTCAGACCGACGGATACAGAACTGAAAGAAAAGCTGGTGAACCTGAACCGGGTTGCAAAGGTGACCAAGGGTGGACGTACCTTTAGCTTTTCCGCCGTTGTTGTGGTCGGTGATGGCAACGGTATCGTTGGTCACGGCTTGGGTAAAGCCCGTGACGTTTCTGAGGCGATCTCCAAAGCGGTGGATGATGCTAAGAAAAACCTGATCAAAGTGCCCATCCACAAAGGAACCATACCCCATGCTCAAAATGGGAAATATGGTGCCGGACGGGTATTGATAAAGCCTGCTTCGGATGGTACCGGAGTTATCGCTGGTGGTGCCATGCGTGCCGTATTGGAAATTGCCGGGGTACACAACGTATTGGCAAAGTCCCATGGTTCTTCTAACCCACACAACGTGGTTAAGGCAACCATTGACGCGCTAACCCGTCTGCGTAATCCGATGTCTATCGCCAAACAGCGTAGCATCAAAGTTGAGAAATTGTTTAACGGATAATATAAATTTCAAGTGATGGCCAAAGTACGCATCACCCAGGTAAAAAGTGGTATCGACCGGTCTAACCGGCAAAAGGCAACCCTCCACGCACTCGGTTTGCGCAAAATGCATCAAAGTGTAGAACACGAAGCTACACCGCAGATCAAGGGGATGGTAGACCGTGTTAAGCATTTAGTTAATGTAGAAGAGCTTTAATCAAGCCGGCAAAATTTGTAAACATGAACTTGCATTCACTTAAACCAAGTCAGGGAGCTGTAAAAAAGCGTAAGCGCATAGCCCGTGGTCCCGGATCTGGACACGGAGGTACAGCAACCCGTGGACATAAAGGTGCTAAATCCCGCTCAGGCTTTAAAAGCAAACGGCATTTTGAAGGTGGCCAGATGCCGATTCAGATGCGTTTGCCTAAAAGAGGTTTCAAAAACCCTAACCGGGTGGAATATAAAGCCATCAGTCTGAGCCAATTGGACAGCTGGGCAGAAAAATACGGAGTGACCGTCTTCGACGAAGCATTCTACCAGGCGCACAATGTCTATAAGAAAACCGAATTGATCAAAATTCTGGCCGACGGTGAACCTTCCAAAGCGTTTACTGTCTCAGCTCATGCATTTTCCGCTACCGCTAAGGCTGCTATTGAAGCTAAAGGTGGAAGTGTTCAAGCATTATAATCGGATCACATGAAAAAATTGATCGAGACCCTCAAGAATATTTGGAAAATTCAGGAACTCCGTAAACGGATTCTATATACACTGGGACTGATCCTCGTTTATCGATTTGGTAAATACGTGGTCATTCCTGGCGTTAATGCCACCATCATGCAGAGTGCCATCAATCAGGCACAAGGCAAGGATCTTCTGGGTTTGATCAACAACTTCACCGGAGGCGCTTTTTCATCGGCTTCGGTTTTTGCATTGGGTATTATGCCCTATATCACGGCATCCATTATCGTTCAATTGCTGGGCTTTGCAGTGCCTTATTTTCAGCGGTTGCAGCAACATGAGGGAGAGTCCGGGAGGAAAAAACTAAATCAGATCACCCGCCTGCTTACCGTGGCAATTACCCTGGTTCAGGGGGGAGGCTATCTTACCCTGGTTAAAAATATGGGTGCTGTTGACCCGAATATTGCACCCGGCCTGTTCTGGTTTAGTGGTATTATCATCCTTTCCAGTGGTACCATCTTCGCGATGTGGTTGGGTGAAAAGATTACCGACCGCGGTATTGGAAACGGTATCTCCATGCTGATTATGATCGGGATTATTGCCAACATCCCGAGCGCCTTACTGTTTGAATTCTCAAGTAGGGTAGAGGCAGGCGGAGCATTACTTTTTGTTCTGGAACTGGCACTGTTCTTCCTGGTTATCGTAGCTACGATCCTGATTGTACAGGGCGTGCGTAAGATTCCGATCCAGTTTGCCAAACGGATGGTAGGCCGTGGAAACATCAATATGCCGGTCAGCGGAAACCGTGATTACATTCCTCTGAAAGTGAATGCTGCCGGTGTAATGCCTATCATCTTTGCCCAGGCCATCATGTTTTTACCGGCTACCATTGCTGGCTGGTTATCCAACAACGATTCTTCCATTATGGCGAGTGGATTTATGCAGCAGCTGACCAATCCATTCTCCTTCTTGTCCAGCGTATTCGCATTCCTGCTGGTTGTGGTATTTACCTTCGTGTATACCGCTCTGATCGTTAATCCCAAGCAGTATTCCGAATACCTGAAACGTCAAAATGCATTTATTCCTGGTGTCAAGCCGGGTAAAGATACCGCTGATTTCATCGATGAAATTACGACCAGAGTGACTTTGCCGGGGTCAATCTTCCTTGGATTGATCACCATCATCCCGGCTATCGCATTTGCTTTCGGTGTCAGTCAGCGCTTTGCACATTACTTCGGAGGTACCTCCTTGCTTATCCTGGTCGCAGTAGTCCTGGATACCTTGCAGCAAATCGAGAGTTACCTGCTTATGCGTAAATACGATGGACTGGTTAAATCCGGCCGGATCAAAGGAAGAAGTGGCAGCGGAATGCAGATCGGCGCCAGCATGTAAATCTTCCTTACACAACTATGGTTACGTATAAGACAGACGAAGAAATTGAACTCATCCGCAAAAGCTGCCTGTTGGTTTGTGACGCACTGGCAGAGGTTGCTACCCTGCTGAAGCCCGGAATCACCGGGCAGGAGATCGATTCTGCCGCCGAACAAGTCATACGTGACCATGGTGCCAAGCCCGGATTCAAAGGATATCGTGGTTTTCCGGCCACCCTCTGTGTCTCCAGAAATGAAGAAGTAGTCCATGGTATACCCAATACACAGCCCTTCAAGGCCGGTGATATCGTGTCGGTAGATTGTGGCGTGCTTATGAATGGGTTCTATGGAGATGCCGCATATACTTTCGCCATAGGTGATGTCCCTGAAAAAACCATGGAACTACTTCGGGTCACTAGGCGTTCACTCTACCTGGCGATAGAACAAGCGAAATCAGGACAGCGTATCGGAGACATCAGCTTTGCCGTACAAAATTATTGCGAAGTGGAGAACCATTACGGTGTCGTTCGGGAGCTGGTTGGACATGGTGTGGGTAAGAATCTGCACGAAAGCCCGGATGTCCCGAACTTTGGAAAACGGGGCAGAGGATTAAAACTGAGGTCTGGACTGGTCATTGCCATCGAACCGATGGTCAATCTGGGCGACAAAAGAGTAGCTCAGTCACAGGACGGATGGACGATATATGCAAGGGATCACGCCCCATCCGCGCACTATGAACATACCATTGCAATCCGTGATGATGGTGCTGATATCCTGTCGGATCACGTACGAATCGAAGAGGCGATTAAAAATAACGCAGAACTTAAGGAAATTTCAAATAAAAATTAGATATTTGCACTCCGAATTTTGAACCAGGTGGCTAAGAAAAACTTAATTAAGCAAGACGGTGTGATTGAAGAAGCCCTCTCCAATGCGATGTTCCGCGTGCGTTTGGAGAACGGCCATCAGATCATAGCCACGATATCTGGTAAAATGCGAATGAATTACATTAGGATCCTTCCCGGTGACAAAGTTTCGGTGGAAATGTCTCCATACGATCTGAGTCGGGGACGGATCATATTTAGATATAAATCCTAGCGATATGAAAGTTCGAGCTTCCGTGAAGAAGCGTACGGCAGATTGTAAGATCGTACGACGTAAAGGACGGGTATACATTATTAACAAAAAGAACCCTAAGCTGAAGCAGCGTCAGGGTTAATATTTTATAAAGCGAAAATACATCAACGTATGGCTCGTATAGCAGGTATAGACCTCCCAAGACATAAACGTGGCGTCATCGGATTGACCTATATCTTTGGCATTGGCAAGACCACTGCCGGTAAGATACTGGATAAGGCTAACATCAGCCATGACACCAAGGTGGAAGGCTGGTCGGATGAAAACGTTCGTACCATATCCCGTATCATCCAGGAAGATCTCAAAGTAGAAGGTGAATTGCGTTCTGAAGTGCAGTTGAATATCAAGCGCCTCATGGATATCGCCTGTTACCGTGGGTTGCGTCACCGTAAAGGTCTGCCGGTGCGTGGTCAGAGAACGAAAACAAATGCACGGACCCGTAAGGGAAGAAGAAAGACCGTTGCAAATAAGAAGAAAGCAACTAAATAAAACATAATCACTCCATAGTCCGATTAATCCTATAGTATGGCTAAAGCGAAAAAGGTTAAAAAAAGGAAAGTGCATGTTGACCATGACGGATACGTGTACATCCTGGCAAGTTTTAATAACCTGATTGTGACGCTGACCAACAAACAAGGTCAGGTGATCTCCTGGGCATCCGCCGGTAAGGCTGGTTTCCGTGGATCGAAGAAGAATACTCCTTATGCAGCGCAGGTTGCGGCTACTTCTGCTGCCAATACGGCCTATGAAGCGGGTATGCGTTCAGCGGAGGTCTATGTAAAAGGACCGGGCTCCGGACGAGAGGCAGCAATCCGTGCTATTGATGGTATCGGGATCCGCGTTAACCGGATATTGGATACCACTCCAATACCGCATAACGGTTGCCGTCCTCCCAAGAAAAGAAGAGTATAATTTCAATCCTAAGAAGAATCGATAATTATGGCGCGTTATACTGGACCTAGAACGAAAAAAGCCAGAACGTTTGGTGAACCCATTTTCGGACCGGACAATTCGTTTGAAAAACGTAAATACCCTGCCGGACAACACGGGTTGACCCGCAAAAGAAAGACCAAGTCAGACTATGCTCTCCAGCTGATGGAGAAGCAGAAAGCTAAATATACCTATGGTGTCCTGGAACGCCAGTTTCGCAATCTTTTCGATCATGCGAACCGGAAGAAAGGGGTTACCGGTGAAATCCTGCTCCAATTTCTGGAAGCACGGCTGGACAATACAGTGTTCCGCCTTGGTATCTCACCTACCCGTCGCGGTGCCAGACAACTCGTGTCACACAAACACATCGTGGTTAATGGCGTTGTTACCAACATCCCGTCCTTTCAGCTGAAACCGGGTGATGTCATTCAGGTACGTGGAAAATCCCAACACCTGGATGCAATCCACCATTCCGTACATGCGAAATCAGAAATCCGCAAATTTGGCTGGCTGGAGTTTAATCCGGAAAAAATGGAAGGTAAATTCCTGGCTTATCCGGAACGTGAAAACATACCCGAAAAGATCAACGAACAGTTGATTGTGGAATTGTATTCCAAGTAATCTGCTTGGCTGGTTATTTTGATATTGAACTAATTCTAAGTTTGCTAGCAAATGAATATTCTTAATTTTCAGAAACCAGATAAAATCATTCTCCAAAAGGCTACTGAGTTTGAAGGTGTCTTCGAATTTAAGCCGCTGGAGCCTGGTTTTGGTCAGACCATCGGCAACAGCCTGCGGAGGGTATTGCTCTCTTCATTGGAAGGTTTTGCCATTTCCGCCGTACGTATCGGTGGTGTTGACCACGAATTTGCCACCATCCGTGGTGTGGTTGAGGATGTAGTCGACATCATCCTGAACCTGAAGCAGGTCCGGTTAAAGAATGTGCTGAATGACGATAGTGTAAAAGAAGAGACCATCTACCTGACCATCAGCGGAAAAGATGTATTTACTGCCGGTGACATTGAATCTTTTACCAACGTGTTTAAGATCATGAACCCCGAGCTGGTCATCTGCCACATGGAAAACTTCGTTAACATCGAAATGGAGTTAACGGTGACCAAAGGCAGAGGTTACGTACCTGCAGATGAGAACCTGAATAAGGAGGCTCCGATCGGAGTTATTCCATTGGATGCCATCTTTACGCCGATCAAAAATGTTTCATACGCTGTATCCAATACCCGTGTAGGGCAACGGACAGACTATGAGAAACTCACGATTGAGGTGACAACAGACGGAACCATCCATCCGGAAGATGCCGTTAAGCAGGCTTCACGGATCCTGATCCAGCACCTGATGCTGATCACCGATGAGAACATCACCTTTGATGATGATTCCCGCCGTGAAGATCAGATCGTGGATGAGCACATCCTGCATATGCGCAAATTGCTAAAGACTTCGCTGGAAGATCTTGATCTGTCCGTTCGGGCATACAATTGCCTCAAAGCAGCCAAGATCAATACCCTCGGAGAATTGGTAAAATACGATACGCACGAACTGCTTAAGTTCCGCAACTTTGGTAAGAAGTCCTTGGTTGAAATCGAAGAATTGTTGCAGACCAAGAACCTCACCTTTGGCATGGATTTGTCAAAATATAAACTGGACGAAGAATAATTCCTGCCGTACTGAGGGAATCGTCCGGACTTAAATAAAACTGCAATTACGGATCGGGGATAAAGACGGAATACATCCTCAGCGTGTTGCGAAGTTCATAAAATGGTAAAATGAATCACGGGAACAAACAAAACCATCTCGGTAGAAAAAAGGGCCATCGCGACGCTTTGTTGAGCAACCTGGCCATCGCATTGATCAAGCATAAGCGGATCAGCACCACACTGGCTAAAGCGAAAGCATTGCGTCAGTATGTAGAGCCTCTGGTGACCAAAGGAAAGGAAAATACCACGCACTCACGCCGCGTAGTTTTCAGCTATCTCAATAATAAAGAAGCGGTAACTGAGCTTTTCAGCACAGTAGCTGAGCGTGTAGCAAGTCGCCCCGGTGGTTATACCCGTGTGATCAGAACCGGCTTCCGTCTGGGTGACGGGGCTGAAACTGCCATGATTGAACTGGTCGATTTTAATGATGTGCTCACCAAAAGCACCTCTCCTGCAAAAGCCACTAAAAAGCGGACTCGCCGTGGTAGCAAACCAAAAGCAGCTGAAACCGTGGCACCTCCGGTATCGGCTAAACAAGAAGAAGAATAAAGTGCATAGCCATTTAGCATATGAATCCCTAATCGGTCGTCCGGTTAGGGATTTTTTTTGCAATAACACCCAACACCGGCCTGGCAATCGGTATATTTGCGAAAACTCAGAAAAGTCATTTCAATGGATTCCATCGGAAGCCGCCCGGCAGTATTGGTCTTAGAGGACGGAACAGTTTTTCATGGTAAAGCCGCAGGTGCCATCGGTACGACAAGCGGTGAAATATGTTTCAATACCGGTATGACCGGATACCAGGAAATATTTACCGATCCCTCGTATTTCGGCCAGATCCTCGTCGCTACCAATGCCCACATCGGCAATTATGGTATTAAGGAAGAAGAAGTCGAATCCGACTCCATCAAGATATCTGGATTTATTTGCAAGAATTTCACCGATCGGGGTTATTCAAGACAATTGGCCGACCTTTCTATCCAGGATTATTTTGAGCGGGAACAACTTGTCGCCATTCAGGATGTCGATACAAGGGCTATCGTCAGGCATATCCGTACCAAAGGGGCAATGAATGCCATAATTTCCTCCGAAGAACTGGACATCGAAAAATTAATGCAGCAACTCAATCAAACTCCTTCCATGGATGGATTGGAGCTGGCTACCAGGGTTACCACCCAGGAGGCTTATTTCCTAGGGAATCCAAATGCCAGGTGGAAGGTTGCTGTTCTGGATTTTGGTACCAAACGGAACATCCTGAACTGTTTCATCGAGCGTGATTGCTTCCTTCGGGTATTTCCGGCTACCACTACATTTGCTGAAATCAAGAAATGGGAACCGGATGGTTATTTCCTTTCCAATGGTCCCGGTGATCCGGCGCCCATGGAATATGCCATTGTAACCATTCGCGAAATAATCAAGGAAGGAAAACCGACCTTTGGTATCTGTCTGGGACACCAGCTGCTTGCCTTGGCTATGGGTATTTCTACCTTTAAAATGCACCATGGGCACCGGGGTATCAATCATCCGGTTAAGAACCTGATCACCGGCTCCTGCGAGATCACCAGCCAGAATCATGGCTTTGGTGTAGATCCCGCTGATCTTGAGAAACATACCGATCTGGTAGAGATTACCCACCGGAACCTGAATGATCAGAGCATCGAAGGCATCCGGCTCAGGAAAGCACCGGCTTTTTCGGTGCAGTACCATCCGGAAGCAGCACCCGGTCCTCACGATGCCCGCTACCTGTTTGATCAGTTTATTCAATTAATGGAAAAACAATAAAATACATTACCATGAGTACAATCGTTGACTTGCGTGCCCGGGAGATATTAGACTCCAGGGGGAATCCTACCGTTGAAGTGGAGGTATTGACTGAAGACGGCATTTTGGGGCGCGCCGCGGTGCCTTCTGGTGCTTCCACCGGCAAATACGAAGCAGTCGAATTGCGTGATAACGATAAAAAGCGATTCGGTGGCAAAGGGGTATTAAAGGCATGCGAACACGTCAATGAGAAAATCAGCGAAGCTCTGATTGGTATCAGTGTCTTCGAACAGCGCCTGATCGATCAGGTTATGATTGAACTGGATGGCACCACCAATAAAGCAAAACTGGGAGCCAATGCAATCCTGGGCGTATCTCTGGCAGTTAGTAAAGCAGCTGCCCTTTCCAGTAGCCAATCCCTGTTCAGATACGTGGGAGGAGTTAATGCATTTACCCTGCCGGTTCCCCTGATGAACATCCTGAATGGAGGAAGCCATGCCGATAACAACATCGATTTTCAGGAATTTATGATCGTTCCGGTAGGTGGTGAGTCTTTTTCAGAAGCATTGCGCATGGGCGTTGAGGTCTTCCACCAGCTGAAATCCGTGCTTAAGAAGAAAGGCCTGTCCACCAATGTTGGTGATGAGGGAGGATTTGCTCCGAGCCTGACTTCCAACGAAGAAGCCATCAATACCGTAATCCAGGCCATTGAGACAGCTGGATTCCGCCCGGGCGAAGATGTCTTTATAGCAATGGATGCAGCGGCAAGCGAATTTTACGATGAGGAAGCCAAAGTCTACCATTTCCATAAAAGCAAAGGTGAAAAACTAACTTCCGCCGAGATGGTCAGTTATTGGGTGGACTGGTGCAAAAAATACCCCATCATCTCCATTGAAGACGGACTGCATGAAGATGACTGGAGTGGCTGGGCAGAGCTGACTAAAGCTCTTGGCAATAAGGTGCAATTGGTGGGTGATGACCTGTTTGTTACCAATGTCTCCAAGTTGCAGCGGGGTATCGAAGAGAAAGTCGCCAACTCCATTTTGGTCAAAGTAAACCAGATTGGCACCCTGAGTGAAACCATCGATGCGGTTCAGCTTGCAACACGGAATGGGTATACATCCATCATGAGCCACCGTTCAGGAGAAACCGAAGACAGTACCATCTCTGATCTGGCAGTAGCATTGAATACCGGACAAATCAAGACAGGGTCGGGTTCAAGGTCTGACCGTATGGCGAAATACAACCAGTTATTGCGGATCGAAGAGGAATTGGCTGAGACTGCTTATTTCCCTGGCCGTAAAGCTTTTAAACAATAAACAATTTTCCGATACCGGACAAATTTGGATGGTAGTCTTCCTGGTGTATCGTTTTTAAAAGGTGAATTAAATCGTATCTTGCAGCCAGACTAAAGGCTCAAAATATGCAGGTAAAAAGTATCCTGGAAAAATGGCCGTTTCCACCGGTCAAATGGCGGAAACTGGTGTTGAACAAATACGCCATAACACTACTGGCATTTCTGATTTGGATGATCTTTTTCGATCAGAGCAGGGTGACCCGTCAGTGGATGCTTTCGGAAACCGTTTCAAATCTTGAACAAGAAAAAGAAGACTACCAGGACCGCATCGAAGAGGTGAAGGGCGACATCTATGACCTCGAGCGGAACAAAGAAAAATTTGCCCGCGAAAAATATTTCCTGCACCTGAAAGGCGAGGAAGTGTTTATAATGAAAGACGAACAAAAAAAGGAGAAAACGCAATCTCAATGAGTGTATTGGTCAATAAGAACTCGAAGATCATTGTGCAGGGATTTACCGGCAAGGAAGGCACTTTTCATGCCGAGCAAATGATAGAATATGGCACTCCGGTGGTAGGAGGGGTGACACCTGGTAAAGGAGGAACACTTCACCTGGATCGACCCGTGTTTAACACCGTCGCCGATGCAGTTGAACAGGCAGGGGCAGATACTTCCGTCATCTTTGTACCGCCTGCATTTGCAGCGGACGCCATCATGGAAGCCGCTGATTCGGGTATTAAAGTTATCGTTTGCATCACCGAAGGCATTCCGGTACAGGATATGGTCAAAGTGAAGGCTTATATCAGTGACCGTGATTGCCGGTTGATTGGGCCGAATTGCCCTGGTATCATCACCCCAGGTGAAGCGAAAGTGGGCATTATGCCCGGCTTTATTCACCGGAAGGGGCACGTGGGCATTGTGTCCCGGTCTGGTACATTGACTTATGAAGCCGTGGACCAGGTGACCAAGACCGGTATGGGACAGTCCACTTGTATCGGTATCGGTGGTGATCCCATCGTAGGTACCACAACCAAGGAAGCGGTCGAATTGTTGATGAATGACCCGGACACCCACGGCATCATCATGATCGGTGAGATCGGTGGAGGTATGGAGGCTGAAGCTGCCGAATATATTAAAGCCCACGGGACCAAACCAGTAGTCGGATTTATTGCTGGCCAAACGGCTCCTAAAGGCCGAAAAATGGGACATGCCGGAGCCATTATTGGCGGAAAAGATGATACCGCTGAAGCAAAAATGAAAATTATGACCGCATGTGGCATTCATGTGGTGCAATCTCCAGCTGAAATTGGACAGACCATGTACGATCTATTGAAGTGATCGCAATACTATATGGGCAAAACGAAACCAAATAGCTCGTGCCTCCTGGCATGGGCTTTTTTGTTTTAAAGAGTTACCCGCTCCGTGATCATGTAGTTATCCTTCATATGCATGAGCGGAAGGTCAATGATGAAGGTTGTTCCTTTATTAAGCTCGGTCTTGAAGTAGATTTTGCCATTAAAGGATTCGATGATATTGTGGGAAATGGCCAGGCCAAGACCGGTCCCTGAGCTCTTGGTAGTAAAGTTGGGATAGAAGACCTTGTCCTTCATGTTGTCCGGAATGCCGATACCGTTGTCTTCCACTTCTATGCGCGCATGGTCACCTTCTTTGTATAACCGGATCATGATTTTACCACGGCGTGATTTCGGAATGCATTGAGTCGCATTCTTGACCAGATTGTTCAATACGCGTAGTAGGTGGTTCTTGTCCGCAAAGACATAGATCTCATCGATCGGCACATAGAGACTGATGTCCATGTCTTCCCGCTTACGGAACAGGTCATGCACATTAGCCACAATCTCATTGAGGATAACCTTTTCATTCTCCGGCTGGGGCATTTTTGCAAAATTGGAAAACTCCGAAGCAATCTGGGAAAGGTTGTCAATCTGCTCAACCAGGGTATGCGATACGCGGTCCACGACCTGCTGGATTTCTTCAGGCCGTGAGCGGATAGCCATTTGCATGTGCTGGATGCTCAATTTCATCGGAGTCAGCGGGTTTTTGATCTCGTGGGCCACCTGTTTGGCCATCTCCCGCCAGGCCATCTCCCGTTCCGTATGTGCCAGAAATTGAGCGCTGTCCTCCAATTTCTGGATCATTTCATTGTAATTGTTGATCAGTTCTCCGACCTCATCCATATTATCCCAATGGAGTTTTTTATTGGGTTGTCCTAATTTGATCTGCTTCAGGTTTTCACCCAGCGCAAAGAGTGGCCGGGTAATGGAGTTGGCAACCGCGATGGCCACGGATCCTGCCAGCAACAACAGGAAAATGTACACATTCAATAATGTGCCAATAAAGTCGTTGACGTTTTGCTGCAATAATTTGCTGCTATCCAGATCCGGAATGCTGATGAATCCGGCAAGACGGGTAGGCGTATATATGGGTGCGAAAAAGGTCGTTCCGTAATCCGACTGGATATCGAGATAGGTTACATCACCATCTCTGTTTGCTGCAAACTGCCGGTAGATATGGTACGGTACCCACTCATTGTAAACCTGTGGTTGCATACCATTGGCAGAAAAGGACCTGAGCCGGTGGCCATATTGATCAAAGAGCTCCAGATTGGTCTTGTTAATATTGGCGAAGTCCTTGAGTTGTACATTTATCCGATCGAGATTGGTTAATCCGGGGGATGTAGCTGTCATAGTCAACTCAATGGATTGGATCGCAGCTGACAGTTTGGACCGCAATTGGCTGTATTGTGCTGCTTCAGAAGAGTTCTTGAAATAAAACACGGTAATCACGGCAATGATCAGAAAGGAGGCCATGATCACAGCGATGACTGATAGCTGAATCCTGTTCCGGAGGGATTGGCTGTTACTCAAATCAATCTGTAGCGAGTTGGGTATGAACCGTCCGTAGGTGTTGGATAGAACCAGCAGGATAAAGCAGATCAGGAATAAAATGAACACATAGCTGAATGCCGAAATGGGCTTGATCATACCCATGAGCGGCTTACCGATCACCGCGATATTCCGTGGGTTCAGCCATACGAGCAACTCGGATCTCCCATCCTGGATAATTTCCTGATACCCCTGCTCTCCCGATATTTGAAATGGGAAGTTGATAGGATAGATATCCGGAGCATTCGTGGGATCGAGTACTCCGTCACGATAAAGCGCTACACTGTAATTTTCTACATTTTCGGGTGGATTGGTAAGCAATTCATATCCAATCTGTTTGCGTAGTTCGAGATCTTCCAGCCAGTTGAATTTGAATAATATGATGGCTGTAAACCCGGAGAAAAGAATCAGCCAGGTGATCAGCCAGGTGATCGAAGGTCGTACAGCTTCGAGAAACAACTCAAACAGGATGATGTATATCGCTGCGAACAGGAAGAAAAAGGTCCATGAAAATGCAATCGACAACAACCAGTAAACCGGTAACGATATAAAGGAAGCGGCCAGGTATCCAATTAACCGGACTTTGCGGTCCACATCGCGTTCGATGATTTCGGTAAGTAAACGATGATGAAGTACAAATAATGCTATGCACAGGATAATCAGGCAAACCAGGGCAACCAGGCTGATAATTTGACTGGCAAAGAAATTATCCAGCTCCAGGGGTATGCGCAGATTTAAGACAAAAGTCTGAGCGATACGGGCGAGGATCAAAAAACTGACAATGATAAAGATGTAGGTTAACCCGGTTAAAGGGATATCACCCAGTTTTTTCTTGCGCAGGTAAATGAAAAAACGATCACTTTGCCGGTGCAGGTAGAAAACCATACCCAACAGCAGCACACTTATTAGCGTATAGCCAGCCAGTTTTGAGGATATGGAACCATCGGCGAACATGGGCATGACGCTCAATGGAATGGATACAGCCAATAATAGGTTGCCAATGCCCCAGGCAGTATAGGTCTTCCATGGTTTCCAATCTGCATGCCGGCTGAGGAGTATGTATAACCCAAGAAACAGAATGATCCATAAGGTCACCGCCAGGATGATCAGCATGGTATTCTGGCTCTTGAGTTGACGCTCGATATTGATGGCAACAGGCAGCTGGTCAGGATTCAGCTCTATCCAGGATTTGCCTTCAGGCCAATGGACCTGGAGCATGTCCTCCACCTGGAAAAGGTAATTACCGATATCTTCCAGTGACGATAGACTGACCGCTTCGGTCGTGAGGGTTTTTTGTTTGTAAAACAGATAATGTTTTGTCCCGATCTGGATGATGCCGTCCCGGATGGGTAATGCAAGCAGGCTGTCCAGTGCATCTACCGGAATCTTATTACCTGCCCAAAAGGTCCAGTTTGTTCTTTCTTTGACATAAAACTGTTGGTAGGGCAGAAATTGAGACGCATCGCACACATTGGTTCCGCTGGAATCTATGCAGTCACGCAACTGATACTGCATACTTTCGCTCACGTTGCGAACTTCCTGCTGGTATTCGGTGAATAAGTTATTCTCCTGTAAGCCCAAAGTGGAACAGGAGGACCAGATGCCAGTCAGCAACAAGCATATTCCCAAGTTCCATAGACTTGTGTATGGAGCATGCGACTTCATCAAACAAAATTATTATTTATTTTCATAATGTATAACTTTCATTATATGAATGTTAAATAAGTAATAAATTAATCTAATGCGTAACTGATTCAAATTTTGGTGCTTACGATGAGCCAGGTCGCTGCCATTGGAATATCCGGTCGTACATTGGGCAGGAAGTGTTATTTTTGAGGTCGGCTGGCCACTCTGTCGCTCTACCTGGGTAGGGAGGAAAGTCCGGACAACGCAGAGCACCACACCACCTAACGGGTGGGGCTTCCCGGTAGGGGGAGGTACAGAGCGTGTCACAGAAAATTACCGCCTAAGCAGGGTTTCCTGCCGGTAAGGGTGAAAACGTGCGGTAAGAGCGCACGGCGTCTTCCAGCAATGGATGGGGCGGATAAACCTTGTGGGTTGCAATGTCACGTACATCCTGATGGTATTATCCTGCAGGTTGCTCGCCTGCATTGGCTTCGGCCAGGTCAGGAGGGGTAGACAGCTTAGATAAATGACAGAGACGGAATATTTTTCCGGACAGAATCCGGCTTACAGGCCAGTTATCCTACCAAATAAAAAAGCCCTGGAGAGCAATCACCAGGGCTTTATATATTTTTAGTTTGAAACGTACTATTCGCCACCAAAATCAAACACCAGACCAAACCTCAGGGTATTGTCCAGCGGGTTGCGCTGATTGGATGTGGGCACCAGGTAGGACAAGTTCAGACCAAATACATTGTATTTGACGCCAAGCCCTACAGTGAGGTAGTTCCGGGCTCCTTTTGTAGGGTGCTCGTAGAAGTACCCCAGGCGGACAGCAAATTGTTTATCATACCAATATTCTGCCCCGATCGAGTAATTGATCTCATGGAGTTCTTCACTGAAATCGATACCGTCTCCAAAAGAACTGAACCAGGAACTGACTACAGATTGCTTTTTATAATCCGTGCTACCGCTGTACGGCGGAGTAGGAACCATCAACTTGTTCATATCAACTGCGACGGTCAGTGAGTTGTAATCATCCAGATCGATGTCATAGGCAAAGCCCAACCCGAAATTGGCAGGGATGAAGTCGTTGACATCCTGGGTATAGGATATTTTGGTTCCTAAATTACGGAGGGCAAGACCTGCCCGGATGGTACCATTATCAACCGGAGAGATGTACGAGAAGGACAAGTCTGCAGCTCCGGCCAATCCTGCTTTGATGTCCCTTCCTTCGACAACCTGATTGGCAGCAAGGTTGGAATAAATGAACTTCATGGTCAGTCCGGCCGAGAATTTTTCAGATAATTTGCGGGCATAGGCAGCAGAGAGCTCAAACTCATTTGGCTGACCCTGACCGGCAGGTTCACCATTCTCATCCGTAAAGTCAATGTCACCAAGTGAGAAGAAACGCAGGCTGGCGCCGACACTCTGCAGCTCATTGATTTTTTTATAACCGCTTAAATAGGCCATGTATACATCGCGTAATCCCAGGGCACGAAGCCAGGGAGAATAGGTTGCTGATAAACTGGAACTTTCATCTACAAAAGCAAGCTTTGAAGAGTTGAATGCCATGGAGTTGGCATCCGGAGAGATGGCAATCCCTACATCACCCATAGCGCCTGATCGGGCATCCGGAGTGATCATCAGAAATGGGACAGCCGTGATGATGGCATTAGGACACGGTGATCCATCCGGCAGGATATATCCCAAACTTGGATTGGCAGGATCCCGAGGAATGCATTGACCATAAACCTGAGAACCGGTCAACAGAATTCCTAAAAAAACGAACAGTAATTGCTTCATCATAAATATTGGTTCAGATAAATTTTCGCAAATATAGCAATAGCCATGCGGATTATGGAATTACCAATCTTTAAAGGTTGGATGCTGCTTTTTTATTGTATTAAGGTCAGAATTTAACGCGCGATGACCAATTTTTGAAGATCGCTTTTTGCGACTTTGGTTTGGTCCCCATTCGCCTGTGAAAGGACGATCTGATAAAAGTAAATCCCACTTGACAGAGGAGGAAATGCCTCGTCAAGATTGCCCCAAACGACTACCTCGGTCCGGTACCCCGGATCGGCTACCTGACCCTGAAGTTGGGCTACTTTTTGACCCAGCGTATTGTAGAGGTAGACTTCAGCTTGTAAAAGACCGGAGCCTCCATTGTGGGCAACGACAAAATGAACCTCATTCTGAGCAGGATTGGGGTATGCCGAGATGGACTTGATTTGCAGCTGCTGTCCCGCCACCACGACAAAATCAATGGTCGCCTCACTGTTATTGTTATAAATGTCCCAGGCCTTAACCCGGATCTGATGAGGCCCCGGAGTCAGACCGGAATAGGGATATTTGACAGTCCCGGCATTAAAGCCGGCAGGGGAGGCCTCGTAGAATGAATTCAGATTGACCCGGTTACGTGTATCTCCGTCCAGGATGGCTTCCAGGTCGTGGCCGATGCTGTTTCCTGATACGTTGATGCCGCTTTCATCTTCCAGGTTCACGAGGAGGATGGGATTCTCATCGGTGATGCCGTTATTCAGGAAAAGCGTATTGTTCATATAGAGATTGATCACCGGGCCTTCCGTATCGGCATTGGACTCCGGATTGGTGCCACCGATGACAATGTTCTCGTAAACGCCCCAGGCATCTCTGTCCTGTGCCTGGGCATAATAGCTGATCTTGCCGGGGCCATAGGTGTAATTGATGTCTTTGGGTACGATGAACTCCACGCTGAATTGGCCTTGATTAACAGCCGTTTTGCCCTTGTACAGGATGTTCTTTTGAATTTCAAATTCGATCTGCGGGCTGCCGGCATTTTGTTGTAGTGTGCTGACTTTAGAGGCCTTGTCGTAAATGGTAATGAAGAGGTCCCCGTTGAAGTCAGACGATAGTTCACCTGCTGGTGTCAGGACTTCTCCCTGGATGGTCACACGCTGTAATGCCCGGATGGTATCAGTCAATTCAGATACTGGTACGGTATTGATGGATTTGGTAGTCACCTGGTACGGAGGAATGGCCAGTTTAAGTGCAGGATCTCCGATCAGTGTAAATTTTCGGGCATTTTCATCACTCGGTCCCTGGGTTGATTTTGCTCGCATCAAGATCTCTCCGATGGTCCGGTAACCAGTGGAATCCCGCTGAAATAACTCTTCAAACACAGCCAGTGTAAGCTGGTAGTTTGAACTGAGATATACGGATCGTACGGTGGTAAAAAGCCCGATTCCACCGCCATTGGGATTGGTCAGGCACAACTCTCCGCCTGAGGTGGTTGAAGGGTCATCGTAAGCTGTAAATGAGCATGTAGCCGTGACAAAGAGCGGCAGCCTGTCCTTATTGCGCAGATTGTTGATATCGTTGATTTCCAAAACCCGCTCATCGGCCCATCCGCCAGGTCCTCCATGTCCAAGGTAGTTGATGACCAGTAATCCCTTGAAGAGTTCATTGGTCAGGGCGGTTTTTACAGTCGGATATCGTTCGCTGGAAGGTGTGATCTCCTGGACGAATGCATCGAAATAGATTTTTTCCAGATTGAACAGTGACAGATTGCTGAGCTTTTCTTTAGCGAGTCCTTCATTCTGTATGACGAATGCGCCGTCCTGTTCATCATCGGCCACCATGCCGATGCGTAATTTCCAGTCTCCGTAAGTGGCCGGATCGGTGTCGTAGCCTATGATTTTATCGACAACCTGCTCAGCTGTGGTGGCATTGTCAACCGGTAACCGCCCGATTGCAATATCCAGGGTGCCACGCAGTGGGTTTGCGTACCGGTCATCCGAATCATCCAGCAAGCCGAAATAATCGTCTGTTGGATAGGCGAAGATCGGTTCAAGGGAGCCAACCGTCTCATAGGTGGGGATAAAGTTTTGATCGGGCTGATTGGTGTCCAGATGCCGGTAATCGTAGGAAGCATCCCCAAACAGCAGCAGGTAACGGAATTCAGGATCCCGTTCATGCAGCATGCGGGCAAAGTCCCGGATCGCAGTAGGATCCGTTTTTCCGGCTGAAAATTCATGATACACCTGGTCGATGTTTACGGAGCTGACCCGCAGATGGCTAAATTTCCGCCGGTGTTCAGCCAGACGATTCGCTGCATCCTGATAATCGGGATGGTACAGGATAACCATATCGGTACCCTCGATCCCATGTAAATTCTGATTTGCAATGCTGCCGGCGACCTGCGGTGTACGGTGTACATCAGCCGGGTCAAAAGCCAGATATTCCTGCAATATTGCACTGTTATCGGTTGCATTGATTTGATCGCCTGCGCGCTGAGTGGATATCGCCTGCGGAATCAGCGGATCGGTTATGTTCCAGACTTGTACATTCTTAGCGGAATGGATCCGGTAAGTTGTCACAGGATTTTCGGTCGAAGCATACCACCGGAATGTAAAGGCAGAATCCGGATAAATCAGTTTACTTGTTGCATGCATTTCCAGATAGTCCAGCCACCCTTCCGTGTTGCTCCCGGCGATCGAAGGGTAGGTTACGACAACTTCGAGATTATTGCTCGTCGGCGTTATGACCTGGTTGACAATGCGTTGTCGTGCGTAGGTCGCTTCCACATCGCCTACATCGGTCCAGGCAATACTGCCGGCAAGGGAATCCTTATTGACACGGACGTAATAGGTGGAGGGTACTTCGCCGCGACCGGCAAAATTGGCAATCACCCGTAAGGGTGACCCTGCTACCCGGTTGGGCATTTGAAACCAGCCGGAATAATTTTTTGTCCTGGTATTGCTTAAATTATCACCAAACCATTGCTGCCCGGACCCGATGGTTGGTCCATATCTGGACAACAGGTTGACCTTATCTTCTTCATAATGAATATGCTGATCGAATACATCGGTCACCGATCCGGCGTCCATGACAGCCTGGGTCTGGACCCGGGCTCCCGGTCCTCCGTCGATGCGCAAATACACATAGCTGTACCTGCTAAACGGATTCATTTTAAAGTGATCCAGTCCGTCACTGGGATCGTACCTCCAGGCAGAAGGTCCTTCGGCATAGATCAATACAAAATCCTGCGCATCAAATTTGCCATCCTCCTCGCCACTGACCCATACCGGGATCTCCTGAAGATCATCTGTCCGTTCTGCATAAACTGACGTAGGCAGAGGACCTCCCCGGTGTCCATAAAATTTCAACACCTTTGGATTGATCTGATCGATGTTGATCTTTAATTCGGATTTGAAAAAATTGTAGTCCAGGCGGTAGATCCCATCGTTGGCTATCTGAATCTGGTACCATTCACCCGTGGATAATACCGATTGGGTAACAAAGTTATCCAACGGGCCGTTCAGGAAAAAATTGGCAGTATTTTGGTGGGCTTTAGGCGCAGGATACCAGGACAGCATAAACAGAAATCCAGGTAAAAGCATTATCCGGCGCAGATTCATGTCAAAATTTGTTTAAGATATTATTCATTCAAACGAAAGATAAAGCCGATACGTTACATACCAGGACGAGAACCAATGTAAAATTACGGACATTAACATCACCAACAAGCGCATTGCACGTATTTTGAACCAAGTTGTACGCATGGTCGGATGGGCCGGGATGATTATCTGGTCCCTGGGAGTGAAAGCACAGGATCCTGTGTACAGTCAGTTTTATATGGCACCCCTGCAACTCAATCCGGCCTTCACCGGAAGCACGCATGCACCTAAATTTTCAATGAACTACCGCAACCAGTGGCCCTCTCTTAACCATGCCTACACCACCTATTCTGCAAGCTATGATCAGTTTTTTAAAGACTTCAATAGCGGACTTGGTGCCAGCATCCTGGATGATGACGCAGGCAATGGACTGATCAAAACCACAAAAATTTCAGGATTTTATGCTTACCGTGTTCAGGTGACGCGGGATTTTTATGCGAAATTCGGAGTGCAGGCATCTTTTGTACAAAGCGCTTACAACTGGGAGAAGTTCGTTTTCCCGGATCAGATTGACCCCGTCACGGGTCCGGTTTCTCCCGGAGGCACCCCCTGGCCTACAGATGAGACAACACCTCCGGATTTACGCAATCAATACCTGGATGTCTCCTTCGGCTTGCTGGCCTTTACGAAAATATGGTATGGTGGATTTTCGGTGGAACACATCAACCGCCCTTCCCAAACATTGATTGCCGGCTATGAGAACAATATCGACGGTCTGCCAATCCGGATAAGCCTCCATGCAGGGGGTGAAATTGGTTTGTTTGAACATGCTGGATGGCTGGACCGGGTGTATATTTCTCCGCAGGTCATGGTCTCACGCCAAGGGCCTTTTAACCAGTTGCTGGGCGGCGCTTTCTTTGGCTTTGACCCTTTTTTCTTAGGGGTTTGGGCAAGGATGACCAGTCAGAACCCGGATGCAGCAATTATCTCAGCTGGCATGCGTACCGGTATCTTGAAACTTGCTTACAGCTATGACCTGACCGTATCCAGACTAGGGCTGGGGACCGGAGGCACCCATGAAATAGGAATCTTACTCAATTTGGACAAACTTTATCCTGAAGAGTCCAAATACATGGATTGTTTTCAAATGTTTCGCTGAATTTAGTATTTGATTTAGGCACGATATTTGAATATTTGTCGTTAGATAGTTGAATTATTCGAAAAATCGTAGATAATGACAAGAAGGTTTGTTCTGTTTGCTTTAGTAGCACTTTCTTTTGCCGCTGTGTCTTGTAAGCGGTCTACCAGCCGTTCGGCAAGCACCGGTTGGAAATACAACGATCAGAAGTGGGGTGGATTCGAGAAATTGGATTATGCCGGTCAGATTACCGGACCCAATCTGGTGCCCATCGAGGGTGGAACATTCGTCATGGGATTGACAGAAGAAGATGTCAATTACGAATGGGATAACGTACCCCGCCGTGTGACCGTTTCATCATTCTATATGGATGAGACAGAGGTTGCCAACATTGATTACCGCGAATATATATTCTGGCTAAAACGCGTCTACGGTGAGAACAGCCCAGAGGTTGCTAAAAAAGCACTTCCGGATACGCTGGTTTGGCGTGAAGAACTGGCCTACAATGAGCCTTTGATCTATAATTATTTCCGCCATCCGGCGTATGACAATTATCCGGTAGTGGGCGTTTCCTGGGTACAGGCGAATGATTACTGCAAATGGCGGACAAACCGGGTTAACGAAATGCTTTTGATTGAAAAAGGCATTTTGAATCCAAGCCCTGATCAGAAGGGTTCGGAAAGCTTTGACACTAAAGCCTACCTGGTCGGTCAGTATCAGGGTGACGTCAATAAAAACATGAAGGACATGACCACCGGTGGAGAACGTCCGGTGCGCTACGAGGATGGAATCATGTTACCTTCTTATCGCCTGCCTACTGAAGCCGAATGGGAATATGCTGCACTGGCACTGCAGGGTAAGAAATTACCAAACGATGAGGTCATTACCGATCGTCGCCTCTATCCCTGGGACGGATCTTCTGTACGCTACAAAAAACACAATAAATACCAGGGTACCATGTTGGCTAACTTCAAGCGCGGACGTGGTGACTACATGGGTATGGCCGGAAAACTGAATGACCATGCCAATATCCCGGCAGAAGTCCGCTCTTATCTGCCTAATGACTTCGGTCTTTACAACATGGCAGGCAACGTCAGCGAATGGGTCGAAGATGTATATCGGCCGACTACCAGCCTGACGCTACGTGACGAAGAAAACCAGGACCTGAACCCATTCCGTGGTAACGAATTCAAACGGCTTAAGCTGGATGAAAACGGTAATCTGGTACCAAAAGACAGCATGGGTTATCTGGTTTATGAACTGGAGGACAGTGCAAGTACCTCACATCGTGACAACTACCGGGTAGCGGATGCGAAAGATTATGAAGACGATGACGATGAATTTATCTACTACGAATTCGGAGTGCACAGTCTGATCAACGATGAGTCACGCGTATACAAAGGTGGCTCCTGGGCAGACCGCGCTTACTGGCTGTCACCTGGTACACGCCGCTACAAGCAGCAAGATCAGGCAGATCGCACGATTGGCTTCCGTTGTGCAATGGATCGGGTAGGTAACCAGTCCGGTAATAGCGATAATCCAATAGTTGACTTTGGAGCTACCAAAAAATCCAAAGTGAAAAGGAGATATTAATTTCGATCAATTAGGAATCAAAGTCCCTGCATCCGTTGATGTGGGGATTTTTTATTTTAGGCCCAGAGGAAATTACCGGAAACCATGGATTTGACCACCCTGTACACGCTTTACCGAGAATCCAAAGGCATCAATACCGATACACGGACCATTGAACCGGGAATGTTGTTTTTTGCCCTTAGCGGGGACCGGTTTGATGGGCATGATTATGTAAAGCTGGCATTGGAAAAGGGCGCGATCGCTGCAGTGGTTTCCCGCCGCATCCCAGGATTAAGAGACCAGATTGTCGTGGCAGATGTCCTTGATACTATGCAGTCACTGGCTCACCATCATCGCTGGCAGTTTGACATCCCGGTGCTGGGTATCACCGGATCCAATGGAAAAACCACAACCAAAGAGCTGATCGTCCGTGTCCTTGCTTCCAGATATCGCGTTCACTATACGAAAGGCAACCTCAATAACCACATCGGTGTTCCCATCACCTTGTTGGCTATGGCCCCGGACACAGAATTTGCTGTTATTGAAATGGGAACCAACAATCCGGGTGAGATAGCGATGCTGAGCCGGATTGCTGCTCCTGATTATGGATTGATAACCAATATTGGCAAGGCACACCTGGAAGGATTAGGATCGCTGGAAGGGGTTCAGCGGGAAAAAAGGGCTCTGTTTGACCAGGTAGCTTCAGTACATGGTTTGCTTTTTATCAATGAGGATGACCAACGGCTGCGGGACTATCCGTATGATCGTGTCCTGCGGTATGGCACCGCGGAGACGGCGGATTTTCGGTATACGGTAACTGGTTCAGAGCCTTACATTTCGATCCGCTATGAGAACCCGGTAGGGACAGTGGACCTGGATAGCTCCTTTTATGGAAGCTATAATGCCCCGAATCTGATGGCTGCGGCCACAGTAGGTGCATACTTCGGGATACCGTGGGAGGATATTCGTGCCGGCCTGAAACATTACAAGCCCGCCAATCAACGATCACAGGAGTTGGAATGGCAGGGCCATCATGTTTTATTGGATGCCTATAATGCCAATCCGAGCAGCATGCGGGTCGCTGTGGAGCATTTTGCCCAACGGCCCCGGATGCCTAAAGTGCTTATTCTGGGTGATATGCTTGAATTGGGAAGTGTGGCTGCAGAAGAACACCGCCTCATCCTGGATTTGATTCATGCTCATCATTGGTCGCAAGTCTTTCTGGTCGGAACACTATTCAGTGAACTGGCTGAAGATTATCAGGCGTTCATTTCCGTCCCTGAAATGCAAAAGACCTCATGGAAAGAATCTCTGCAACCCGGATCCTGGATTCTGGTCAAAGGATCACGCGGCATTGGACTGGAGAAATTGCTGGAATGATCTGCTTATAGGCAGACCATGTACAGCAAGGATGCTGCACCAATTGATCATCATGCGATCTAATCGCGGCAACCCGTATTTCGTTTTGAAAAATGGGTCCTATCCGTACCGCTCAAAGGCATAGAGCAGGCGGTCCGAGACCTCATCAGAACAGGCCTGAGCATAGTCGTCATAACTGCAGGGAATGAACCGGTCGATCATTTGATTTTCGATGTCAATTTGCACCTTTAGCCACCAGCGGCCACTTTTCGTACTCTTGAGGAATTTTAGCGGCCTGCCGTGTTTTGACAGATCGACCACATATTCGATCATTGAAGACTCCTGGATGGGATAGTCTTGTTTTCGATTGGCAAAACCCTCCATGAAATACCAGATCATCTGGCTGATAAGCACGGTCGTTTGGGCAAATTGCTCATGTTCCGGGTTGTATCCGGTTATGGTCAATGCGGACAGTCGGTCGCTCAGTCCGGCATACCTGGTAAGCTGGGAAGCTTCCTCCGAATAGAGTCCGCTGGGATTGTTGCCAAATTTGCCCGGGGCATCAGAGGCGCGCATGGCTGCCAGGTTGAAGTAGAGGAAATCAGCATCACGCACCGCGGGCTCAATGCTTTCTTTGTATTGCCGGATCTTTCCTAACCGGATGGTATCCAGGAAGTAATGTTCAGAATTAATAAATCCGGGATGGGCGAGATGCATTTGCACAGCCAGCCAGGAGATGTGAAAACAATTTAATGGCGAAGACTCCACAAACGAGGTGGTAGCAAAGCTCTGATCGTCCTCCAGTCTGATGCGTTCGTCAACCAGAACGGGGTTGAAAAATGGACGGGCATGCTGGTGAGCCTTGAACAAAAGAGCTGCCGGAACTTCAGCTCCGACAATCACGGCGATGATGCCACCATCCTGCAATTCCTGGATGAGGGGCAGGACAAATTCAACGGTAGGTTTGCGGACCATACCAAGCTGAACCACCTGTAGCTGAAATGGAAAATGGTAGGACTCCAGTTCTTCCAGAATAGTGTAAAAGCTATCATCCCAACCGATCAGTGCGACTTTGGCTTTCTCCAAACAATTGGGGTCCCGGTGGTAATCCTGAATGGTTTGATGGTGTTTTGACTTCAAATCCAGTTGCAGAGGGCGAATCCAGTTTTCCAGCATAACGTTGTCTTTGTGACAAATTTATACATAATTAATAATTGTAATATATTTTTCAAATAAATTTTAGTCGCAATATTTTGACTTACTGGCATTCATTCTCTAATTTTAACATGTATTCGCCATTTGAAGAATAGACTAAAAGCCCTAAATTTAACCTGCACGATCTTGGCATTCTAGCAATATAAATTACTCAGATAAACACCTCATTTATGCAACATCGAATCATATTCTTTTTGTTTGGATTCTTGATTTTTGGAAGCCTGAATGCGCAGGATGATGCCTTTACCAAGCCAATGATCAACGATGACATGACTGTTGATCCGGATCAGAATCACAAATGGAAGATGGGTGAAGCCGGTTATTCTGCCAAACCGAAGGATATGTGGGAATTGGGAATTCATGCTGGCAGTTATTTTATAAATGGCGATGTGGATACCCATTGGCCAAATCTCGGATTAGGCCTGCATCTTAGAAAAGCAATCCATTATGCTTTCTCAGTCCGCGGAGATTTGTTTTATGGTGTCGCTACCGGCCTCGATCCGCAGCGTTCTTCGGATGCCGTTATGAATATTGATCTCATCCCGGCAGTTCGGGATAAAGTGAGTGACCTATACCGCAACTACAAGACAAAATATTTCTATGGCTCCATCCAGGGTGTACTGAATATCGGTAACATCCTGTTTCACCAGGAGCGCAACAAATGGAATACCTACATGTTTTTGGGAATCGGATTGGATAACAACGTCACCAAAATCGATGCTTTGAACGGGAACTCTGCCTACAATTGGTCCGGAGTCAGTGGTGATGTAGACACCAAAGCCGGAAGAAAACAGATTAAAAAGGATGTAAGAGCAATACTGGATGGAGATTACGAAACAGATGCCCGGGAGAAAAAAGCTATTTTCCGTCTCAATGACAAGACCAATATCCATCCGATGTTCCAGGCTGGTGTTGGAATTTCACGTAAAATCAACAAACGGCTGAACATTGGTATTGAACACCAGGTCATGCTGAGTGACAACGATCTGCTTGACGGTTTTGAGTACCGTTCTATTTACGATCAGTCCAATAACAACGACGTTTCACATTATACCAATATTCGTCTGGGGATCAACCTGGGCTCATTTGACAAGCGGACGGAACCCTTGTACTGGTTGAACCCGATAGACGGTGCATTGAATGACATTGCTGAACTGAAACAGCGTCCTGTCCTGGATCTGACGGATTCCGATGGAGACGGTGTGATCGATATGCTGGATCAGGAGCCAAATACCGTTGCCGGCGCCCCGGTTGATGTACGTGGTATTGCCCTGGATAGTGATGGTGATGGTGTTCCGGATTATCAGGACAAAGAGCCTTATTCACCTCCGGGCTATGATGTAGATGCAAATGGAGTTGCCAAGATCGACGGTCCGTGGGTTACCGAAGATGAGGTTGCCGATATGATCAATTCACGGATCGCCAATATTAAAACCGAATGGTTCCTGCCCATGATTCACTTTGATCTGGACAAATACTATATCAAACCGGAATTTTATGGCCAATTGCACCATGTTGCCACAGTAATGAAAGAACATCCGGAGATCAAAGTGGTTGCTGACGGCTTCGCGGACGTGCGTAATACCGCAGAGTATAACAATGTATTGTCCTATAAGCGGGCTAAAGCGTCAATCGATTATCTGGTTGAGAAATACGGGATTCCGCGTGATCGCTTCATTCTGCAGTATGGCGGTGAAAATGAAGAGATCGTGAATGATCTGCCCGACAATCACAGAACAACGACGGAGCAGGAGCGGATGCAATACATGAACCGTCGAGTAGAATTCAGGGTGGCTAAACCTGGTGATCAGGAGATGGCCATGCCAGAAGGACCCGATGCCGGTAAAAACACTCCGGGCTCTTCCCGCCCAGGTGTTAAGTACAGCGGAAATCGTAATTCAGGATACTAACTAAGAATTGAAATCATAAATGCAAAAGAGTCAGGCTCCTAAAGTTTGACTCTTTTTTTATGCCCATAAAAAAAGGGATGTGAAATGGTTTCCACATCCCTTTATTAATTTCTGTCCGGGATTTAAACCAACATCATCATTGGCTCTTCCAGGTATTGTTTTACGGTTTGGAGGAATTGGGCGCCAGTAGCTCCATCGACCACCCGGTGGTCACACGAGAGGGTTACTTTCATCATCTTGCCGGCTACCACAGCGCCATTCTGGATAATGGGTTTATCGATAATAGCACCTATCGCCAGGATGCACGCGTCCGGAGGATTGATGATAGCAGTGAATTCCTCAATTCCAAACATGCCAAGGTTGGATATGGTAAACGTATTACCCTGCATCTCTTCCGGTTGGAGTTTTTTGTCTTTGGCTTTGGCAGCCAATGCTTTGACTTCCGTATTGATTTGCGTCATGGACTTCAGATCGGTATGGCGGATCACAGGCACAAGCAGTCCTTCACTTACGGCTACGGCGACACCTACGTGTACATGGTGATTCCGGCGGATCTTGTCACCCATCCAGGATGAGTTGACGGCAGGATGTTTGCGTAAAGCCATGGCGCACGCCTTGACGACCATATCGTTGAAGGATACCTTCTCCCCACTCATATCCAGGATGCGCTGGCGGGCATCGCTGGCCCGGCCCATATTGATTTCCAGGGTAAGGTAAAAATGCGGTGCGGAAAACTTGCTTTCGGCCAGACGGCGGGCGATGGTCTTCCGCATTTGACTGACGTTGATCTCTTCAAAAGATTCTTGTCCGAAAACGGGTGTCACTGCCGCAGCAGGCGCGGTTCCGCCCGTTTCAATGGCAGCTTCCACATCCCTGCGTACGATCCGTCCCTGATCTCCTGTTCCTTTGATGGAGGCGATGTCGATGCCTGACTCCTTGGCCATGGCTTTCGCCAGCGGCGATGCTTTCAGCCGGTCGGTGTCGGCATCCGTTGCCGGAGCGGTAGCTGATGGTTTAGCGGCTGTAGCAGATGCGGGTGCAGGACTTTCAGATGATTTGGATGAGGCGGTGCTATCAGCAGGTGCGCTGGCTTCGGGAACTCCATTGCCGGCATTGGCCAGAGCGGCTTTAAAGTCTTCTCCTTTTTTGCCGATGACCGCAATGATGCCATCAATGGGAATGGCTTCACCTTCCTTGGCGCCAATGTGCAGCAAGGTACCCTCCCACAGGGATTCAAAATCCATGGTCGCCTTGTCGGTTTCAATTTCTGCGAGCAAATCACCGGTCTTCACCTGGTCACCTTCTTTCTTCAACCAGGATACGATGACACCTTCTTCCATGGTGTCACTCATTCTCGGCATACGAATTACCTCAGCCATACGATGTTTATTTACCGTGTTAAGAAAGCAAAAATACTCCCTGAAGCGTATTACTTAAAATAATACGCCTTTTAATTTCCCGTAATATCCCATTGGCAGCGGGCTGTGAATAATTTTCTAATTTTGTTGTATGCACTTACCATCGAAACTCATGCAGCAGGCTGTTGATGCCTTTGCGACATTACCAGGGATTGGTAGGAAAACCGCGTTACGTATGGTTTTACACCTGCTGAAGCAGGATCCTGAGATGGTCAGACGCTTTACCGATGACATTCGTGCTGCTCGCGAAGAGATCCGTGAATGTACAACTTGCTTTAACCTCTCCGACGATACGGTCTGCTCGATATGCGCTGACCCCAGAAGGGACCATCAGGTCATCTGCGTGGTGGAAGGGATCCGGGATGTATTGGCCATCGAAGAGACACACCAATACCGGGGCATGTACCATGTTTTGGGTGGAGTTATATCTCCCATTGACGGGATAGGTCCGGAAAATCTCCACATCGGTGAATTGGTCGAGAGGCTGTACCGCGATGAAGTCCGTGAGGTGATCATGGCCGTAAGCCCAACGATCGAGGGTGAAACGACGATCTACTACCTGTCCAAGTTATTACAGCCAACAGGTGTTCGCGTAAGTACCATTGCCCGTGGCGTTTCCTTCGGAGGAGAACTCGAATATGCCGATGAAGTTACCCTCGGCAGGTCTATTTTAGCCAGAGTTCCCTATTCGGTGACCGAAGATTAAGTCATGGAGGTTCCAGTCCTTAGCATTGTTATTGTCAATTACAATGTCCGGTATTTCCTGGAACAATGCCTCAATTCAGTTATCGCGGCATCCCAAAACTTAACCACTGAGATCATTGTAGTCGATAATGCTTCTTCGGATGACTCGATGGCTATGGTTCACGCCAGGTTTCCACAGGTTCAATGCATCGCCAACACTGAAAATGCAGGATTTGCCCGCGCCAATAATCAGGGTATAATGGCATCGACAGGAGATTTGGTGTTGTTGCTGAATCCGGACACCGTGTTGCAGGAGAATACCCTGTACAACTGTGTTGAATTTCTCCGTTCACATCCGTCCGCCGGGGCAGTGGGCGTTCGGATGATCGATGGCTCCGGAAAATTTCTCCCGGAATCCAAACGTGGATTGCCTACGCCTTTCGTCGCTTTCTGCAGGTTTTCCGGACTGGCTTCACTATTCCCGCGATCAAAGCTGTTCAACCGCTATTACCTGGGCTACCTGGATGAGCATAAGGATCAGGAAGTGGATGTTTTGTGTGGTGCATTTATGATGGTTCGCCGTGAAGCGATCAACAAAGCTGGTTTGCTGGATGAGCGTTTTTTTATGTATGGAGAAGATATCGACTGGTCTTACCGGATTACCCAGGCCGGATTTAGCCTCCATTATCTGGCTTCGACATCCATTATTCACTATAAAGGGGAGTCGATGCGGAAAGGGAGTCTGAAATACATCCGCATCTTTTATCAGGCGATGGTGATTTTTGCCAATAAATATTTTGGACGGCAGGCGAGATGGTACGTGTGGCTGTTACGGCTGGGGATCTATTCCCAGGCCGGTTGGGCATTTATAACGCCTTATTTACGGATCATTGGCCGGGTTTTAGTGGATGCCTTCCTGCTGATGGCAGGCTTCTACCTTTTAAAGGAAGGTTGGGAGTCGATCAAATACTCTGATACCTACTATCCTGCAAGTTATAATTACATACAGGTCCCTGCATATGCGGCGCTTTTCATTCTTTACCACGCACTTTTGGGTGGATACCGCCGGATTGTGGAAATCTGGAAATGGCTGCACGGGTGGTTCTGGGCGGTCATCAGTTTGTTGATCATCTATGCACTATTGCCGGATACCTGGCGTCCATCGCGGGTTTTGCTACTGGCATCATCGGCATGGGCATTGCTTTACTGGCTGATCAAATGGATGGCTGTGAAAGGGATGCGACTGCATCCTTTGCCTCTCAGACGGATCCTGATCATTGGCAGCAAACAGACGAGCCAGCGATTACTGGACCTGCTGGAGTATCTGAAACAGCCTTTCCAGTGGGTGGGTTACATCGATCCGGAAGATCCTGATCCGGATGCGGAGAATTTTAGAGACTTATCCGTATTGCCGGACCTGTGCCGTAGCCGGCATGTCGATGAGATCATTTTCTCGTCGCCCGAAATATCTGTTTCGGCCATAACCCAATGGATGACAATCCTGGGGCCGGATATCCATTATAAAATGGCTAATGAAACTGCCTTAAGCATCATTGGCAGTTCATCCAAGGACACACGGGGAGAACTTATCACCTATGATCTGCAGCAAAACCTGCAAATTCCTCATTTCCTCGTACAGAAAAGATTGTTGGATCTGGGCGTTGCTTTACTTTTACTGGTGGTGTCCCCGGTGGTGGTTTGGAATGTTAAAAATAAGCGTGGCCTGGCAGCTAATTGGTGGCAGGTAATCCGGGGGTATAAAACCTGGGTCGGATATGCCAAGGGAGACCCCCTGATCAGGCACCTACCGCCACTCCGTCAGGGTATTCTCTCACCTACCTTCAAGTACGCAGAAAGGGCAACCCAGCCGGATACCCTGCATAAGATCAATTCACTTTATGCGAAAGAGTTCGATATTTGGATGGATATCGAAATCATTTTTCGTGGATTTCAAAATTTAGGAAATGACTGAGCACCGTCTGATACATCATATAAAAAAGGCTTCCGAACAACATCTGGAATCGGTGATTAAGGACCGGCGACACCTGCATATGCACCCTGAATTATCCTTTCAGGAACAGGCGACCGGAAGATATATCCAGGATCGGCTCCGGGACCTCGGTATACCCTTTACCGCCGGATGGGCAGAACATGGCGTTGTCGCTGAAATCCAGGGCGCTAAGCCCGGTAAAGGATTTATGGCTTTGCGGGCGGATATCGATGCCCTGCCGATCCTGGAAGAAAATGAAGTGCCCTATCGCTCTCAAAATCCAGGTGTCATGCATGCCTGCGGACATGATGTGCACACTTCTTCGCTGCTGGGTGTCGCAGCTATCCTACAGGATATCCGGGAACATTTTGCGGGCACGGTGCGCCTTATTTTTCAGCCGGCAGAAGAAAAGCTGCCAGGGGGAGCATCCCTGCTGATCAAGGAAGGTGTCCTGACCAATCCGGTCCCTCAGGGTATACTGGGGCAGCACGTGCATCCGCCGCTTGAAGCCGGAATGGTTGGTTTCCGGGAAGGTATGTATATGGCATCCTGTGATGAGATCTATATTACGCTCATAGGTAAGGGGGGACACGGTGCAGTGCCTCAGGACTGTATCGATCCGGTTCTGATGTCAGCACATGTACTCACCGGTCTTCAGCAGGTGGTGGCCCGGAAAAGTGATCCATTGGTTCCATCGGTATTATCCTTTGGTAAAATTCAGTCGGCTGGGGGTGCCAATAACATCATCCCCAATACCGTACGGCTGGAGGGGACATTTCGAACCATGAATGAGGAGTGGCGTCGTGAAGCGCACGAATGGATACGTACCACGGTGCAAAACATCTGTGCAAGCATGGGTGGCGCCTGTGATATTGATCTGCAGATAGGTTATCCGTACCTGATTAACGATGAAAAACTGACGGCGGCTTCCGTCGGATTCGCAGGTGATTTTCTCGGGAAAGATAAAGTTGTCCGGTTGGAGCCCCGGATGTCCGCAGAGGACTTTTCCTATTATTCACAGGTGATTCCCGCCTGTTTTTACCGGCTGGGTACGGGTAATAAATCCAGGAATATTACTTCTCCCGTGCATTCCACCACATTTGATGTGGATGAGAAAGCCTTTGAAATCAGCTCAGGGTTGATGGCCTATATGGCGCTGCGGCATTTGGGAAATGATTGATAATCAGCTGCGAAAGTTCCCGTCCGCGGAGTTCTGACCACTATTCTTCAAAACAGGCATAATTTTTGAATAATCTTACATGTGATTAATTTATTACATGTAATAAGATTAATTACAGCTTATTACTTATTAAAAATAATTTTAATGTATATTTGACCGATACATTGAAAGAAGAAAAGAGGTGAATATGGCTCGAATACTAATCGTTGATGATGAGAAAAGCATCCGAAGAACACTAAAAGAGATCCTGGAATTTGAAAAGTACACCGTTGATGAGGCTATCGACGGGCTTGACTGTCTTACCAAAGTCAAACAAAACAGTTACGACGTCATCTTACTGGACATCAAAATGCCCAACCTGGATGGTATGGAAGCCCTGGATCGCATTCAGGTGATCAGTCCGGACACCCCGGTGGTCATGATTTCCGGTCATGCCACCATCGATACTGCCGTCGAAGCTGTCAAAAAAGGCGCTTTTGACTTCATATCCAAACCACCGGATCTTAACCGGATGCTTATCACGCTGCGTAATGCAATGGATCGCAGCAGCCTGATATCACAGCAACGTGTATTACAGCATAAAGTAGCGAAAAGCAAAGTGCAGGAGATCATTGGTGACTCTGAACCCATCACCATGATCAAAGAGACCATCGACCGGGTAGCGCCTACCGAAGCCCGTATCCTCGTAACCGGCCAGAATGGAACTGGCAAAGAATTGGTGGCGCGCTGGGTCCACGAGAAGAGTCACCGGAGGGAAAACCCCATCGTAGAGGTCAATTGTGCAGCAATACCTTCTGAACTCATCGAGTCCGAATTATTCGGCCACGAGAAAGGAGCCTTCACTTCTGCGATCAAACAGCGGATTGGTAAATTTGAACAGGCCAACGGAGGAACACTGTTTTTGGATGAGATAGGAGATATGAGCCTTTCGGCACAGGCAAAGGTGCTGCGGGCCCTGCAGGAATATAAAATTGTACGGGTTGGCGGAGATCGGGAGATCAAAGTTGATGTGAGAGTCGTGGCCGCTACCAATAAAGATCTGCGCAAAGAAATTGAAAAGGGCAGATTCCGTGAGGACCTTTACCATCGTCTTGCCGTGATCATCATTGATGTCCCGGCACTGGATCAGCGGAAAGAAGATATCCCGTTATTGGTCAATCATTTCAGTGAGATGATCTGTGCGGATTATGGAATTCCGGCCAAAGCATTTACCGATAAAGCGCTGAATGAACTTCAGAGCATGCATTGGTCCGGGAATATTCGTGAATTGCGGAACGTGGTCGAACGCCTGATAATCCTGGGCGAGAATGAGATCACGGCCAAAGATGTAATGAATTACGTCTTCCCGGCAGATCAGGGGCCAACGCGGCAGGTTCACGAACTATTCCGCAGCTTCAAATCTCTGCAGGATGTTAAGGCTTACATCGAAAAGGAATACGAGTCCTTTCGGGATGTAGCTGAAATACAATAAAATCCAAGCCGGCAACCGCCGGCTTTTTTATGGAGGTTACGGCAAAACAATTGTGTCTGTCCCTCCGTTGATTACCTTGTGCTACCCTTAAACGAGTCAATAATGTCAGAATCGCTGGAAAAATCACGCCCCAAAAGAACCATGCGCCAGTGGACCACCATGAAGGGAGAGAACTCCTGGACCATGTTCAAGGTGATCGCCGAGTTGGTGGATGGTTTTGAGTCTCTGAATCGCATTGGTCCCTGCGTTTCCATCTTTGGATCTGCACGTACCCAGCCGGACCACCCTTATTATCAGAAGGCGGTAGAAATTGCCGAGCGGCTGACCGAGGAGGGTTATGGAATCATCACCGGTGGAGGCCCCGGGATCATGGAGGCCGCGAATAAAGGTGCGTATTTGCGAGGAGGAGTATCCGTAGGATTGAATATTAACCTGCCCTTCGAACAAAATCACAACCCATTCATCGATGACGATAAAAATCTGAATCACCGCTACTTCTTTGTTCGTAAAGTGATGTTCGTTAAGTATGCCCAGGCATTTGTCGTCCTTCCCGGCGGATTTGGTACCATGGATGAATTATTTGAAGTGGTCACATTAATCCAGACCAAAAAAATCACCAATGTACCGGTGGTGCTGGTGGGGGTTCAGTTCTGGTCCGGTTTGAAAGCATGGATCAAGTCAACCATGATGGAGACAGAACAGAACATCAAACCACAGGACCTGGATTTGATACCCGTGACCGATGATATCGAAGAGGTGGTTGGTATCATCAACAATTTCTACCAGGAAGATAAAGGCCGTCTCAAGCCTAATTACGAGCTCTAGTTTCTCAATATCCAGCGGATGCCAAATCGTAAGCCTGCATCAAAATACGGATACAGCGGGTGCTGGTAGTAAGGGTCATCTGACCAAATATTCCACAAATTTTCGTATTTGATAAACCCTCGCAATGATTTGATTTCAAACTGGAAAAACGCCTCCAGCCAGGGTTGCCTTGGAGAGCTATAGGCAGTTTGATTGAAGAACTGACCGGTGAGGGGTGAATAGGATGGGGGAGTATAGACTGATTGCCATCTGCCATCGACTCCCAGCTGAAAATGCAGGTGTTTCTTAAATAAATCCGATTCAACATACATGCCATGACGCATCACCCAGACGGGGATAGGCACAACATCCGGTTTGTTGGTATTTTGCATCGCCACCTGATGGTAAGTGTGGAAAGCACCGAGGTTAAAGTCCTTCCGTACTTCCAGTTGCCAGATCTGGACTGCACCACCTGCGGATGGTGTATTCATGTCGTTGTAGTACAGCCAGTTTCCCAGGCGGTAAGCGCTTCCCTGAACGAGGAAGTGAAATTTCGGAATGTCAATAGCTACATGGGTATACAGGGCGGATTGCGACTTCCAGTCATAGTTCCAGGCAAGGGTGTCTGAAATGAATAGTTGGTCTTCAAGGTAAGATGCATGATAGCGGTTCAGGCCGGCAGTGGCCCTGAAAAATTGTCCTTTTGCCAGCTGTTGTGTCAGGGTGCCCTCCAGATGCAGGTCTCCCGTCCTGCTCCCGGAATACAACTTGCCTTCACCCTGTAAGGTAGTGGTATGGGTGAAAGGGATCTGGATCAATCCGGCCAGGGCAAACACATGAAGACCGGTGGAGGAGCCGGTGGTGTCCTGAATCAAATGATGCAGATCGTATTCTATCCCAGCTTTCAATCGCCAGGAATGCAATGGTATCGAGTCCGGATGCTGTAACCAATAGTAGGCATTCAATCCGATGCAGCGATCTCGTACATACCGGCTTATGGTATCCCGCCCTACCAGGTCCCAGGGTGAATAATAGTCGAAGTCCGTATAATTACGATCGAAGAAAGTAGCTCTGCGTGCCGTATAATACAAATTAGCCTGCAGGTCCGAGGTCCAGGAAGGACCTTTCAGACTGTCTCCATTCAATCGGAGGAACTGCTTGAACTCAATAGCCTGATCACGATCCTGGGCGGTGGCATCGTTCAGGTTTACCGGGAATATTTGTTTATTGCTACTTCGTTCGGTGCCAAAAAGGGACAAGTCGGGAAGCCCACCATTTTCCTGGGAATTGATGTTATTCAGCACATAATTCAGGAATCCCTGGTAACGGCCATTCGGATGTTTGAACCAGAACGTACTCTGCAGAAAACTGCCTCTGACAGCCTGGTTGATGTACAATCCATTTTGGTTGATGCGGGTAAAATCGACATCCAGGTGAATGCCTTTGCTGAAATTCCTGCTGAATAATGCATGTAGCAGGCTTTGTTCCTGGGTTGCCCCTTGTGAGAAGGAAAGATCACTCAGTGGTTTGCCGACAATGTAGGATCGTAAGGAGGTGTGATCGAGCTGATATAGATCGTACGCATGGATGCCCAGATCAAATCCCGTCGTTCGCTGGAGTTGCCACAGCAAAGGCCGTGCAGGAGAGCCCAGGTTACCCAAATGGGCATATTGGTAAAGACTCCGGCGGGTTGGGTCGTACTGATTAAAGTCCGGATACAAGGCGGTATCGGTGACCGGATACAAGACGAAAGGATCATTCTGATAAAAGTATTGTAACCGGACGGTATCTATTTCGTCGATAACCTGAACAGAATCCTGCAGGGTATCCACCACCGGAGTCCGGTCGGAGGGAGGGCGTCTATCAATGTCCGGACGAACCTGCCCGCGGAGGACAACCCATCCGGAGCATAGGATCGAAAAGACCAATAACCATTGACGCATCGATTGAATTTCTTGGTATAACGTCTATACCGGGTTATTCTTCATTAAAAACCGTAGGATTTATTCCCATAGAAGAATACCCACCATCGTGATACAGATTCTGCATGGTAATCTTGCGACTCAGGTCAGAGAACATAAAGACACAAAAGTTGGCACATTCTTCAGCCGTCGCATTGCCGAGCGGAGACATGGTGTCGGCATAGTCAAAGAAGGTCTTGAATCCTTTCACCCCACTGCCGGCGGTAGTCCAGGTGGGCGACTGAGAGATGGTATTGACGCGCACCTTGTTTTTCACGCCATAATGGTACCCAAAGCTTCGGGCAAAGGACTCTAGCAGTGCCTTTGATTCAGCCATTTCATTGTAATCCGGAAAGACCCTTTGAGCAGCTATGTAAGTCAGGGCAACGATGGATCCCCAGTCTTTTACAGCATCCAGCTGATAGGCGACCTGCATTAATTTGTGGAAGGAAACGGCGGAGATGTCAAAAGTTTTTAACATCCATTCGTGATTCAGGTCTGTATAAGCTTTGTTCTTACGGACATTCAGAGACATGCCTATCGAATGCAGGATAAAGTCAATTGATCCTCCGAAGTGTGCGATGGACTGTTCCAGCAATTTTTTCAGGTCTTCCATGGAGGTGGCATCGGCAGCGATGACCGGTGCGTTCAACTTTTCCCCCAATTCATGAATTTTACCAAATCGCATCGCTACCGGGGCATTGGTCAATACGATTTGAGCGCCTTCGGCAACTGCTTGTTCGGCAACTTTCCAGGCAATGGACTGCTCATCCAGGGCGCCAAAAACAATTCCTTTTTTTCCGGCTAATAATCCGTAACTCATAATTCGGTCAATTTGTGTGATTCGCTAATAATTCCCGGGCATTAGCCAGGGCACTGGTGGTGGGTGGATTGGTACTTAACATGATGGCAAGTTCCGTAATCCGCTCATCCGGTCCAAGCAATTTTACGTTTGTTTCGGTACGGTTTGCTTTTTCCTCTTTAAAGACAAAGTAATGATGGTCGCCCTTGGAAGCAATCTGAGGGGCGTGGGTGATGCACAGGATTTGATGTTTTTGAGCCAGGGCACGCATCATGACGCCCATCCGGTCTGAGACAAAGCCCGAAATACCGGTATCGATCTCATCAAAAATGAGTGTAGGCATGGTCATTTTGGAGGCAACCAGGGATTTCAGGACCAGATTTAGCCGGCTGAGTTCACCACCCGATGCTACCCGTTTGATGGGGAGTAACCGGCTGCCTTTGTTGGCAGAAAACAGGAGCTCGATGGTATCGATGCCATCCGTCTGTAGCTGGCTGACTGCCGTGAGGTCGATCTTGAACTGAGCCGCATCCATTGCCAATTCATGGAGTCCCCGGACTACTTCATCCTGCAGCCCCGGGATGGCTTTCTGCCTCTGATCATGAAGCTTTTTACCCAGTGTCATACATTCCTGTTCCTGCAGGGTAACTTTCCTGGCCAGGGCTTCAATTTCTTCATCGGCGTTCGTGAGGTGATCAATATCGGATTGCAGTTGGTGCTGGATGGCCAGGAGGTCAGCGGATTGCTGGACCTGATGTTTGCGAAACAGCCGGTACAACTCACCCAGACGTTCCTGGATCTCCTGGTAACGTTCAGGGTCAAACTCACTTTTTTCGCTGATGGCTGTCCATTCTTCAGCCAGATCGGCCAGTTCAATGGACGTCTGTTCCAGCCGGGTATTCAATCCTTCGATCATGGGGTGTTTTCCATAGAGTCCGCGCAGGCTTTGGGCGATGCTGTTCAGCTGATCCACCAGGCTGGAAGAGCCGTTCAGGACGATTTCTGCTGCTTCGCCGGTACGCTGCCGGATTTCTTCTGCATGGCTTAAGGCTTCCTGCTCCTGTTCCAGTTGAATTTCTTCACCGGCTTCGATCTGCAACTCGGTTAGCTCGGCTAGTTGGAATTGCCAGAAATCCAGTTCTTTTTGCCTGGTCCCGGCTTCATCGCGAAGAAATTGCAACCGGTTGCGTTCCTGCAGATAAGTACGGTAGATGGTGCGGTAGTGGTGGACCTGATCAAGGATACCGGCATAGGCATCGAGCAATTCCAGTTGCTTGGGCTGCTCGTTGATCTCCAGCGTGTCGAACTGGGCATGTACATCCACCAGTAGATCACTGAGTCCCCTTAATTCGGAAAGATTGACCAGAGCATCATTAATGAAAGCACGGGTTTTCCCCTGGGGTGTTAATTCGCGGCGGATGACCAGCTGGTGCTGATCTTCCAGGCCTAGTTCCTGCAGGACATCGGCGATAGAATCGTTGTCGATGATAAAGGTACCCTCGATGACACATCGTTCTGCCGGATCAAACAAGGATTTGGTATCGGCACGGTCGCCCAGCAGAAGTCCTAAGGCGCCCATCAGGATGGATTTACCGGCTCCTGTTTCTCCGGTGATCACATTCAGATTCGGAGAAAACTGCACCTGCAGTTCTTTGATGATCGCATAATTCTTGATGTACAGTGAAACCAGCATACGGGCCGTGTCAGAAATCCAGCAAATTTAACCCAATTGTCGGGAAGAATCGTACAAATCAAACGCTAATCCGACTCCGAGGCGGGTGCGGGTTCTGCTTTAGGCAGTAGAAATCGCTTCAGTTTGTTTTCATAAACAGTGGTGACGATGAGCATCATTAACAGCAGGTAAACGGTATCCTCAATTGGAATGGATGTCAGACGTATTCCCAGATTTTCCGAATCGTTGTACCAGACGATAGGCTGGGGCAGATAACTTCCGGTAAGAATTCCATTGACTAAAAAGAACGGAATGAGCCAAAACAGGTATGCGAGGTAGAAATGGCCCATATATTCTTGTTTGATCCACAGCGTATGCAGTAGCAATCCAAGGCCGGCGGCAACGAATGTGAGGCTGGTATACCAGCGATCGTAAAAAAAACATCCGAGGATACACAATGAGATACCCAGCAAGATGGATAGCAGCTTGCTGATTTTCAACAGGGGCTGGGAGGGGATAAAATAAACCACAGCTTCGTAAATAAACATGCAGGCATAGGGTACTGAAATAAAAAATAGCCATTCCTCTATCGGAAGGTGTAGTATTTTCAGTCCGGTAAGGAAGGTACTGTTGAATCCCCATACACCACTCAGGGTAAAAAGGATATCCCAGGGAATGAACAGCAGAACCATCCAGAAAATACCAAGGAACAAGGCCCCCAATTTGGATACAAAATGCAGACGTGGTTCAAAACTGGATAGCAGGGGATAGATCAGGGTAAATGCATCCAGTAACAAATAAAGATATTTAACCATGACTGCTCAATAACACACAAGGTTAGCAAAAATATTGCGTGAAATCCTCAGGACGTGAAGTTAAACCCAAATCATGGTATAGAATTCGTAGTGAAGCAAAACGAATGCTCCTGGCAGAACGCAAGAGATATAGAGATTGAGCCGGAAGAAAGCCCTGATATCAGGCTGCCCGCAATTTACTGAGCTTCGAGCCACGCAATTTTTCTTCGGCATAGGCACGGTCAATCACCAGCTTCGGAACATCCTTGCGGCCGGGAAGATCGTACATGGCATCCGTCATGATGGCTTCGCAGATCGACCTCAGTCCCCGGGCTCCCAATTTAAAATCCAGGGCTTTCTCAGCTATGAAGTCCAGTGCATCCGGAGCGATTTCCAGTTCAATATTCTCCAGGGCAAATAATTTGATGTACTGCTTGACCAGAGAATTCTTAGGCTCGGTAAGGATGCGCATCAGGGCCTCTTTGTCCAGCGGTTCCAGGAAGGTCAGCACCGGCAGGCGGCCGATCAATTCCGGGATCAGTCCGTACGATTTAAGATCCTGATGGTTGACGTATTGCAGCAGATTGTCGCGATCGATGCGTTCTTTTTCTTCGACGGAAAACCCGATCACCTGCGTATTCAGCCGGCGTGCGATGATCTTTTCGATACCATCAAAGGCGCCTCCGCAGATGAAAAGAATGTTTTGGGTGTTTACCGAGATCAGTTTTTGCTCCGGGTGTTTGCGTCCACCCTGGGGAGGTACGTTGACCTCAGTTCCTTCCAGCATCTTCAGCAGGGCCTGTTGTACCCCTTCTCCCGAGACATCGCGGGTGATTGAAGGGTTATCGGTCTTACGGGCGATCTTGTCAATCTCGTCGATATAGACAATGCCTTTCTCTGCCGATTCAACATCATAGTTGCAGGCCTGGAGGAGGCGGCTGAGCATGGATTCGACATCTTCGCCAACATACCCGGCTTCGGTGAAGACGGTCGCGTCAACGATGGCAAAGGGTACTTTCAGAAATTTGGCTATGGTGCGTGCCAGTAAGGTCTTTCCGGTACCGGTATGGCCGATGAAGAGGATGTTGGATTTTTCAATCTCCACATCGTTCATTTCGGTATTTTGTTTGAGCCGTTTATAATGGTTGTAAACGGCGACCGACAGGTATTTTTTAGCATCATCCTGACCGATGACATATTGGTCCAGATGATCTTTGATTTGCTGTGGGGTTACCTTATCCGGAAGGCGGTATTTGCTAGCTCCGGACTTCCGGTTCAGATGAAGTTCTTCTTCAATGATCTCTTTGGCCTGGTCCACACAGATCTCACAGATATGGCCATCGATTCCGGCGATCAGGATCAGGGCTTCGTTTTTATCCCGTCCGCAAAATGAACACCGGTAGTTTTCATTACTTCCTTTCATGAGGTTTCTTTAAGCATGTGGCATCGATCGGATAACCACAAGCATAACGTCAAAGGATTAAAGATAGTTACAAAAAAGGGTTAAAGCGTGTCGTCAGGCCTCTTTAACCCTTTTAGCGATGCAAATTGGATACCAAAAAAAATAATTATTTGGCATCCGAAGTACGGATGAGCACTTCGTCAACCAATCCGTATTCTTTGGCTTCGGTAGCTGTCATCCAGTTGTCCCGGTCACAATCCTCCTCGATCTTATCGTAGGGCTGTCCGGTATGATTCGCCATAATCTCGTACAACTCTTTTTTCATGGATTTAATCAGGTTGTATGAAATCTCCATGTCGGTAAACTGACCCTGCATGCCTCCCGATGGCTGGTGAATCATCACCCGGGCGTGTTTCAGGCAGGTTCGTTTTCCTTTAGTCCCTGCACAGAGCAGGACCGCGCCCATGGAGGCGGCAAGTCCAACGCAGATGGTTCCGATGTCCGGAGCCACATATTGCATGGTGTCATAGATGCCCATGCCGGCGATGACCGAGCCGCCAGGGCTGTTGATGAACATCTGGACATCGCGTTTCGGATCCGTTGATTCGAGAAACAGCAGCTGTGCCTGAACGACATTGGCTACATAATCGTTGACCGGAACCCCCATGAAGATGATGCGATCCATCATCAACCGGGAGAAGACATCCATGCCGACAATATTCAGCTGGCGCTCCTCAATAACCTGTGGGGTAAAGCCGGTAATTTGCGGTGCGGATGCCTGCATGTAATGCTCCAGGTGCATGGAGTTCATGCCCAGGTGCTTGGTAGCATACCGCATAAATTCATCTTTCGGAAACATATTATACTCCTTTTTAGATCGTGTATTAACAGTGGATAAACAAAGATACACGTCAAAAGATTTAATGAATCACCATCGCTGGAAAAGATCGGCGAATAAAATGCCGCCTGGATAGAAGAAGCCAGTCCTTATTCTTCCTCTTCAGCCAGCGCTTGCAGCTGATTGGCATTAGCTGCCTGGCGAGCTTCTTCCATGATCTTCAGGAAAGCATCTTTTTCGATGGACTTCTCGGTTACAGTGATCTCTTCTGCAAGTTTTTCAAACAATTTATCGTAGAGCAGATCATCGTAAACTTTTTCGACCTGCTTGCGCTCACTCATCATCTGATTCACCATACGATCCATGAACTCTTCACCGGGGTCGTATCCTGAAAAATATCCGCGGATCTGCTGGCGGAACTGGTTGCGAATCTCGTCGGCTTCCACTTTCAGGTCAAAACCTTTGATCAGGCGATTACGGATGATGGTCCAGATCAGGTTCTTGCGAAACCCATCAAATTCGTCATCGATTTGTTGCTGGGTCAGGTTTTCATTGGTAACCAGTAGCCATCTTCTCAGGAAGGCATCGGGCATTTCTGGCGTGTTGTTTTCCAGTAAGCGATCCTGGATGTCCCGGAACAATAAGGCTTCTGCCTGCCGGTCGTACATGCCACTGATGGATTTTTCGATGAAAGCCCTGGCTTCTTCCTCGGTTGCTATTTCCTGCCCGGGAAATGCTTTGTCAAAGAAATCCTTGTCCAGGTCAGCCAGCTCCTGCCGCTTGATCTTGACGATCTTGCCTTCAAAGAAGTGGCCGATATTCTTGTCTTCATCTTCATCCAGGTTGAGCAGGTATTTGCGAACGTATTTCTCGTCTTTGTCTTTCTCCAGCTCGTAGATGTCAAAACGGAATGTGTCATTCAGTTTCAGGGACTTGACTTTTTCGCGTCGATCATCGTTGAGGTCAGAAACAAAGGTAGAAAAGGCGGTTTCCCAGCCTTTTTCCTTTAGCGTTTCGCCATCCAGTTCTTTTGCTTCAATTTCGAGAATATCATCGTCCTCAATACCTTCCTGGACTTCGGCATATTGCCCAAGCTGTTTGCGTACGCGGGTTAATTCCGCATCCACCTCTGATGCCGGGATGCTGACGCGGTATTTGCTGTAAGCATCCTGACCTTTGATACCCTGAATTTCAAAGGTCGGTGCCAGGCCGATCTCAAATTCATATTCCAGTTTCTGGGGAGCGTTGACGTCCAGATGGTTTTCTTTTTCTCTTTCCGTAGGGATCGGCTGGCCCAGGAGGTCAAGTTTTTCGGTTTCCAGGTATTCGTAGAGGGAGGCTTCCAGTTTTTTGTGTACTACCTCGGCCATCAGGGACTTGCCGACCATTTTTTTCACAAAACCCATTGGCGTTTTGCCTTTGCGGAAACCTTTAAAGGCAGCTTTTTGCCGGTACTTTCGCAGTTCACTTTCAAATTCTGACAGGTAGTCTGCCGTTTCCATTTCAATTTGGATGACTTCAGTGAGTGGCTGTGAAGCAGCGCTGCGTGAGATTTTCATAAAACACCTGGATTTAAGGTACTTCGGAGGAAGTCCTTTTTTAATGTTAACTGAGTACGGGTGGAGGGACTCGAACCCCCACGCCTTGCGGCACTAGATCCTAAGTCTAGCGCGTCTACCAATTTCGCCACACCCGCAGTTCTTTGACTTTTATGCAATCCTGGCCCTTAAACCAGGGTACTTTCGACCGCTTTTGTCAAAAGGAATGCAAAGATACGATGATTATTGTAATATCTGAGTGCCATCATCAGGCTTTTTTGGGTATAAAATGTTTGTATCCGGATTCCTTTCATTCTTCGGGGAACAGATGGTTGTGTCCATGCGTTTAATACCTGAATGAACCTGGTAAATCGCACATTAATCAGGGGAATCACTATTTTGTATCTTTTTAGAACTTAAGGGTGGTAGCCAAGCATGGAAGAAGTATTGTTATATACTGATGCAGACCGGGTGTTGATCCAGCGCGCCTACCGCAAGCTTTTGCGTACCATCAACAAAAAAGCTACCCAGGAGGACCGCGCCGATATCCGCCGTGCCTATGAGATGGCTGTAGAAGCCCATGCGCGTCAGAGGCGTAAGTCCGGCGAGCCCTATATACTCCATCCCATCGAAGTTGCCCGGATCTGCGTAGAAGAGATTGGTCTGGGACCCACCGCGGTCGTCTGTGCTTTGCTGCACGATGTGGTGGAAGATACCGAAGTCTCCCTCCCGGAGGTGCGCAAAGAATTTGGCAACAAGATCGCGATGATCGTTGACGGCCTTACCAAACTGGATGGCCTCTACAACGTGGAGAGCCCGCAAGCCGAAAACTTCAAGAAGGTCGTAAGTACATTGGTGCAGGATGTCCGCGTCGTGCTGATCAAAATGGCTGACCGCCTCCACAACCTGCGGACCATTGACTCAATGCCCCGGCAAAAGCAGTTGAAGATTGCGGCCGAGACCAGCTACATTTATTCGCCCCTGGCACACCGGTTGGGGTTGTATAACATCAAAACCGAATTTCAGGATATCTGTCTCCGCATTATGGAACCGGAGATCTACCAGGAGATCGCTGATAAGCTGGAGGATTCAAAGAAACAACGCGACCGTTACATCAACGAGTTCATCAAACCGTTGCGCAAAGCACTCGATGCCTTAAAGGTTCCCTACCGCATCAACGGCCGACCTAAATCCATCTCGTCCATCCTGAACAAGATCCGGACGAAAAAGGTACCCTTCGAGGAGATCTTTGACCTGTACGCCATTCGTATCATCGTGGATGTTTCGCCGGAACGTGAAAAATCCATCTGCTGGCAGGTCTATTCCATTGTCACCGATGTGCACACTCCTGTGCCTGAGCGACTGAAGGACTGGATAACCACTCCCAAATCCAATGGGTATGAATCCCTGCACACCACCGTGATCGGCCCGAAAGGAAGGTTTGTGGAAGTGCAGATCCGGTCGGAGCGAATGGATGAGATTTCCGAGCGTGGTTTCGCCGCCCACTGGAAATACAAGGGTGTACAGAAAATGCATAACCTGTACGAAAGCTGGCTGGATAACATCCGCGAAATACTGGATAGTCCGCATACCGATGCGCTGGAGTTCATTAACGACTTCAAGACCAGCCTCTTCAATGAAGAAGTCTACGTCTATACGCCAAAGGGTGAAATGAAAATCTATCCCAAAGGCGCTACGGCACTTGATTTTGCTTTTGGTATCCACTCCGATGTCGGGTCCCACTGTGTAGCCATTAAGGTCAACAACAAGTTGGTCCCCATGGGTTACAAACTGGTGAACGGGGATCAGTTGCAGGTCATCACCGGTAAAAATCAAAAGCCATCCGAAGACTGGCTGAAACTGGTGGCCACCGGAAAGGCAAAAGCCAAGATCCGGCAGTCGCTTAAAGAAGAAAAAAGGCAAAAAGGCGAATACGGTAAGGAAGCCCTCGAACGCAAACTGCGGAATATGAAAGCGGAGTTTGAGGATAACCTTGACTTACTGGTCAAATTCTTCGGCTTTAAATCCCGCATGGACCTGTATTTCGCCATCGCCACCGAGAGTATAAACCTCAACGATTTGCGTCAGTTTGAGGTCGAGGGAGGAAAACTGGTACAGCGAAAACCGGAAGTCACGGTCAAGCAGGCCGTAATACCGCCTCCACCGGAACCCCGGGAGGTGAACGGAGCAGTACGCGGTGTACCTAAACTGATCATCAAAGGTGAGCCCGGAGAAGTTTATAACTACAAATTTGCCACCTGCTGCGAACCGGTCATGGGTGATGACATCTTTGGCTACATCACCATCAATGATGGTCTGAAGATACACCGGACCACCTGTCCGAATGCCATGCACCTGATGGCCAATTACGGCTACCGCATCGTCAAGGCGGAATGGGTGTACACTCAAAACACCTCCTATACTGTCGAGCTGGTTATCACCGGTATCGATGACGGACCGGGTGTTATCGAACGCATCTCCCACCTGATCTCTTCAACTTTAGGACTAAATATCCGTTCCTTTACTATCACCGGTAGTGAAGGCTTTTTCGAAGGACGGGTTTCGGTGATCGTGAATAACATCGATCAGGTCAATCACGCCATCATTACCTTAAAGAAAATGCCGGGCATCTCCAATGTCATTCGCTCGGAAACCAACTGAAATGGATAATCCACAGCATATCGAACAGATCATCCGGGAGGTAAAGAACATCTTCTCAGCCCATCTTGAACAGCAGGGTCTGCGCAAGACCCCTGAACGTTATGCCATTCTGGAGGAGATCTACCGGCGCACCGATCATTTTGACGCAGAAGCGTTGTATATCCATATGAAAACCCAGAAGTACCGGGTTAGCCGTGCGACTGTATACAATACCCTGGAACTACTGGTGACCTGCGATCTGGTTAAAAAACACCAGTTTGGTAAGAACCTCACCCAGTATGAGAAATCCTATGGTTTTAAGCAACATGATCATCTCATTTGCGTAGACTGCGGCAAGGTCCTCGAGTTCTGTGACCCCCGGGTACAGCAGATCAAGGATATGATGGGCTCGCTACTTCACTTTTCCGTCACGCATCATGCACTGAACCTTTATGGTAAATGTGCCGGTGCGTGTGAAAAGAGCATCAACCCGGAGGGGGCATCCAAAGCTCGGGAAACTTCATCTTGAACAACCTTCCTGTCATTCCTTCCCATCAATTCAACCTTCAACACTCAACCTTCAACTTTTTAACGGACTGTCTACCTATTGTCTACCCTTTCAAATTGGATGTCCAGGCATAATAATGCAACTTTGAATCAATTGCTGGCTTAAGTTAGGCACAGATTATCAATCGGTTGTGCTTTCAATGCCGGTATAGCTTCAAGTAAACCGGATTCTATGAAAAACCTTCTTGTCCTCCTGATCATGCTTTCGGCGAGTTCCCTTATGGCTCAATTGATCGATGCGGAAGGCTCTTATTTTGGCCTGAAAGGTGGTGTCACCTATTCAGGTATTGACGAAATCAAAACCACCATCATCCGACCGGTCTTTCCGGAAGAAACGTATTCCACCCAATTGCAAAACCAATGGGGAGGGACCGCTGGTCTTTTTTTCTATATGCAATTTGAAAATACATTCGTTGCGATACAGCCCGAAATACTCTACAGCATGTCCGGTGGCACCTTTAACTATAACGATGTCAATGGTCTGCATTACACGATGGCATTTAATTACCAATACATCAATCTGGTACCCTACTTCAAAATATACCCTTTAAGCCAGTTGTCAGATGGACTGGCGGGGGTACATATCGGAGTTGGTCCGCAGCTTGGCATAAACATCACCAGCAATTCCATCCGGTACACCTCTAATTCGGAGGTCATCGGTCAGGACCTCCAGATCCAGCAGAACTTAAGGGAGGTACTCAAGGGGAAACCGGCATTTTCCATTGCTCTTGGGCTGGGCATTGAATGGCAGAATTTTCTTTTGGAAGGCCGCTACCAGCTTGGTCTTTCCGATGTCATCGAAACACAGGCCAATGGATACAATTTCATTGAGAATCCTAACCGTAACATGGCCTTTATGATTACGCTTGGATACGCCATTCCATTCAACCAATAACCGGCAGAAATGGATCTTCGGAGAATAATTCTTTTTTGCCTCTGTTTTATGCCATACACCGGGTACCTGCAAAACCCGAATCCTGGCGGTGTGGAAGGAGTCCAGCTATGGTTGCGTCCGGAAATCCGGAATGGTCAGGCCGTCTGGGCAGATGGTAACGGGGTCCTTGTGGCCAGGCATCCCGGAGATTCTTTGAGCTGGCTTAATTACCAGCCCGTGATAGTACCGATGAAGAATCAGCCATTCCGGCTGCCATTGACGGATGTTTCACTTCCTGCGTTAACGATTTTTTCGGTCTCTGACACACGTTTATCGACGGAGCAAAGCATCTGGAGTTTAGGTCGTGATACACAGGCGGACTTAATCAATACCAACTACAGGGTGGCCGATTTGAGTGATCGTTATTTCTTTAATTATCCCGTATCACGGTCATCGGGACCGGTCATCCAGTCCTGCTTTAAAAGTGATTTGGACACCACACAGGATAAATTTATCCTCTGGCTGGGCTCGAGGCCTGCCAATCCTTCCATACCCGTCGATGCCTACAACGGGAAACTGGGAGAATGGCTCCTCTTCAACCGGGTGCTTTCTCCCACGGAGCGGCAAAAAATTGATTCATACCTGGCAATAAAATATGGCCTGACCTTAGATCAATCCACTCCTAAAAACTACCTGGATGCCGATGGCTCGGTGATCTGGGGCGCCCGGAGCATGGCAGGCTATGGACACCGGATAGCCGGTATTGGGCGTGATGATAAATCCGCATTGCGCACAATGCAGGCAACGTCAAGCCTGCTCCCCGGATTGCCCATTGTTTCTGCTGGCAGGCTGGCAATAAGCAATGCCACCAATTCCAGTACCCTTCCGGATCGTACCTTTTTCACCTGGGGAGATGATGATCAACCTGTCTTATGGGAAGAAAGTACGGCAGAGATTTCCATGTTGCAAAGGACCTGGTGTGGTCAATGGACCGGTGTGGTTGAAGGCTTGAAAGGAATTTCTGTTTACTGGGATCCTGAGTTATTACCACCTCCTATGCCTGGCAACCAGTATTGGCTGGTGATGGACACCTCCGGAAATACCCGTTTCACCCCGGAAGGATGGAGGGCCAGCTCATTGGAGGTGAAATCAGGCAAATTAATGGAAAGTGATATGCCTGACCCTCAGCAGAAAGCAAAATGGTTGTTCTCCCTGATGCAGGGGCCTCCCTTGTTCTTTAAAACCTGGTGGGATGCACCCCAATGCGGAGCATTGTCTCCCGGAATCCTGTCGGTTCGGGTAGTGGGAGGTAAAGCTCCCTACCGGATTACATTGGAACAGGAAGGCGGTGTCCGGACTGAAGCAACGATCAATAAGAATTTTTGGGCAGATCAGGCCCGGGATCCTGGTATTTACTGGCTTGCGATCGAAGATGCTGAGGGTAGACGATATAGGCAGCAACTGGTACTTGCCAATGGGAAGACACAAAACACGGTATCCGGAGAAGAATCCTATTTACTGGATGGAAAAGATCTCGACCTAAAGGCTGATCCCGGTTCTCCGGAAGCAGAATATACCTGGATCCTGCCGGATGGTTCGATGCATTCCGGCAATCATCTTCAGGTCGACTTCCCAGGCCATTACACTTTATTGACCCGGGAAGCTGGTTGTTTGACCGAACTATCATTTATAGTCCTGAATGCTGCAAAGACTGAACCCATTGCATTGTATCCAAACCTGATCGCTCCCGGCGGTGCATTCCGGTTGGTATGGAAAAATACAGAGGCAGCTCACCTCCGGGTGGTTTCACCCTCCGGGCAAGTGATCTACCGTCAAGAATTGCTTAAGCCAGGCACTTACCGCATCCAGCCGGGTATTAAACAGCCCGGTTGGTTTGTGGTGAGCATCCGGCAGGGGCAAAAAGAATTGGTCAGTAAGTTAATCGTGCAATGATGAAGAAGTACTGGCAATGGATGGCCGCATCTGGGATGCTTATCAGTCCACTATTGGGAACGGCTCAATCCATGGAACCAGAGCTCCTGGATCCTCAGGAATTCTCCCTGGAAACACAGGCGGACCCTGCTGCAGCGATTGAATTGATCGGTTATCCGGATGTTGACGCACAAGGAACGGCCAGTTTGCATTTTCCAATAACGCTCCCTCCGGGCCGGAAGGATATGACCCCTGATCTGAATATCACCTACAGCAGCGACCTCCAGAATGGTTGGCTGGGCTGGGGATGGGATCTCGCCATCCCGGCCATCGAAATAGACACCCGTTGGGGTACACCCCGGTTCGACATCCTGAAAGAGACTGAAACGTATTTATTCAATGGAGAGCAGTTAACTCCGGTGACGCATCGCGGAGAGCTTCAACCCAGATCAGCAGAGAAGATCTTTCATCCCCGGGTAGAGACAGATTTCCTGCGGATCATCCGTCACGGCAATCAACCGAATAACTATTGGTGGGAGGTATGGGATAATGATGGGAACCGGTACAGATACGGTGGCCCGGATGGGGATGCTTCCCTGGCCGATGATCTGGGCAGGATAGTGCGCTGGGCACTGCAGGAGATCCGGGACGCAGACGGCAATACCATCCGTTTTGTCTATCAGCAGGTTTCCGATGTCGGGGTGGCTGGTGGCACCGTCGCCGGACGATACCTGTATCCGGAACGCATTGATTATACCGGTTTTGCCGACACCTCTGGTCCATTCCAGGTCATGTTCTTTCGCGACAAGGAGTTGGGTGAGTCGTCACGGCCGGACAAAATGATCCTGGGGCGATTGGGATTTAAAGAGGTATGCGGGGATCTGCTGCGGCGTATAGATATAACCTTTAATGATGAGACGATACGTTCTTATCGTTTGGACTACCAAGTTGGCGCGTTTGAGAAGACTTTGCTCGCCTCCATTGCCCAATACGACGGGCAGGGTAATCTTTTTTACCGGCACCACTTCACCTATTACGACGAAAGCAAGTTAAACCAGGATTTTCAGCCTTATTTGCCGACCGTCAGCTGGGATGTACCTTACGACAAGGTACGGGGCAAGATTGTAAACCCGATCCCGGGATTTGATGGAGAGATTACTGTGCTGGGTGGCGATGCCTCAAACAACATTGGGGGAGGAACGGTTGTCACCGTAGGTCCAATCGGAGATCCCACCAGTAAGATCAACTCAGCTGGTGGCAGCTTTGCTTATGCCAGCTCCCAGTCGCAGGGATTACTTGCATTGGTGGATATCGACGGTGACGGATTGCCAGATAAAGTGTATACCAGGCAAGGTGCTTTGTACTACCGGAGTAATCAGGTCCGGCAAGACAATTCATTTGGGCCTGAACGACCCATCCGGGGTATTTCCGGTTTTTCCGCAACCAAAGCATCCAGCACCAGCATAGGTGCGGAAGGCCATGTTGGTTTTGTATTTGGTGGTTACGAGCATACGAATACCACGACCCGGGCTACTACCTACTTTACGGACTTCAATGGTGATGACCTGGTTGACATTGCAAAGGATGGGATCGTTTATTTTAATCACATCAATGCTGCCGGTGAGCCGGAATTTACCCGTAGTAGCAATCCAACCCCCAATCCGGTTACACCAGCTTCGCCGCCAGATCCTAACCTTTTTGCTGAGGATACGAGTGAGCTGCTGCAAAAAATGACTGATTTTCCACTGCATGATGTCGTCAGGATGTGGCAGGCACCGGATACGGGTTACGTTAGCATAGATGCACCGGTCCATTTGCTGGAAGATCCTGCAGCAGCAGATTATACCCATAAGGACGGCGTACGGGTCTCGATACAGAAGCAGGGCAGCGAGTTATGGTCTTCGCGGATAATGGGTGATGATTATGGCATTAAAAATCCTGGCAATGTTCAATATTTCCGTGTAAATAAAGGGGATCGTATTTATTTCCGCGTACAGTCGGTTTTCGACGGCGCCTACGATCAGGTGATCTGGGATCCTCGTATTACCTACGAAAGTATTTCCGGAGATACCCTTACCGCCAACGGGAAATCAAGGAAAACGTACCAGGCATCTTCCGATTTTCTCCTGACCGCAATGCAATCCCTGCATATGCCGCTTGACGGGCAGGTGTCTATTGAAGGCACATTCACAAAAGGCCGGTTGACCGATGACCTTCGTTTACAGATCTTAAGAGTGGATGGTGCGGATACCATTTATGTCCTGGACCGCCTATTGCGTTCGGATAGTGTGATAAGCACGGACATTGCAATTTCAGGCCTACCGGTCAGGGATGCCGATGTATTTTATTTTCGCCTCTTAACGTCTACGCAGGTGGACTGGAGAGCGCTGGATTGGAAGCCGCGTATTTATTATACCCAGGCCGATAGCCAGCAGGTGATCGGTACCAATGGTCAGCCGCTCTTTGACTTTTATCCGGTAGTGGATTATTCCATGTTCAACAATCCGCTTCGGCCCGCCGCCATCTGGCAGGCGGCAAACACCGGTACCCTGGATGTATCGGTTTCATTACCTGGCATTGCCGACACGCTCAGTGGAGAGATTACCCTTTCGGTCAAATCACTGCATACGCTGGTTGGGAGGAAGACAATATCCATCCGCAATGGCGCTGCAGCTCAGGGGCTCTCTTTATCGGCACCGGTGGTTAGCGGGGACAGTTTATGGATCGAAATCCATACGACCAATCCGGTGATGGCTTACGCATTTAAAGGCCTGCAGGCCACCATTCAACTCAACCAGATCACGACTGCGATCCGGCCCGGACTGTTCACCACTTCCCGCGTACAGCAGTCCTTATTTGGACCATTGTATCGCGGTTGGGGTCAGTTTGCGTATTATGGTAATGGTAACCGGGCCAATAGCCCGATCGTGGAATCCGACCTCAAGCTGGATGACAAGATGATGCAGGTAGATACATCAGAGATCGACCTGGAAGACCCTGAATCTCTGGGTGACTTATTCAATGCCAAAGAAGCGGCCTTGATCATCCTGGTACCCGATGTGCTTTCACAATCCTGGAAGGGCTACGACAACCTGACCTATGTCCTGGCTAACAGCATCAGCAGTTCGCGGCTGGGTGAGGATGATCTGATCGTGACGGCTCCGGCCTCTAATGGTGAAGGGTTGGCCGCTCCGGCCCGTCGCTTTAAAAATACCATGCATAGTGTTGCCGTGGGCGGTGGGGTAGGAGTGGTGAATGGATCTGCCGGTACTTCCTGGAGCGAGACAGAGACATTGCTGGATGTGCTGGATATGAATGGAGACCGGTATCCGGACATTGTTACTAAGGATATGATTCAGTACAGCACACCATTGGGAGGCTGGGAGTCGAACGGAGTTCCCTATGACCTGGGGATCCATCTGGCAAAGTCCAATTCCCTGGGAGCCACACTGGGAGGTGGTTTTATCTATTCCAGCACCTCCAATTCGGGAGAAGCCGCCGGAGGAATATCGCGTGCTGCCAGAGTTAAATCCCGGACAGGCACTTCTGGTAAACGGGCGCGTTCGGCGGCAAAAACAGCAGCGGAAGCCATCGGTATCAGCGGCAATTTTACCACCGATGACGACCATGCGGAACACAGCTGGCTGGATATGAATGGTGATGGACTGGTGGATAAAGTATATCAGGATGGCCGCGTTGCCTTAAATCTCGGGTACCGGTTTGCATCTGCAGAAAACTGGGGATTCTCGACCATTCGAGAAGGTAAGAGCTCGGACTACGGCGCAGGCCTGGGTGTCAACTATAGTAATGGCAGTATCGTAGCCGGTACTTCGTTATCGAGAACGGATATCTGGACCACTGCCGGACTGGAAGACCTGAATGGCGATGGTCTGCCCGATTGGGTGGTTGGAACAGATCCTTTCCGGGTCAGGATGAACACGGGCAGTGGTTTTGGCCCGGCGCAATCCTGGGAAGGCATAGCCGGATTGGAGACCTCGTCAGCCACCGGTGAATCCGTCAACACGGCTTTCACGGCATGCATAGAAATCGTATTCATTGGTATCCGCATCTGTATTAATCCCGGATTTTTCACAGGCCAGGGTGTCAGCCGTGGACAGACCCTGCTTGAAGATATCAATGGCGATGGCTATGCCGACTACCTGGTTGCCACGGAAAATGACGGTGACCTGGATGTTGCGCCATCCACCCTGGGAAGAACAAACCGGCTAAAAACTGTCGAAAACCCATTGGGAGGTGCACTTATCCTGGACTATGCAGTCGCAGGGAATACCTATGGATTACCATATGGTCAATGGGTGCTCTCGGATGTGCGGCAGACAGACGGGGTGGGGGGCGATGGCGCCGATACCATCCACACAAGCTATTCCTATTCACAGGGTTATTACGACCGACGTGAACGGATGTTTTACGGTTTTGGCAAGGTACAGATGAATGATTGGAGTGCAGATTCCGTCTACCGGACCGTAGAGACCACCTACGATGTTACTTCGTACTACAGAAAAGGGCTTAAACTGTCGGAGTCGGTCATGGACGGCAATCATCGCCTTTATGTCCGGGATCAGTATACCTACGAGCTCAGGTATCCGGATCTGGGAACGGTGGTTCCTGTCAGCCTGGAAAGCCTGGAGAATGCAACCTATTTTCCGGCACTGGTTTCTCAATCGACCGGGTATTACGAAGGACAGGAGACACCGGGACTGGAACACCGGATGGATTTTGACTATGATGTACACGGAAATCAGATCCTGGAGCGGGACTACGGCAATGGGAATCCGGAGGATGTACTTACCACGACCACCAGTTATCACAACCTGGATGACCAGCACATTTATTCGGTACCGGAAGAGATCCTCCTGACAGATGACAACGGATGGCTCAGACGACGTACCGTCTCCGTGGATGACGCCGGTAACATTACAGAGACCAGGGATTACCTGAGTCAGGATTCGGTAGCTGTGAACACGTATGCTTTCGACAAATATGGCAATCTCATAGAGGCTATCCGGCCCGAGAATCTCCATGGCGACCGACTGTCCTTTACTTATCAGTGGGACGCTGACCTGCATACCTACCTGCAGGAAGTCAGAGACAGCTACGGAAATCATTCCGCCTATGAATACGACCCACGTTTCGGTGAGCTTACGTTACGTTCGGACATGAATGGGCAGCAGGTGCGTTATTTGTTCGATGAATTCGGACGTGTGAGTTCGATTACCAGCCCGTTTGAACTGGCTGCAGATAAGCCTTTTTCGCAGCGTTATCAATATCATCTGGATGCTCCGGTGGCTTATGCAGAGACTTATTCCTGGGATGCGACCCGGGAGTCGGACATCCTGTCCGTATTATTTGTAGACGGGTTAAACAGGGATATCCAGACCAAACATACGTTGGCTTTGTTTCAGGGGGATGGGTTGGCGGATAAAGATGTTCTTCAGGTTTCGGGTAAGGTGGAGTACGATGATCTGGGGCGGGCAGTTGCCAGTTATTACCCGGTTACCGAATCGCTCTCCAATGCAGGTGTTTATAATAGTGAGAAAGCCAGTACGGCACCCACCCGGATCATGTACGATGTCCTGGACCGCACGGTTAATGAAACACGGCCTGATGGTACGGTCCTTTCCATGCACTATGACATAGCTCCTGATTATCAGATGGAACCATCGATTCATCTCACCCTGACCGATGCGCTGGGTAGCCGGCGCCATACCTACTGGGATGTACGTGACCGGCAGTCTGCCGCGATGGATGAGACGGAAAATGGGGAAGTCTGGACATCATTTACGTACAATGCGCTGGGAGAACTATTAAGCACCGAAGATGATCAGGGCGTTATGACCACCTATCGCTACGATCGATTTGGCCAGTTGCTGAAAAAGGAGAACAGTGATGAAGGAACTACCATTGATAGATACGATCTCGCCGGTAATTTAATCTCCCGTACCACGGCTTCACTGGAGCAAAATATTCCGGATGATGGAGCGATCCGTTACGACTACGATCACGAAAGGCTTACACAAATTACCTATCCCAAGCACATCGAGAACAATGTTTATTACCATTATGGTAAACCCGATGCCGATAACTACCGTGCTGGCAGGGTTTGGTTCGTAGAAGATGCTTCGGGAGGCAGGGAGTGGACTTTCGATGCATTGGGCAATATTGATAAAGAGATCAGGACCATGCTGATCAATGCAACACATATTGCAACTTATATATCAACAAGTACCAGCGACACCTGGGGCCGAACGCTCGTCATGCAATATCCTGACGCAGAAAAGGTGACTTATGCCTACAATGGTGGTGGTATGCTGACAAAGATGTACGGAGAAAAACTTGGATACCGTTATGACTATCTGACTCAAATAGGATATGATGCCTTTGGTGACCGCACCTTCATTCGGTTTGGCAATGATGTCCACCAGTCCACCACCTATGACGTGACACGGCGGCGTGTTAATAGCATCACTGCAGGGTCCCTGAAGGGAGAATTTATGACATCCGGTTACGATTATGACCCGGAGAGTAATGTGACCGGGATATCTGATCAGACCAACCTGGGAGATGCCTCCCGAAACTCTTCATTCACAGCCGATTATGGTTACGATCGGCTGCATCGGTTGACCCAGGCAAAGGGAAGCAATGCAGGAAATCAACAACATGCTTTTGATCTGGATATGGCTTACAATCATGCTGCGAATATTAGACAAAAGCAACAGAGGATCCTGCTTGACGGAAAATTGGAAGAAGGCCGGAGCCTGGACTGGACCTTCGCTTACGGCAACCGCCATGCTCCCGACCGGATCAATGAAAAACTACTTCAGTACGATGCCAATGGGAATCTGGCAGATCAGTCGGCTACGGTTGTCTTTGATAACCGTCAAATGATCTGGGATGAAGAAAACCGGCTTACCGGGGTCTCCGACAACGGTGAAATGAGCAGGTATACCTATGATGCAGAAAGTCAGCGTGCTATTAAGAGCAGTGGCGGAAGTCAGGGCATCTTCCTGGATGGTGAGACCGTGGGGTTTGTCAATCATTCCGATAATTTCACTGCTTATGTAAGCCCTTACCTGACCATTCGTGAGGATCGATTTATCAAACATTATTATATCGACGATGTACGCTTTTTAAGCAAGCAGGGCACCGGTAAGTTTGTCCACGACTTGTTACCCACCTATGGCGGCATCTCAGCAGGTAATATTGATTATCAAAAACGGATGGTAGCTCTTCAGCAAGGTCTTGATCAATATTACCACGACCTGGGCATTCCTCCCGGGCCACCCACCCTTTATGGTTATTATGCCAATCCGGATGTGAACGGAAACCCTCTGCCCGGGGGACAGGGAGGTCAACCCTGGCAGATACCTCCGGCTAACTGGAATTTGCCTATTGGCCCCCCGGATACGACCGGGCCTCCGGGGCCGCCGGTGTGGATCAATGCCGCCGACACCATTCAATCAGAGCCAGGATATGGATTCACTGGGGACGCGCTGGCTAAGGAAATATTGGATTTTTATTACCTCAGTGATGCGCAGGGAAATGTAACCTATGTGACTAATCACGCCGGAGAGGTGATCCGCCACGTGACCTATTTGCCTTTCGGTGAGATTCTTCAGGATGAAAAGTTTGATGACCATGTACCCGATTATCTCTTTGGTGGTAAAGAGCGGGACGCCGAAACGGGCATGTATTATTTTGGCGCCCGCTATTACGATCCGCGTATGTCCATGTGGCAAAGCCCGGACCCTGCGGCTGGCGAGTATCCTTCACTGAGTCCTTATGCTTACGTGGCGAACAACCCTTTGAAATATTCCGATCCCGACGGCAATCTGATCGTCATTGCCAGCAAAAGCAGTGCTTCTTTTAAAAATGATGTCCGCCGTGCCTTCCGCTATCTGCAAAATAGCCCCACCGGCAACAGATTGATAAGCACCCTGAAAAAGTCATCGCATACCATCCGCATTGAAGAGACCAGGGATTTGGCCGGTGTCGAATTCTCTCCGGACGACCTTACAGTGATCTGGCATCCGCGATCTGCACTCAAAGTTAAGAACGGAGGGAGGCAGACACCTGCATTAGGATTGGCTCATGAACTGGGGCACGCAGAAAAACGAATCCGCAATGCCCGTGAAGAAGACCGCGATTTTGAGCATAAACTCCATAACGGTTATCATAATGTAGCGGAGAAAAAGATCATTCGCGGATTGGAATATAAGATTGCCAGGGAACTGAATGAAGCGACACGCACAGACCACGAAGGCAGTGAATACCTGGCGACCAGCCCGGTGTCGACCCAACCGGTTGCTTCCCGCAGCAAAAGACCGCCGAGGAAAAATCTTCAACCCCGGCGTACAACACGTCCCGGAGCTAGTTCCGCCAAGCAAAAGAAAATCAATCGTATGGCCACCTTCAGGCCCCGGGAGTAGCGCAGGTGAGAATCCGGAGCATTGCATTTATATAGCGCATCCATGGGTCAAAGGATTACGGTAGGGTGAACATTTCCAAAGATTTATTCCTCCCCGCAATTCAGGAGGGTATGCCGATTTCTCGGGTAGAAAAGAGTATCTTTGGCTCTTTAAAACACACAACTCGATGAAAATTGATGTAATTGTCGGATTGCAGTGGGGAGACGAGGGGAAAGGAAAGATCGTTGACTACCTGGCTACGCAATACGACATGGTTTGCCGGTTTCAGGGTGGTCCTAACGCCGGCCACACCCTTAAGTTTGATGGAAAAAAATTTGTCCTGCACACCATCCCTTCCGGGATCTTCCGGTCTGATCTCCAGAACCTGATCGGCAATGGTGTTGTCATCGATCCCATCACACTGGAACGGGAGATAGCGGAATTGCAATCTACCGGATTGTCCTTTTTGGACCGGTTGTTCGTAGCTCATAAAGCGCACCTTATCCTGCCTACACATCGGTTATTGGATGCGGCCTCGGAAGCATCAAAAGGAGCAGCAAAAATTGGTTCAACCCTTCGTGGCATCGGTCCGACCTACATGGATAAGACCGGTCGCAATGGTCTGCGGGTTGGTGATGTGTTCGCTCCGGATTTTATGGATAAATATCGGGCGCTCAAAGAAAAGCATCTTCATCTGGCATCCATGTACCCAGCCATCGAGTTCAATCTGGAAGCGGAGGAGACCAAATGGTATGCGAGCCTGGAGTGCTTACGCAGTCTGCAGCATGTGGATGGCGAATATTTTGTAAACCAGGCCCTGGATGCCGGCAAACGCCTGCTCGCAGAAGGTGCTCAGGGAAGCATGCTGGACATTGACTTTGGCACCTATCCCTATGTGACTTCTTCCAATACCATCACAGCCGGCCTGTGCACCGGCCTGGGCGTGGCTCCCAAGCGCGTAGGCAAAGTTATCGGCATCACCAAGGCGTACTGTACCCGTGTAGGTTCCGGGCCTTTCCCGTCCGAATTGCACGGGGAAGAAGGTGAGGCACTGCGTGAAGCCGGCCATGAATTTGGCGCTACCACCGGACGTCCCCGCCGTTGTGGGTGGATCGACCTGCCTCAGCTGAAATACACCATCATGCTGAATGGTGTCGATGAAATAGCCATCACCAAAGTGGATGTGCTGAACTCCTTTAATACACTGAAGGCTGCGACACACTACCAGATTAATGGCAAGGATACAGATGCCATTCCGTTCGAGATGGTGGATGGCGTGCCCCTGACGTATCGTGAATTTCCAGGTTGGCTGGAGGATACGGCGTCCTGTACCGAACGGGATCAATTACCGGCAGCCTTGCAGGAATACCTGCTCTTTCTGGAACAAGAGCTCAAGACACCGATCAAATACATTTCCACCGGACCTGAACGGCAAAAGCTAATCGTTTCCTGATTATTGATTCAAGCCCTCAGCCGGGTTGTGCGCCCGGATGATATACTGGTAGTCGAGAAAGCATTCATCCACGGATATATCCGTGTACCCCGCGGCATACAAGTCATCTTCTATCTGGTATAATGGTACCCTTTCATTCCGTGGCACCGGGAGCGGAATTCGTTTCATCTTGTAATCTACGATCAGGATAGTACCGTTGGGCTTTAAAGCTGTGCGTAAGTGCTTGAGGTATTCCAGGCGGTCAGGTAAGTAAGCTATCGTATTGACGATCAGGATGTCGTCAACCTCATCCGTTTCAAGATTAGGGTTATCCGGCTTAGCCAGCCGCATGTCGATTTGTTTTCTCAGGGTGGAATCGTAGTTGGGGAGGTTGATCAGCTCATCGATGGTAGCCAGGGCAGCCGGATCAATATCTATGGCAATCACTTTCGCCCCGCGAGCCGGAATCAGTAACGTGAAGAATCCGGAACCTGCTCCGATATCGGCGATGACCTTACCATCAATATCACCCAAAAAATCGAGTACTTTACCGGGTTTTTGCCAGGCCAGTCGACTGGATTCTGCAAAGTAACCCAGGATCTTTTCGGTGGAAGCCTCTACCGGTGATACCGAATCATCTTGGACCGTTTCCGTAGGTTCGGACTGCTCCTGCACGCGGTTGTGGCAGGAGGAAATGATAAGAATGAGGAATAACGGCCAGAGCTTCATGAAAGCGTTCATTAATGGACGAAATTAACGGTTTTTTTCAGATCCCTGTCGCCGTAAGGCAATCTTATATCCGGTGAAATCTATTGCTCGTGCCAGCTATTGCGGAATGTCGCCATCATGGCTTGTCCGGATTGATCTTCTCCCACTCGTGGCCGATGTGGAACAGGGCGTCGCCCTGATGGACCACCGGAGTGTTGTTATGTCCAATGATGTACCCGCTTTTGTTGGCCCTCAGGAGCACCTCTTCCAAGCCATCTTTGTCCCTTAAAAAACCAAGCGGTTCTTGTTTTCGTACTTCGCAGCCGGAGGATTGGGTCCACATAAACAGGCCGGATTGCGAAGCGCGTGACCAGCTCGCCCGGATAACATGGATGATGTCGTGTGTGGTTTCCGGTGCTGTTCCGATCATTTCCAGGCGTTGAAGTACCCGCTGCATGCCTTCCATGCCTTTCTGAATAGCAAGGCCGTCCAGCCTTAATGCTTCGCCTCCTTCATAAACGAGGATGGTCTTCCCCATCTCGAAACTTGTTTTGCGCAGTGATTTTGAGATCAATGGCTTTTGGATGATGAAAGGCGGGGCGAATACTTTGGCGATCTCAAAAGCATTGGGATCTTTGGTCGAATACCTTACCTGAGGGTAATTATAGAGCGTGCGTCCACCGGTATGAAAGTCCATGCCCACGTCGATCAGAGGGAGGACATTTTTAGTAAGCGTTGCGGCTACCCGGGAAGCCAGCGATCCACTGCTGATACCGGGAAACGCACGGTTGACATCCTTTCCATCCGGTACATCACGCGAGAAATTGATGAACCCATAGACATTGAGGACAGGGATGGCGATGATGGTACCTCGAAGCGGTTTTGCCAGGATTTTGTCAAAAACGACCCGGCGCACGATCTCAATGCCATTGATTTCGTCGCCATGGAGGCCGCCCATAACCAGTACGGTAGGGCCCGGTTTTTCACTTCGGTACACATGTGCTTTGATGGAAATCTGAGTGCCGGAAGGTAACCGCGCAACCGTCAGGCTGATGAGTTTGGACTCACCCGGTACGATGGTTTGTTTATTTAAAGTGATGACTCCGTAATCAGCATTGTTCTCTTTCCACATGGGTGTTAGGTTTCCACGATATGATTAGTGCAGCGCCGTTTGCCTCCTCACTTCCCGCTCAACAAAAAGAATGATTTCATTCGCGATGTCTATACCGGTCGTGCCTTCAATGCCTTCGAGCCCCGGACTGGCATTGACCTCCAGGATGAGCGGACCACGCTGCGAACGAAGGATGTCGACTCCAGCCACCTTCAATCCCAGGATCTCGACCGCACGAAGGGCTAATACCGCTTCTTCCGGTTCGATGTGTATGATCTGACTGGTGGCGCCGCGGTGCAGGTTGGAGCGGAACTCACCCTCCCGGGCTTGTCTGCGCATGGTTGCAACAACCTCGCCATCAACAATAAAAACACGGATGTCCTCACCTTTTGCTTCTTTGATGAATTCCTGGATGATGATCTTTTCCCTTAATTTATTCAACGCTTCCACGATGGTTTCGGTGTTGATTGCATTCTCGGTCTTAATGACGCCGATACCCTGTGTTGAATTTTGCATCTTGACAATAAGGGGATGCTTTCCCAGATGTTCCAGCAGGTATGGCAGCATCACCATATTGTTGGTAAGTAAGGTCTTTGGGATAGGAATGCCAGCTCCTGCCAGCAACTGGAGGCAGATCAGCTTGTCGCGGGCCTTCAGGAGTGCATCCGACCCAACCGTGGTGAATACCTTCTTCATCTCAAACTGCCGGATGATCGCTGCACCATAATCGGTTGCCGTGCTTCCGATGCGGGGAATGATGGCATCAAAATTACGGAGCGGCGCATTGTTGTAATAAACCTGGGGACTGCCGTCTTCGATGATCAGGTCACAAAAGAGGTGATCGACCACTCGGATGAAATGGCCCCGTTTCCGACCAGCTACCAGCAGGCTGTGCGTCGAATACAATGCCGGATTTCGGGATAGGATCAAGATATTCATCGGCGTCTAAGATAAGCATCTGGTTAATAGATTTCAGATATTAGATTCTAGATGCTAGCTTTGGCATGGCCGGTTCCCTAATGGATTCGACCAGAGGCATATGGAGAATTCTCAGGTGGTACAACTCAATGATAAGCGGGTCATCCGCGGATGGGCATTTTTCGATTGGGCTAATTCTGCCTACGCGCTGGTGATCACCGCTGCGATCTTTCCGGCTTACTACCTGCAGGTGACCCAAAGTGAATTATCCATTGGCCATCAATCCATCAGCAACAGCTCGCTGTACGCCTATGCCATCTCAGTCGCGTATTTGTGCATTGCCTTTCTGAACCCACTGTTATCCGGGATTGCCGACTACAGCGGGCGGAGAAAGCGATTCCTGAAATTTTTCACCTACCTGGGTTCTACATCCTGCATCATGTTATTTTTCTTTCAGGGTATGGATCAGCTGTGGTGGGGCACCACCTTTTTTATCATGGCCACGATCGGGTTTGCCGGAGCGCTGGTTTTTTACAATGCATATCTGCCGGTGATCGCCAGTGAAGATCGCTACGATGACGTCAGTGCCCAGGGCTTTGCCTATGGCTACATTGGGTCTGTCCTGCTTTTAATCGTCAATTTGCTGATGATCATCAAGCCGGAATGGTTCGGGCTTCCGGAAGGCAGCCTGGCACCACGTATCTCCTTCGTTATGGTTGGCTTGTGGTGGTTGGGTTTTTCCCAGATTACCTTTCGGCGCTTGCCGATGGATCAGCCATCAGGACAGATCGGTCAGCTGCTGCAGCATGGCTTTCGGCAAATTCGGGACGTTTGGAAGCGCTTACGGCACCAGAAATACATCAAGCGGTTTCTCTTTGCCTTCTTCTGCTACAGCGCCGGCGTGCAGACCGTACTCTATATGGCTGCCACATTCGCAGAAAAAGAGCTGCAGTTCGGTTCCCAGGATCTGATCATTATTATCCTGATACTGCAACTGGTGGCAATCGGCGGGGCGTACCTCTTTGCCTTTATGTCCGACCGGGTTGGGAATAAACTGGCTTTGAGCACCATGTTGATATTGTGGATTTCAATTTGCATCGTAGCTTATTTTGTACAGGAGAAGGTCCAATTTTACGCGGTTGCCGCCGCCGTCGGTATGGTTATGGGAGGAATCCAGTCCCTGAGTCGCTCAACCTACTCCAAGATGATCGATGACAATGAAGGTGACCTGAACTCCTATTTCAGCTTTTACGATGTCCTGGAGAAAATAGCTATCGTCCTCGGGACCTTCAGTTTCGGCTTTGTCGAACAGATTACCGGAGGTATGCGCAACAGTGTACTGGTGCTGGCACTGTACTTTATCTTTGGCCTGATTATCCTGAGCAGCGTAGACATTAAGCGATTTGTAGCCAAAAGCTGAGACTGGCAACCGGATTAAAAATTAACATCAATTTTATGCACCCCGCTCGTTAGGGATATCTTGGGTGGTGATACCTTCTGATTATCTACCGATATGCTTTCAACGTTCTCACTGACCACGAATAAACCTTTGGTGTTGGCGGGTATGGAAATGACATAGGTTTTGCCATTTTGATGTCTGGCAAAGGATGCTTTCACCGTGCCACGAGACGTTGGTACCTCGATGATACTGGTAGTGAGGTCGCTCATCCTGGGCTCGATCCGGACCGTTTCAAATCCGGGAGTCTCCGGCCGTATGCCCCACATATACCGGGCAATGATGTTAGCTGGAGCCGTCCCCCAGGCATGGTTCCAGTCGGCATTAGGCTTGTATTTCAGGTCCCAGGCTTCCAGAGTCATGGTTGAACCCAATTGGGTCATATGCCACCAACCCCGATCCGATGTGTTGCGCATGATATTCAACGCATACTGATCCTCATCTGCCTGGTAGAGTCCTTCGAGTAAATATTGCGCTCCGTATACGCTGCAGGCCAGCCCCCTTTTCTTAATGAAATTGACCACGGAAGCAATGTGTTCTGCAGGAACCAGGCCAAATGCCAGGGGCATCATATTGCTGTGCAGGGAAGCATGATGTGATCCGGCGCCGTCAACATATACCCCGCGAAGGGTATCAAAAAGATTGGAGTTGATCGCAAAGCGCACTTGTACTACCCGGTCATGGAATTGTTCTGCTTCTTCCGATTTACCCAATACCCGGGCGAATATTTCCAGGATCTCCAGATTCCGGAAATAGAAAGCATTGACTACCGTGTTTACGGGCACCATGTCATATCCATCACGTTCTCCCTGAGTCTTGGCTAATGGCCAGTCGGTATCTTTCTGTGCAGGAGGCCAGTCAACGATATCCTGCAGGCGCATGGTCGTATCTTCAAAACCCAGGGATGCCATAAATGTGCCGTTAACCTGAGGCGACTGACTGGAAATCAATCCATCCGGACCCGCCAGATCCACCAGGCATTTCTTTTTGAGCTCATCATAGTAGCGAAGGATCAACCGGGTGTTGCCTGTGTACATGTAATCTTCATAAACCATCATCGCCATGTGCAATTGCCATTCGGTGGGCCAGGTAGGATGGTCCATCAAATACGCAATCGTAAGTCGTGCCAGTGAATATTCACGATCTACCTGGTAGTGCGAAAGTTGGTTGATGTAGGCGTCAGCTTCGTAAGGGATGCGCTCGCGGTCCCCATCTACATAGATGCCTGCAAATGACGTACCCTCAATGGTATACTTGCAGAGGTCCCAAACTTTGTTCAGCGTCGTATCCGAACTTTTAAAACTGCTGCTGGCTGGGTCAAAGTCGTAGTAAACAGCACGCTGCCGGACCATATGGGGCAGGATAGGTATCTTGCAGTTTTCAATTTCCACATACCGGAAAGGCATGACAACACCAACGGAATCAGGAAGGTGGATGGCATGAGTGCCGGTGTTCCGCGGATCCGGAGGCAGTTGAAGGATGAAATTGGAGGTGGGTTTACCTACCGGCAACTGAATCAGCTGATAGCGGACACTGCCGGGTGGCTCACGGTCAATGCGACCGCTTTTATCCAGCTTTTCACCCAGTCTGATGGTCAGCGTGTCGTTCTCCTCCACCGGATAATACAAAGCCAGGGTGCCGAAGGCATCTTTGCCGAAATCAATGAAATAATGGTCCGACTCAATCGCTTGCAATTCGACAGGAGCGTTGAGTCTAATGCGCAGCCCCTCATAGCTGGTGGAGCCGTAATCGCCCATGGTAAAGCGTTGGACCGGGGAATATTCGGTTGGAATTCCTGCCACATCCCACAACCTCATCTGCCAATAGTAGGTTTGGCCTGGTAAGAGTGGTTTGCCGGCATAGACAATATTCGTTGAGGCGGGGCTTTTAACCTTGCCACTATCCCACAAGTCACCATTTTGCCGGGATAATTCGGGCTCCGAAGAAGCGACCCATACCTGGTAAGCACTCTGCGTATTGGATTCTACAGGCACCTGCCAACTGAAAACGGGAAGAGAATCGCCGGTCAGTCCCCATTCCGGGTGTCGCATACCACTGACGGTCATTCCGGCATCATAGGCCGTGACTGGGAATGGCACAGGAATAACTTCCTCCTCGGGCTGGGGTTGGCAGCCCAAAAACAGTAGTATGCCTGTCAGGGTAGCTAACGTTTTGGCGAAATTCATGTTGGTAATTCGTTTTATCGGGGGGGACAATTTGAAAAAAGGTTCTACCATTTATTCCTTTCGTTCATAACAACCGATGTCCGGCATGTTGTCCCGTGGCTGATCATCAATGTCCGCTGTAATTCCCGGTAACGGTTTTGCTTTGTCCTGGGCAATAGACAAGGTATCCAGTTGGTATTGAGCCATGTCAATGTTTACAAAGAGGGGGTCGGTGTATTCTTTATTTTCAACGCAATCCCGGCATTGGGACAGGAAGTTGGGATAATCATCCAGGAGATCTTTTACCCGGACAACACAATTTGCAAACATGACTTCCCATGCGAATGGTTCCTTGCCACTGGTCGCATCGACCATGTTCAGTTCATCGGTGCCTGAACCGGTGATGATGCAATTGCGCCAGCTAGCAATGAGGCGGTAGATTGTGACGGAGGAACAGTCGTCATTCAGACAACGAAAATTATCCATGTACACGCCATCTGTCGTGTTGCCATAGGAAGCGATGGTGCAGTAGTCAAACTGGTAGTTGCCACCATAGGTGAATGCTACAGACTGGGCGCCCTGATTGTAGAAAAGCGAATTGGTAGCCTGAATCGAGGACCGTTCACCCAACAGACCTACGTTAGCGTTGTTGTAAATACGCACGTTGGCCAGGGTCAGGCTGGAGGCAGAATCAGCACGTATGCCTACGATGGAGTTTTTTATGGTTGTGTACTTGAATACATTGCCTTTACTGCCGGCGCCGAGCCGGATGCCTCCCCACTGACCAGGGACATCAGCAAATTCCGGTTCCAGGCGATCTCCCTGGATGATGACCGGCTCATCGACCGTGCCTTCACTCACGATCCTGCCTTGTGATAAAGTCCAGATAAGGCCGTCATTATAGATCCCCAGATCATTCCGGGCAATACCTCCGTGTACATAGATGCGGGTCCCTGCCGGCAGGTGCAGGGTACAGCTGTCGATGAACAGGGCGCCATAGAGGACGTAGGGCCTCGGATCATCCCAGCTCTCCTGCTCCAGATTACAGGATAATACGGCTAATTTACCCTTGAACTGGTTGTTGGGAATGTAATTGGCATTTTGCCCCCAGGCTTCCAGTATGACCGTTTGCTGATTGCCGTTGGTCTCAATCTGAAGAGACTCATCGATGATAAAGGGACTTACTGAAAATGGTTCATCGGGGTCAATGGTCACCTCGACAAATACCCAGATGCTATCTTTAGGCCAGATCTCCACATTTTCTGCGATGCCGTCCGGATAGGAGACGCCGTCCACATTGATCCTGAATTTACTGGCATCTCCCCGCTCCAGGGCTATGCGGCTGATACGGACAAATTGATCGTAGGGATTCCGGATACGGATCGATCTGGTAGCGCTGCCTACGTCGGTGAATACGGTGTCAAAACGCAGCGTATCTTTCGAGAATGACAGGAGGGCATCGTTGTGGGTATAATAGTCGATCTTAAAACATCCACTGCTCCACCAGGCCAGGATAATGGCAGATACCAATAGCAAAAGAAACCTTGTCAGGGTCAGGGGTGTCCGTAGATGATGTCTCTGAAAATCCATTCCGGCTTGAAATCACTGCAAAATAAACGTTTAATTCAGAAGTAGTGGTATTGGCGTGTACACGTGTCGAGGTGTTTTCGGATTTTAGAACACACTTGTTTGTTACTTCAACCTTTCTGTGGTCCAATAATCGCTGATTATCGCCACCAGCAATAATCCATATTCGACGGCAATCCAGCCCAGGCGTTCGTGAAAATCACCTCCGAGATAATGGCTGTAGCTCAACACGGCAAGAAAGCTCCAGGCAAGAGGAAATCTCCTGCCGGCCAGGACTCCCGTAAAGACCAGGGTGACCAGGTACCAGGGGTGCAGGGTAGTGGTGGTCAACAGGTAGGTCATCATGGTCCAGAGCAGGGCTTCCGGGAGATGTGATACTTCCCGTTTGCGTGGCCAGAAGGCGATAATGAGGATGAGGACGGCACCCAATATTCCCAGGCCAGGACCGATATAGGCGATGGGGTTGAATCCCGTAAAGGCCTGGCCGATGGCCCTTGCCAGGTAATAAAGGCCGGCATTGAATTCAAATTTACGGAAATAGAGATCCAGGCTGTCCAGGAACCCGCCTTGCCCAAGCACGCCCAGGAGTGGTATGGCCAGTAGCAGAGTGCAGCCCACAGCTAGGGTCAGCCAGGTACCGCGATTTTTAGGTTTTTCTGTTATAAGTAGTAATGGACCAAATATGGCCGTAACCAATTTTGTGGTTGTTGAAGCGGCAAAGGCCATTCCGGAGGCAATGGTATGCTCACGTTGGGCCAGCCATCCCAGACTCATGGCCAGGAAACCGACCATGATCCCTTCGGCATGCAGGTTCCCAAATATTTCCACGACGATCAGGGGATTCAGAAAATACCACCACCGGCGGTGGACCGGCACCTTTAGTCGCTTCATGCCTGTCCAGGTTGCCAGATCGGCTGCCAGCATGAAAAGACGCAGGATCAGTGCGGCTGTCACCAGGGATCCTGTAGCACGCCACACGGCAGCTGCCGGAATAAAAAGGACCTGAAGCAGGGGAGGGTAGACGGAATAATAATCCGGTGAATTGAGCAGGGTAAACAGGTGGGCATAACTCGGATCCCTTGCAAAGAGCGTAATCACCTGAGTAGGGGTTCCGACATACGCATTTGCACCGTCCAGCCAGCGTAGACCATCCCACAAAAACCGGTAGATATCGTTCGATAACAATGGTTCACTTCCGGCTAATAAGAGACGTCCCAATACAGCGAGGATAATCATAAACTTTGCCGGTAAGGCCTCCCGCGGCATTCCCATTAACCATCCGAACGCTCCAAATGCCAGAGCATAGCCACCCAGGATGGCATAGAATTGGGTTTGCTGGACAAAATAACCCAACCAGCCGATGCCCAGGAGCCAGAGTAATCCGGCCAGGACTCCCATCGTCATTTGACTGGGGTTGTTTATTGCGATAACCTTTTTCGATTTCTGCATCGGGGTTGTTATTTGGATTTTTGTGTCCTGAATTGAAAGGTATATAATTTCATTTCGCTGGCCACGAATTTCACGATTTTCCACGAAATCAACGAATGCTCACAAAACGGCCCCAATCCGATATCCCAAGCAAATCCCCAGGCCCAATTGCAGCCCAACCCGGTTATGCCCAACATGTATGCATCATGGGGGTCCCATCTGGACCACATCTTATAAACCCGTATGTCCAGGCAATATACCCTTGCACCACCGGAGCCCATCCCCGCCATGCGTACACCGAATCTCCCCGAACCGGTACCATCGGGACCAAATCTTAACCCGTACGTCCAGGCATGATCCCCTTGCACCGTCGGAGCCCATCCCCGTCATGCATACATCGAATCTCCCCAACCCGGTACCATCGGGGCCACATCTTGTAAACCCGTACGTCCAGGCATGATCGTCTGACCCCATAGGGACCCAACCACGTTAGGCCCAAAGTGTGTAAATCAACCCGTTCCCATCGGGACCAAATCTTGTTATCCCGTGCGTCCAGCATGAACCCCCGGTCCCATCAGGACCAACACCGCCATGCATACTGAATCTCGCCAATCCGGTCCCATCGGGACCACATCTTGTAAACCCGTATGTCCAGGCATGATCCCCTTGCGCCGTCGGAGCTCATTCCCGCCATGCATACACCGAATTTCGCCAAACCGGTCCCATCGGGACCACATCTTGTTAGCCTGTATGTCCAGGCTTGATCCCCCGGTCCCACTAGAGCCCAACCCCACTATCCAAATACAACTAATCCCCCCAAACCGGTCCCATCGGGACCAAATCTTGTTATCCCGAATGTCCAGGCAATGTCCCCGGTCAATCGGAGCCCAACCCCGTCACTCATACACCGAATCTTCCCAATCCTGTCCCATCGGGACCAAATCTTGTTATCCCGTACGTCCAGGCATGATCGTCTGACCCCATCGGGATCCAACTCCGTTATGCTCAAAATGTGTACATCACGCCGGTCCCATCGGGACCACATCCCGCTAGCCTATATGTCCAGGCATGCCCCCCCGGTCCCATCGGGACCACATCTTGTTAGCCCGTATGCCCAGGCAATATACCCCGGCCCCATCGGGGCCGTATGTAGGCTAGGATCACAGATGTTATTTCACCTCCAGGTGACGTAAAGAATAATAAAAGATCATTCCGTACCCGAAGGCCAGCATCCCATGGAAAATCACGAAAGAGGTAAAACCATAATAAATACCCATAACCACCGCCGCCAGAAAATAAACGGCCATCACCCCTTCCCATACCGTCAACCTCGAAATGGACCTCGCCAGGTAACGATGGTTCCGAAATGTATCCGTGATGGTCCGGATATTAAACTTTGGGGTACGGACAAACGACGACTTTCGACCCAGCCAACCCTGGATAACCGCCACTGAATTGTGGAGAGATAACCCCATCGAAAGCGAGAGAAAAACGGGGAACAATACCAGGAATTTCAGCGCTTTTTTACCCCACGAACCCTTTGACCAACCGGTCGTCACATTGCCCGCAAAATAAACCGCAACAATGGCCAGCATCCCGGTTAAAAACCAAGCAAAATAATGGATGTTAATTTCCAGAAACCGGGTCAGGAATAACACAGGAACGCTAAATACCCCGATCAAAAAGACAAACACAAAGATGGCGCTGGCCATGAGGTGTAGCGTGGCATGGATCTTTTTGCCCAGAGGCAGGGTGGATCGCCAGACGTGCGGCAAATTTTTTTTCGCCGTCTCTGCTCCGCCCTTCATCCAGCGGTGTTGTTGGGATTTGAGGCCATTCATTTCCGCCGGCAGCTCGGCCGGCGATCCCAGCTTCTCCAGATATTGGATTTTCCATCCTCTCAGCTGTGACCGGTAACTCAGATCCAGATCCTCGGTTAGCGTGTCGGGCTGCCATCCTCCTGCATCAAGGATGGTCTGACGTCTCCAGATTCCGCCGGTTCCATTGAATTGCAGCAAATATTGTCCTTCCAGCCGTCCGGTCTGCTCTACGGAAAAATGCACGTTCAATTGGAATGCCTGCAGGGCTGTGATCAGCGAATAAGACTCATTGAGGTGTTCCCAGCGCGTTTGCACGACACCTGTTCTTGGATCTGAAAACCAGGGTATGGTACGTTTCAGGAAATCCGGTGTCGGCAGAAAGTCAGCATCAAAAATGGCAATAAATTCTCCCGAAGCCTCCTCCAAACCATATTGTAAAGCACCTGCCTTATAACCCTGGCGGTCGGGCCGGCGGATATGCCGGATGTGAAAACCCTGCGCCTGGTATTCCCTGACGACGCGAGTTATAATCTCGGTGGTGTCATCGGTAGAGTCGTCGAGGATCTGCACCTCCAGAAGTTCCTTGGGATAATCAAGCAACATGATGTTTCGGATGAGACGCTCTACGACATAAATCTCATTGTAGATGGGAAGCTGTACGGTGACCGGAGGCCACTTATTGGGTGGTGGAGGTGTCGCTTCGGAAGGACGGTGATGATGGCGGGAATACAACCAAAGCAGATGCAGTTGTGAAAGGCAAAAGACCAGCACGTAAAACAAGGCCAGGGCATAAAAACCCACCAGGATGTATCCGGCCCAGGTCCACCAATCCATCACATCAGCTTAAATATGGTCCACAAAATCTTATGACCGGCCAGGATGGTGCCTTTTACGGTTCCGGAGACCTTGGAGACTCCCACGCGCCGCCGGTACGATACCGGCACTTCTGCACACTTCAATTTATGCTTAGCCGCCTTCACCTGCATTTCTACCGTCCAGCCAAAATCAGGATCTGCCATTTCCAGCTCCAGCAGTTTATCCCACCGGATGGCCCGGAATGGGCCCAGGTCTGTAAAACGGTAACCGTAGATCAGCCTGATGAGGGTTGTTGCCAGCCAATTTCCAAAGATCTGTTGCGGCTGCATCGAGCCCGGCTCCAGGTTACCCATAGCACGGGAGCCTATGACCAGGTCTGCGTTTGAATGCAGGATGGGTTCGATCAGGGCTGGCATTTCTTCCGGATGATCGCTGTAGTCTGCATCCAGAAAGACTACCAGGTCCGGTTGTTCGTCGATCGGCTTTGATTTCAGGTATTCGATGCCTTTGAGGCAGGCGCTGCCATAACCTTTACGGTTTTCGGTCAGGACGGTAGCGCCTTGATTCTGTGCAACCATTGCGGTGCGGTCGGAACTGGCATTGTTGCATACGACAACCTCCCGTACTAAAGCCATGGGCATATCTTTCAGCACCAGCCCGATCGACTCTTCTTCATTGTAGGCTGGTATGATTACATCGATGTGCATCTGCTCTGCATTCGGATGCAAAAGTACTCTTTCTGACCACGACATTATAGTGTTTGACGGCCAGTTGTCGGATCAGGGACAGGAGTTCCCGAAGACCATTTAGTGGTTAATGCAGGATTTCTTCAACATTTTCCGCGAATGGCGTAGGATAGTCCCGGAGGCACGCGGCTCAAATGCTGGCTTTGTGTCCATCTAATGCCAGAATTCCCTGGGGGTAAATACCTGGTTACGATGCCCTGCTTGAAGATTTAATTTCAATCAATGTCCTTTTTATTTCCTCCAGATTTTGTTGGATATCCCGCATGACCGGATTGGATGAGGAAGAATTACGTAATTCCTCTTCACGTAATCCTAATAAGGTATCAATCCGTCCAACAATTAAGGACAACAGAATAAAAACGATAAGGATTAGTGGGATCGATATTGCCAAATGATCAAATATTAGCCTCCCTAAAAAACTGTCTTTGTAGGCCTTCAGGAGAACAAATGCGATCATCAGGAACTGAACATATCCAACATACATTTTTGCCCGGTCAATGTATATTTTCCATCTTATCAGTGCTTTCCGGTCTGCTTTTATTTTAGCCATATGAGGTGTTTATTTTATTATTGAAATCAAATATAAAATGCAGAAGGGTGGATCGTGTTGTCTTGCCTATGGCTCATTGAGGCAGTATTTTGTATTAATGAGTTAAATTGGCAATTAGAATTTAGAGGGATGAAACTTTTATTCTGGTTACTTGCTCTGGGTGTCGTTTTCGCATATTGGACGTCATCGTCATCAACCGAAGTTGTCGACACAATTCCTTTTGATAATAGTTGCCCGGTAATTTATGATAACGATGATCATCGTGACATGTACACGGATGAGTATCTATTTTCGTTGGCCAGTGCTGGTAGTATTAATCTGAAAGGTATAATTACCAGCTATAGCGGAGATAATTATGAATATAATTTATTCGTTTCAGGTCGTCAGCAAATTATAGATAAAGCTCGGCAAAGTGGGTTGATTAACTTGCCTGATGCAATAGCTGGACCGTTTATGCCATTGCAACGGCCCAAATCAAACCAGATAGAGGATACCCATTCCTTAAACAGTGTCGCTGGGCAGTTCATTGTGCATGCTGCAATGCAAGCGTCACCGGACAAGCCACTTGTCGTAATTGCCGGAGGGCAGTTAACGGCGATAGCAGATGCCTATTTGCAGGACCCACTCATTGCAGATAGAGTGATCGTTTGCGGTATTTTTGGGACATTACATGAAACGTATAATGCTGGATTGGATTCCTGGGCCTGGGCCATTGTCATCCGAAAATTCAGATGCGTATCCATTTCAGATTCTGAAGATGGTACACCTTATAGCTACGTATTTCTTCACGGACGCCCTCTGACTGGCAAGCAGAGGATTAAGCAGGATCTCGAAAATGGCGTTATCCCTTCAACAGCTTTTTATCACTGGATGCTTGAAAAACATCACCCGGTTCATCCTCCGGTTTATATGGAAAAAGATGGTGATACACCAGCTGCCATTCCGTTGATGCGGCCGGATTATCTTACCGGTATGGAACGTTGGCGATGTACCGGAACTGATGATGATGGTAAGCCTGTCGTTGTGCCCGATTCTGATGGACCGCTGTATCTTATTATCAACGCCGATCCAGATGTCGCAACGATGGAATTTTGGCGCGCTATCGAGGAATCAAAAACCTGGCGGCATTGAGGTACAGTGCCAGCTGGCAATCGCGTGCTTATAGGCTTTTGACATATCCCTTCCAATCATGCAGAAGCGTTTCTTCGTCGACGCCAAGCTTATCAAGTAAGGAGTTTAATTCGGTGCAAAATAGAACCTGAAATAATTTTTCCCGGCCATAATGCGCATCCAGATACATCACGACCGATCCGGATAATCCGTAGCGCAAATTTCCAGACCAGAAATCAGCCAGATGCTCGGGTATTTCATTTTGTTTGATTGCTTCCTGAACCGCCAATATGCGGATCGAATCGCATTGTCCTGATGCATAGGTCGCCAGACCCTCCACAAACCAATCCAGGCCACTCACTTCACTGAAATCGGAGCTGGGATTGTTCTGGCCGTGGAACACATGCATCAGTTCATGGGTAATTAAGTTATTCATTGCAGTAGTATCTGCTGACCGGTGCTCGCAGGCGAATGAATCCCATCGTTGAGGCGCGATGATATCGAGTCTGCTCGCGACGCCACTGGCGACCATCCAGCATTCGGACTTAAAAGCAGGCATTCCCCAGTCGGATTGCCAGGTGCTGTCGAGAGAGGCTCGATCCGGATGGATGTAAATGTCAAAATGCTGTTTGTACGGTTTTTGGAAAAATTCCTGGACCCGATTCATTCCCTGATTCAGATTCATTCGGTAACCTGGAATCTCCGCGGCATCTATGGCCGTATAGTAGATCGAATAGCCGGCCTGGTTTTCTGAAATCCAGTTCATGGAAGGGACTACTGGATGCAGGTTGCTGTGGACCAGAAGACCGATAAATAGGCTGATAGGGATCATGCGGTGTTGTGAATGATTTCAAGATGAAATTATTCGTAAATAGCTGCCGGAAGCCGGAATTTAGACTTGACAACAGATTGGATCGACGCAGGTATAAGGATTACACCAGAGAAGCGCTTTTACCAACGCGCGGAACAGTAGCTTCCGGAGCGCTGAGATGTTTAAGGATCTGGTAATGCTTCTTCAGAGCTTGCCAGAAGGTTCGGTTTTCCTGGTATTCTATCCCATGATCATCGCAGGTCTCCTTTAGGATCTCGGTGAGAGCCGGATAATGGACATGACAGACCTGGGGCAGGATGTGGTGGATTACATGGATGTTGATACCTCCCATCAGCCAGGAGCCCAGCCGGCTTTGTCTGGAAAAATCAGCCGTCGTTTCCAGCACATGCAGCGCATAATTGTTGTCAATATTACCTTCATCATCCGGTATCGGGTAAGTGGTGCCGTCGTAAACATGGGTTACCTGGAAAATCAAAGCGAAAGTCAGTCCTGGTAGCACATGCATGAATACCCAAGCGCCCAGAATGGTATACCATGGTGCGGACAAAAAGAGGATGGGGAGCACCAGTGTGAGTCCATAAAAGACTGATTTACCAATAAACAGTATGATGTATTCCTTCAGAGGGTGCTTGATGTTTTTTTGATTGCCAATATGGGCTTCTCCAAAGAACCACTTAAAATCTTTGATTGTCGCCCATTGGAGCATCGCGAGTGCATAGAGGAGAAAGGTGTAATAATGCTGGTATTTGTGCCTCGGCAACCAGGGTTCATCCGGCGTAAAGCGGAACAGTCCGTGTGTTTCCAGGGTTACGTCGATGCCGTGAATATTCACATATCCATGATGCGCACCGTGCATCCGCCGGAACAGGTATTGGTTGCCACCGATGAAATCCATGCTGTAACCCAGCAATTTATTGACATATTTGTTCGATGAGTAGGCGTTGTGGGTGGCATCATGCATGATGTTGAAGGCAATGAAAATATGGATATAGCCAAGGAGCAGATAAACCAGGTAGAGGGCCACCGGGTGAGAACTTAAGGTATCCGACATGATCCAGGCATAGGTGGCGATCCAGGTCACCATGGCAAATACCGTCTTCAGGTACATCTCTGTATTGGCATAGGGGCTGATGCCATTTTCGCTGAAATAATCACCAACCCGTTTCCTCAGATCCTGGATAAATAACTCTTTCCTGGGATTACCTTTAAACCGGACTCTCTTTGCGCTAGTCGTTGCTTTGATCATGTACCACCGATGTTATAGTGCTGCCCAAAGTTAGGATATTCTCCATCTCAGTGCAACGATATCACGTTAAGCTTAATCGTTTTTTGTTCCGGTGCTTTTCTTCTTAAGAATGCTTTTTCCAGGGTTTCGATCGGGGATAAGTCTTTGAATTTTAGTTCGATAGATTGCATTGTTCCAATAAATTGCCAGTCAGCCAGAAGATTCGGACTGAATGAATGGTAATTGGTTGAGGAGCGAGCCGATAAAAAAAAAAGACCAGAACTCAAGGTTCTGATCTTTTGCGAAATCAATTGTTCCAAATTGGTGTCTGGAGGGATCAGGATATGTCGCTAACGGTTGTTTCGCTGGCAGGTATCGGGTTTTTGGAGCCAAACTTGGTAAAGGGTACAAGGGAAGGAACACTTGTACGGTATTCCTCATAAAGTTTGCCATATTCTTTAATAAGGTCCTTTTCTTCAAAATAGATGCCTACGAAGATATAAGCAGTGAAGAAGGTTGCCAGCAGGAAATGAGACATGGACATGGTCGGGGTCGCCCAGAAGATCATACTTAATCCCAGGTAAATGGGATGTCTCACCATTTTGTATAATGCAAAGGTGGTAAATCGTGGCCGGCGAGCCTTGCGTTGCATCATATGCAGGTAGGCTTGTTGTAAGCCAAATAATTCAAAATGATTGATCAAAAAAGTACTGGCAAGCAGGACCGCAATGCCCAGGAAAAATATTACATACATAACGTAATAGCCGACGGAGCCCGGACTTAATTGCCAGAGTATGCCTTCAACCGGAGACCAGAACAAAGCAATACCGACGCACAGGAATCCGGAAATCAGCACAAATAGACTGCGTTCCAGGTGTTGAGGGACAATCTTGGTCCACGACTCTTTGAACGATTTGCGTGCCATCACCGAATGCTGGATTCCGAAAATAGCAACAATGCCAAAGTTGATCAGTAAGGTCAAGCCGATGGTGCGGGTTTGAGGTTCCTCCATCTGGTTGATGGGAATAAAATTACCTATCCACAGGATAAGATACATCAGACCGGCAAATCCGATCAGGTAGAAGAGAACGCTAATTAAAAAACCGAAAGTCCGTTTCATTTTGTTTGTGATTTTACAGGAGTTATCCTTTTTAAATAATATCGTTAATAATTCGACGCAGCATTTCGTCCATGTTGCAGTACAAATTTCCGATCTCATTCCTTGCCGGGATTCACCCATATCCATGGTTTTGAAAAATCATGGTTTGCAGTGGTTGACTCACCTAATTGTGTGAGGTCATGAATCACGGATTTATGCGATTTCAGGGTTTATGAGGACCAACTACCTTTGCATAAATTGGCTACTGTGCATGAACTGCGGACTTTGGTACGGTCGCCGATATCCACGGGGAATTGGCTATATTGGAAAGTGACGATGAATGGCTTTACCGGCGACTTTGATATTCTAATCCCGAACCTGGATTGTTGATGCATGAAAATTCAATGGTGCATAGTTTTGATTTTATTTGCTGCACAGTTACCTGGACAGGATCCCAATGTGCTGGATAGCCTGAAACAAAAAATTCTGGACGCCTCCAATGATTCACTCCGCTGTGAAGCACGGATCGATTTGGCTTTATTTTTATATGCTGGTGATGAAGCGGTTCGCTATGCCAGGGAGGCACTGGAGACAGCCAGGGAACATCAGTGGCAGCATCTGATTGGGAAATCCTATTATGCGCTTGCCTGGTGTCACCCCTTCGAAGAGATGGAGCAGAAGACGCTCTACCTGGACAGTGCGCTTTTAGCTTTCGATGGCATCCATGATCTCGATGGGTTGGGGCTCACCAGCAATACCCAGGCAGTTATGTTTATGGAATATGGCATTTACGATCAGGCCATTTCATCGTACGAGAATGCCTTCCATTACTACCTGGAATCGGGTGACCGGGACCGGCAGGCATTGATCCTCAATAACTGGGGAGCATGCCTGAATGAAATGAAGGAACCAGCTCTGGCTATTGAAAAATACCAGGCCGCGCTGAGCTACGAGGAATCCCAGGTTCCCGTCAATCATCTGAAGCTGGGGCGTATCTACCATGGGCTGGCCGAATCCAACCGGCAAATGGAGCAGTACGGGCAGTCGGCAAAATTTGATATCCAGGCTTATTCCGTACGTAAAAAATCCGGCAACATAGCCCAGGCGGAAACGCTTATCCACATGGCGGACCTGATCAGTGAGGTCATTGAGAAGAAAGTAGATACCATCACGATGATGGACGATTTCCGGCAAATTGGATTTACCGGTGTCCTTGATTTGCTGAATAAGGCTGAATCCTTTCCGGGCGTTGCCGACCGGCCCGACTTTCAGTATACTATTTTGGATGCCAAGCGTCATTGGTATCTGGTAAATGGAGCCTACCAGGATGCCTACCGGATGCTGGACACGTTAAAAAGATTCGATGAGCAGCAAAAATTGAATCCTACCAGTCTGGCGGCATTGGCAGGGCTGAAGGTTAAATACGAAAAAGAAATACTGAACCGCAAACTGTTGGAGGCCGCCTTCAAGAACCAAAAAAAAGCTAATCAGGTGAATATTCTACTTCTTTTCCTTTCACTCATCGGCGCGCTGTCCATCATCGGGTTTCTTTGGTACCAAAACAGGATGCGTCGCAATAGTCTGCTGCTGGCCGAGGCAAAACAGGAACAGCAGATCATAGCCATGCGCTCACTCCTGGAAGGGCAAGAGCAGGAAAGGTCACGGATCGCCAGGGATCTGCACGATGGATTGGGAAACCTGCTTTCTTCGATTAAGGCCAATATGAGCAGCCTTTACATCGAATTTGACGACTCCGGAACCCGCAGGATCTACCACAAAGCAAGCGATATGATCGATGAGGCCTGTACGGAGGTGCGCAAGATGGCCCATGAGATGATGCCCCAGGCACTGAAAAAAGTCGGCCTGACCAACGCATTGAATGACCTGGTCAACCGCATGAATTTTTCCCATCCATTCCACACAGAATTTAACGTATATGGCAAAGAACAGGATCTGGGAGATCAATTCAATATCATGATCTACCGGATCATCCAGGAATGTTACAACAACATTGTCAAGTATGCACAGGCAAGTGAAGTTCTGCTACAATTGACATTCAGTGAAGAATGGCTGAATGTTACGATTGAAGATAATGGAGTAGGTTTTGATCTGAAATCGATCCCGGCTGACAAAGGAATGGGTTTAAAAAGTATCGACTTTCGTGCCCGTTTTATGGGTGGGGATTATGAAATAGACAGCCGTCCCGGAGAAGGGACTATGGTAACCATCAATGTGCCGATAAGGCCTCAATAAAAATAAATGAACCCCGGAAAAATGATTCGAATTTTCCTCACAGATGATCACCAGATCTTGTTGGATGGCATAAAAGCCATGCTGATCAATGAGCCTGGAATTCAGGTGGTGGGCACAGCATCCAATGGATTACAAACGCTGGAATGCCTTAAAAAACATGAGGTGGATGTTCTGTTGCTGGATTTACAGATGCCCGTCATGGATGGCCTGGAGACGATCATGCACGCATTGTCGATTCAGCCCGGTTTGAAAATACTGATCCTGACCACCAACGATGAAGGAAGCATTATCACCACTCTGTTTAAACGGGGAGCGATGGGGTATCTTCTAAAAAATGCATCGAAGGAAACACTGATCAATGGTATTAAGGATGCCCATGCCGGCCGGCGTGTTTTGAGTGCTCATTTAACCTCGAAAATGATTGAAAGCCTGAACGAACGCCCCCGGCCATTGCAGGGTCAAATGCCCCAGATTACCAAGAGAGAACTCGAAGTGATCAAACTGATTGCCAAAGAGTTCACCACCCAGGAGATAGCCGATGAACTTTATGTGAGCGTCAATACTGTAGCTACCCATAAGCGCAATCTGTTTGTCAAAATGGATGTGAAAAATTCGGTAGGGATGATCAAAAAAGCGACCGATTGGGGACTGTTGTAATCTGCTCTGAAGTCTGCGGCAAACATCAGACAGCTGCTGCCCGGGCTTATTCGGTGTAGGTTTTATCCAGCCATTCCACGACTTGTTCCCAGCTTTCCCGGGGAATCTGGGCATGGGTGGTATTTTTCATCACGATCATTTCTTTTTGATCGCCCGGAATAAGATCATAAAATTCTTTCACCTTTTCCTCTGAAAACAACTCGTCACGGTCGCCGACACCAACCAATACCGGAATGTTCAGGTCAGAAGGTAATCTCAGTTTCTTCACATCCAGCATGGTGAAGAAACGGGGAGTGTAGTGATAGGTGAACAATGTGTCATCCGTCATGTGCATGCCTTCACGGTAATACTCCACCGACTGGTAGGCCGGACGCAGGATGGCACTGGCAATGATCCGGGCCTGCTGCATAAAGGGAATGGGCTTGTTGATACCCGGGCGTGATTCATAGGCTCCGGACAGCAGGACGAGGCTGGAAATTTCTCCCGGAACCGTGTCGGCCGCACACATGGCTGCGGCCACACCGAGACTATGACCCAGGACAACGACGCGTGGATAACCCAGGCTGTGTACGTATTTTACGGCATCGGCCAGGTCACCGATCCACCGGTCTTTACCCGGGCTGTCGCCTCGATTGCCGCCGGAAAGGCCATGGCCACGATAATCCAGCCCGAAGGTCGTGTATCCTCCATCAGAGAATGGGATGCCGGCCATTTCATAAGGGCCACTGTATGCGGTAAAGCCATGAAAGATGAGCACGGCGATAGAAGATTTGGCAGGTACGAGGGTATCCGGATTCCAGCGGCGCAGAAATAGGGTCTCCCCGTCGGAAGCGGTAAACACCTCGTGCGGTCCTGTGTATTGCTGCCGCAGTGTGGCTGCCTCATCCGGCGTGATGCCCTCATTCGGTACTTTATGGGTTACCGGCCAATAAGCCAATGCCAACCCGGCAATAAAGATCAGCCCCACCAGGGCCAATAACGTATATGTAATTTTCTTAATCCATTTCATACCGCAACTGGTGCCTTGTCAATCCAGGTAGATAGCATCGCTATGAAATTACAATAAAGTAGCAACGAATACTTTGGTCAGGCGAACATCTACCGTGAAATTATTTCATCAAATTGAAGCAGGTGGATTTATTCGTCCCTGTTCCTATTTTATTATCCAACCGCTCCTCCATCTGAATAATGCATCGCTTATATGGCGTGGAGTGGCCGGTAATCTTTTGAAATCCGAGTTTGGTATACAGGTTGATGGCCGGCTTTAGTAGGGTATTGCTTTCCAGGTACACTTTTGTCGCACTCAGCTTTCTGGCTGCCTGGATGCAGGCCTGTCCCAGTACGGGTACGGTAGCATTAAGTGTAATATATTTTTGAGGGAGACCGGGATTCAATCAGAACCCGATCCGTAAGCCGGCATTTACCAGGAAATAATTGATCCTGATGCCAGTCACATCCTGCGGCGATAGCGCATCGGACAATCCGAAATTATATCCAAGGTCGAGAAAAAAGATACTCAGGTCCACACCAGCTCCGGCGATCCCGGACAGCGTAAACTGATTAAAATCTTCTTTGCTGACGTCATTGATGGCCCCGGAAATGGTGTTGTTTACCTTGAATGCGAAGTTAGGTCCGGCGAAGAAGCGTATGCCAAAACTCTTTTGATAGCTGGGTTCAAACAGCTTGAAGCCCACTAATACCGGCACGTTCACTCTGGTGATCCGGACGTCGCCCACATTCTTGATGGTAAGCTGCTCCGGGTTGATGTTCAGCCCGGGCTGAAAATAAAAGGGATGCCCGAACTGGAAATCCAGGCCGATGATGTAACCGGACTTGCCGGTCAGTTTTCCCTGGATGGTCTCGTAGCTCAGGTCGGAAGCTTTGATACCGATTTGCGGGCGGATAGAGATCTGGGCTGTAGCTGCGGTAATGGCGAGCAGGAGGGCAGCGGTGAGGATGATGGTCTTTTTCATGCGATGTTCGATTGTTGTTTAAGCTGGGCAGGGTTTGCCGGACACGTCTTCGAAACCGGCAGGATCCTATTTGTAATAAAGACAATTGGTCATCCGAAATTGTTCGGTTTGGGTGAAAAAGACAACCATCGATTACGGCCAGGCCGGAGGTAGTACTGTTTTTTCTAAAACGGTCTCTTTGACCTCGCCACCTTCCAATCCCACCAAATACGCATTGCTTTCCGGATTCAGAGCCACAACTTGTTTGACTTCTTCGTTTTCAAAATAAATGCCTGCCTGGTCATCACAGGCATAACCGGCTTTGTATTCACCGCTTTTGATTTTTGACCAATAAAGTGGTCTTCGTTTACCTTCACCGTCATAATGTGGACAGTGGCTCGCTTTAATCAAGCCCAGGCCTTCTACGGTACTCAGCTCACCCGGTCTGGAATCTGTAGTTCCTTGTTCAAACCAGCAAAGAGAGCCCGCACTGCCTCCACCTAACAGGACACCCTGTTCATAAGCTTTGCGCAGAGCAAGATCCATCCCTTGTCCCTTCCAGATGGCCATCATATTCAGAGTATTGCCTCCTCCTACTATTATGGCATCCATACTGGTGAATATTTCTTCGAATGATGTTTTTTGATTGTATGAAGAAATAAATGATCGCTGCACAAAAGGCCTTATGGGCAAATCGGCGCATGTTTCAAACCAATGCATGACATATCCGGCAGCGTCACCGGTTGCAGTCGGAAGAAAGCAGATTTTTGGATTTTCCTTTCCGGTGAGCAAGGCAGCGTATTTCATAAATCCCCGGTCGTAATCACCTCCGTAAATGAACAATTTCCGGTTGATGAATTTTGAAGTGGAGGGTGCCGCCGGAACGAAAGGGAGCGTCAGGGCCGGCACCGCGGCGGATGTCTTTAGGAAATTTCTACGATTCATTGATCACCTTTGTCGAGGTTAATAAATTGATTCCATGGTACAACGAACGATTTCCCGGCGTTCTTATCTGAGCAGCAAATTTGGTGGTAATCCATTGAGGAGACTTGTCGATACATGACCGGAAAGACCGGCAGGATCGTCTCCTTGTTACTCAGATAATCCATCCCCGGGATGCGTTGCAAATAAATGGCGAGCTTTATTTTCCATACCTCTCCGTCAAAGGATGAAAGGTCTTCCAGCTATGCCAATATTCCTGATATGCTTCTATCCGTTTTAGATCATTACCGGATTCCGTTAGTGATCTTCCGTCAAAATCATAGGTATTATCCTGGCTCCTTATGGTGTCATGGGCCAGGACAATTTGTTGCAGCGGATTGATGCGTTCCAATACCACAAAACTGCTGCTGTCTTGTGATAGAATAATGGCAATCGGTGTACCCTCGATCATGTCGCAAATGACGTGCTCTTTTTGCAGCAAATTCCAATCGTATGCCCTGGAAACATCGCCGATCTCCACGCCCACTACCCAGGATTTGTCTTGCCACGAAGCCGTATCCCTGCGGGTCAGTCTGCCGGTAAGCCTCCCTTTCTCGTAGGTCTGCATGCTATCGTATTTTATTTGAAAATGAGGATCTGCCTGCATCACCAATGAATTCGGGTGTAGTTCAAACCATTTGGATAGGGTGGTTTGCATGGATGGGAATTCGGGGAGCTCCTGTCCCTTCAATCTTCCCGTAATAGCCTGGCCGGTAGCCTGCCGCCACCAGCTTTTCGTGGTTTTATCCTCAAACATGGCATTGTAGTGATCCATGCCTACCAGCCTGAATTCCTCAATTTTACCATTTACTATGGGTTCCCACACACGGCCGGTGCGGCATACCGTACAGTAGGTGACCATGATAGGTTTGCCGCCGATTCTGTCCCGTACCTGATGATGATAGCCCAGATACTGGATAGGATAGGCCTTCGCTTCTCCTTGGTAGGTGATGCCAAGGATTAGCCGGTCCGGGTCAACCCGATTATCACTAGCATTTTCAACGGTCAAAGTTTCAGGTTGGTAAAACATGGTGTCGGCAGCCATGTAAAAGTTGGTCGCATAGATGATCCCGGCCAACAGGATCATTGCTGCCGCAGGTATCCATTTCTTGTTAACAAATACAGACCGGGCACCGAAAAAAATCAGTAAAACAAAAAAGCCTCTGATGAACCATCGCCAGGAATAAAGGGCATATGCAAGATCTATGCTGTTAACTTCCTGGCTGCCGCCGGGCATGGGCATAATGAAATAAACATTGGCAATTTCAAATAAAGCAAAACCAATGATTCCCAGATAAAATAGTTTCTTCATGGATGATTTTTTACTGGAGTTAAAAACATCGGAAAAATTCAATACCAGGGTGTGCCGTATTTCAGGATCCAGTTTACGGCTTCGGAATACATGGTATCCCGTAATACCGAATCTTGTGGCTGGAGACTGTGGCCTGCATTCGGGAGGGTCACCAATTTATGCACGGCGCCTGCTGATTCCAGTTTTTGGTTTAGTTCCAGGGCCTGGACGTAAGGAACTACAGGATCGGCATCACCGTGGATGATCAGCACCGGGATTTCCTTTTTCACATGATTGACCGGGCTGGCTTCAAAATAGGCGTCATCCGGCCGCGTGTTGGTCTGGTAAACTTTTCCGGTCATTTTTTGGATAAGGTCCAGGAGGCCTACCCGCCGCGTGTAATTCAGCAAAGCGGTATCAGCCACATTGGTGGGCGCGGAGAACTCCACAATGGCATTGATCTTTTGAGGCGATAAATATCCGGTCATCAGGGCCAGATGTCCTCCGGAGCTGACTCCGGTGACTGCAAAGTAGTTGTTGCGGGTGTGCCATTGCTCTGCGTGGTCTGCACAGTAATCCAGGGCAGCCTCACCATCGGCTACCATTTCCTGGTAGTGAACCGTGCTGTCATTGGCATAGCGATGGTTGATGCTGGCGACGGCTATTCCGTTGGCTAGCAGGATATCCTGGTATTCACGGATGTTTTCTTTGCCGTACCCAACCCAGCCGCCACCATGGATCAGAAGGACAAAAGGGGTTGAGTCACCGCGATGCGCCGGCAGATAAACATCCATGAGGTTCCGCTCATACGGACCGTATTTCACATCCATCAGTTTCTCCTCAGCTAGGTTTGCTCCGGATTGCTGTACGGGAGAACAAGCCAGATGGGCCAATACCAATGCGCCGATGGTGAACCAATGGAAGGGCTTGAGTGTGAATGAATCCATGCTGGTGTAAGGATATCTGGTTGCAAATTGATAATACAAATTACGAAACCATTCAAACTCAGACCAGGAGAAATGGAGAGGACACTTTTGTTTTACCCAAATCATGCAATAGAATTCGTTGCGAGGCGCATTTATGCAAGATTAGCTAGTGATTCGCTGAGGAGTCATAGCAAGCTATGGCGACAAAGTGAAATGCTTGATAATGAAGCAGAAATGTACAGTAGCAGAATACTTTAAAGTCTTAAATATCGAATTATTTTAAAATTTTGAGTTCCTAATTTAAGCGATGAAAATTGAATTAAATTCTTATACCACATTTCTAATGCAATCCAATAAGAATATCCTGATTTACAGTCACTTGAATTCTTAATTTATTCTAAATGAAAGGGTCTGTTGCATGATTTGGGTTTTACTACCGGGCGCTTGTATAGTTGGTCAATTCATTGGTATAAATACCATAGCCATCGGCATTGACGTGCCTGATATAATTTTTTAATTCGGGAGAGTACCACCACGTATCAGACATCTCACCTCTAAAACCTCTGGAATTGGTTACAATTCCCTTGTACTCTATTTTGTAAGCCTTGAATTTTCCGGCGATAACCTCCAGATCTTCAAATGCAACAACCTCGACATCCTGACTGGTTTTCCCTTGGGTACCTTCACTGTTTTCCCATTCTGATACATATTTCCACTTTTTACCTACATATAAAGGCCAATCGCGAAAGGGCGTACTACTCTGCTCCTGGTTTAAAGTAGTCGAAATCAGGCTGGTATCAACGCCATTCCAAAATCCTAATGATCCATGGTAATCTACTACCTCCTGTATGTCTACTCCTTCAGCACGAACTTCTCCTTCTACCGTTCGTTTCCAGCTCCAAACCCATTTTTCTCCAACGTGATAATCATGTAATGTTGGTTCGTTGGTTGTTGAAGTGGTACAGAAGGTAAACAATAAAAGTAATGTCAATGGTAATGTTACTCGGTTTGTCATAAGTGATGGTCTTTTGATTAAATGATATAAACGGGGAAGTTGAATGCATTTATAGGGCATATAGCTATTGATCCTCACGCCATATCGGAATGAATAATTTGCTTCCAGGACTGAAGTTTAATGACAAGGGTGTTTTTGAATCGTCTATGGATTCTGTGCTTACATCCTTGCCAGAGCCATAATTGATTTGGGCATAGGGATTTTTATTGCCATTGATAATCGCAACCAGCTGACTGCCTTTTGCTATTTTTTTACTGATAATTCTGGTGTTATTAAATGCAATAGTCGTTTCTACACCCGGTGTGATCAGCTCTCTTATCTCTCTGCTTTTAGAATAACTTGCCCGGCCGATGTAGTAGCTCAAATGGAAGTATTTACCTTCCGGGGTTAATTCATACAGATTAATCGAAAAGTCAAAATCTTTTTTGTTTGCGGTGACCAGCAGTGAACCTGAAAAGGAGCCATTGATGATGACTTCCTTTTCAAATGGAATCGTTTTAAACACCAGTCCGTCATTCAGATTAATGCTGTCCGTAATAATTGGCCAGGGATAATAATCGGCGTTGTTGGATGTTGATCTGTCTGCAAAGTCTATGGTGAGATTTAAAGGATCCTGTTCTTTGTTCTCACGGGTCGACAGTTGGTAGGTTTCGCCAACTTTTGTGTTACTTAAGTAAAAGGCCAGTGAGTCATTACCCATTTCTTTTAAAGAGGGTGCATGCAGCCATTTATTTTCGCCCATCACCTCAAAATTTACTTTATCCTTTAGTATGCTTGGTTTTTCCTTCCCTTTCAGGATATAATCGAACCATTCAAACACCAGCCCATCGCGAATATTGATGGCAGCGACCGGGTCAATTTCATAGCCACGTAAATTCGCGCTGGGTACAGATTGAGCTCCCCAGTGGTCGTAAGGCCCGATTAGTAAATAGTGTTCTGCGCTGGGGTTGTGTTTTAAATGTTCTGTATAGTAATACATCGCGCCGCGCTGACCGTCATCATAATATCCGGTGGTGGTAAGGATGGGAATGTCGATATGCGCGAACTCATCCTGGTAAGGTATCATCTGCTGCCAGAAACCATCATAACCGGGATGACTTATCCATTCCTGGAATACAGGATTAGGTGTACCATCAATGGAATCCATTTTATTGTAGGGCCTGCCGGAAATAAACCAGGTATTTTGGAGATGATTCCAACGGTCCCTATCGTTGTTTGCCTCATTGTCGAGGAATTTATTATTCGTAACATAGGGGATCCATTTATAGGGGAAATTGTAAAAAATATTATTCTCCATGGGAACATCCAGGCCGGGGGCTGCGGACACCGATGGGACAATGGTTTTTAATGCAGGATGTACTTTTTCCTTAAGCGATGCCCATTGCGTAAACCCGTTATAACTCCCGCCATACATACCCACTTTGCCGTTGTTCCAGGGTTGTTGGCTTATCCAGTCTATGACGGCATAAACATCTTTGTGCTCGTATTTATAAGGTTCAATGGGGTCATGACTTTGCCGTTTGCCACGGGAGGTGGCAATAACACCAGCATAGCCTTTCGAGGCGGCCAGCATGGCCTGGTTTTTATTGGAGATATCCGCGTAGATGGTAAAAATAAGAATGGCAGGTAAGGGTGTCGTATTTCTTTTCCTGACCGTAATGACAGAGATTTCAGCTCCGTCCTTGGCAGAGGTTATGACTTCCTCCCGGATGAGGTATCGGCTATTTTCATCGCGCTCTGTTTCTTCGAATAGGATGGGTTCGGTAGAGGAATAAATGTGGTAAAGAAAGTATGCCCTTAAGAGGTTCAGTGCCTCATCCGGAGACAGGGCACCGGTCGGTGCATGGATGTATTTGGATTGAAATGAGGTGGTGAATTGCCTTACTGCATCGTAGGTAGTGAAACTGACTAGGATACTGGACGCTTTTACATCATCACAACTAAGGATGTAATTTCTGATAACAGATCGATAGGCATCGCTGAAGTTATCCCCTGAATTCACCTGTTCAATTTTGGCTTTAGAGTACAGCTCATATTGCATTAAAACCGGATGACTTCCTCCAAAATTTGATGTTTCCCGTAAGGCTTTAATCGTTTCAATGGAAGCCTGAAAATCCCCTGCCAATAGTTCAATCCGGAAGCGGTCATTTGGCTCCACGGGTATATTTTTCGAAGCAGTATAATTTATGTAAGCCTCAGCCAGGTTTTTCATGGCTAGGTCCAGTGCTGAGCTGTCTGACAACTCGGCTTTTTCAAATATTATGGTTTGACCTATCGCGGTTATGCTAATGGTTGTCATGATCAAAAGATGGAGTAACTTTTTCATAGTTTGATATTGATTACCCTGGCTGCAGTTCAATGCAATTGGCCTTTCTGGCAGAGCAGATGGTTGTTTTTCTAAATATTTTACACTGATCTTAATTCGGAAATGCTTACAGGCTATTCCAGTTTTTGAATCGGGCCGATTGACGACTGGACACCTCAAGTGATTCGCCGGTTTTTAATTCAATGTTCAGTTTTTGTTTGAACCCGGGTGTTATTCGTTCGATGTATTCCGTATTGATGATCTGGCTGCGATTAATTCTGAAGAATACATTGGGGTCCAGCTTTTCTTCGATCTGATTCAGCGATCTTTTGATCATAGCCTTGTCACTACCAAAGAAAAATCGCACATAATTGTCCATCGACTGGATGAGCCGGATCTCTTTCAACGGAACGAAATAACACTGTTCCCCATCTTTTATGAATATCTTATAATGCATGGGCAACGGTTTTTTTATTGCTTCAATTTTTACAAACTCGGCCTTCACCTTTTCAATGGTAACGGCAAAACGCTCGTCCCGCAGAGGTTTGACCAGGTAGTCCAACGCATTGACCTCAAATGCTTTTACAGCGTATTGATTGTATGCAGTGGTGAATACCACTTTCGGTACTACGGTAAGCTCTTCCAGGAGATCGAAGCCTGATTTTTCGGGCATTTGAATATCCAGGAATATCAAATCAGGCTGTTCTTTTTCTATCAGTGCGACGGCATCATAGACGTTTGCAGCCTCACCGGCTATGATATATTCGGGATAGTTTGACAGTGCCCTTTTCACTTCTTCCCGGGCAAGCCGTTCATCATCGATAATTATGGTTTTATAGGTGTTCATTGTTTTTTCGAATTGGTATGATTAATATGGCTCTCACCTGGTCGTTAGCAGTATTTAGTAATTCGAAGCTGGCTTGGCCAGGATAATGGAGATCCAATCTTTTTGTTAAGTTTTTAAGCCCGATACCTGCTTCCGAATTATAGGTGAAGATCTTTCCTGGATTTTGGACGATGATTTCGATGGACGCACCTTTATGAGCGATGGACAGCGTTAATCGGCCTCCATCGACGCGCTTGTCAATCCCATGTTTTATACCATTCTCCACCAAAAGCTGGATGCTTAATGGTAGGATAAGGCAGTTTTCCAACTCTGGATCCATGTCAATTGATACATTCAGACGCTCTTCAAAGCGTATCTTTTCAAGTTCGATGTAATCCTTTACCAGTATGAGCTCTTCTTTGATGGTGATAAATGGAGCATCCTTTTCATAGAGGGAGGTGCGCAGTATGTCGGACAATAGATCCACAGCCCTTCTCGCCATTTTGGGATTTTCAATGATCAGTGACTTGATGGAGTTGAGGGAATTAAATAAGAAATGAGGATTTAATTGTGTCGCCAGATTATCAAGCTGGGCCTGCTTGGCAACCACCAGGAGTTCTGCATTTTGCCTGGTTGTTTCCAGACTGTTCAGATGATAATGATACAGATGATAGGCTAAAATCCAGATAGCCATTAAGCGTAAACCGGTAATTAAAACCGGATCCCAGGTTATCAGAGACTGCCCTAATAAAAAATCCTTGTTTCCGATTATGGTCCAGTAATAATGCCATTTCAGGTTGGCAAGAAGCATGAACGCAACAGCTAATAATATTATGGACGGAATGATTCTGACCGCTAAACTGCCAAGATTAAGTGCGTTCCAGTTTAATCTTTTGGCTACATATCGGTACAGATGAGTGAGAGAAACCCCAATGGCTATATCCAGGACATAATTAAGCAATGTGAAGAATAACCCATAGTTGTCCCTGGTATACACAGTATATGCCCAATAGAGGGATACAATTCCCCATCCGGTAAGCTGGCATATCCAATAAAGTGAAATAGCTTTGTTGTTCGTTCTATGTAATGATCTGTTCATAGATAAAACAAAGAAAACGCAATCGCATCAAATAAGGAAGGCAAAGTACACGAGCGTGAATTTTCGGCTGTGAATTCACCTTTAAATTAGTTTGCCGTCTTCTTTTGGACGAAAAGAAGATTGCAGATGGATCTGGTATATTGATCTTGTATCAAATTTACGATGTTCTTCCGGTTGATCGCGTTGGACTAAACTCTGAGTTTTGCATTTATTATTTATTGGATGGCAGGTTCAATCATTTTGATCAGATCCTCATTTTCAACATCTGAAAACCGGCCCCTTTGTTTGAATTCCAGATTCAGGGAGTCTATTTCATTATTTTTTTAGTATTCCAGTTGTTTATGGCAAGCGTAATCACTATGCCGATTACCACAAGAAAAATTTCTCTCTAAGCATAGTTCAGATATTTTACCGTTTTCCCTTCTGAAAGCAGATTTTCTCTAATCCTTCTAAATAATTTCATAGGATAACGTTTGCCGTATGTGGTATTACGAACGTAACCCTTCGTAATTAGTTCCGCTCTTCTAATTCTTCTATTTTCATCATGGCATGTTCATTATCAGGATTGAGCTCAAGTGATTTTTTATAATTATCAATTGCTTTTTGAGAATCACCGATTAATTCATAGGCTTCTCCCAGGCTGTCATAAGAGTTGGGTGATTTGGGGTAATTCTCGACATTCAGGGTAAAGAATTCCAATGCCCTTGATTTGTCGTGGTTATCTCCACTTTGTAGCATCCGGTAGCCTAGTTGGTTTACCAGATGCTCGGGAGGCGGAAAATCCCATGATAGCCGGTCTGAAAGTTCCTGAAAATGCTGGGTTAGTTGCTCTTTGTTTTCTACATCGCGATAGGAAATACCATAACCTTCAAAAATGGCTGAAATGCCATTGTGAAAAGCAATGACCGGGACCGAGCTATGGCTTTCCTGATCGAAATATTCCAGTTTTGCCGGTAGTTCACCACTGCATTTACTATTCAGGGATTCAAATAATCTTATGTGCCGGTCACGATTTCGGATATTCCTTTTACCCCAGTTTGCAGTGGCTATGTAAATGAACCTTTCAAATGATTGCTCAGTCAGTGAATCCAGTTTATTGTCCATGGTTTCTGAATCCCATGTTCCGAAACTTGGATCAACGGCAATAAATGAATTAAAAAGAGTCTCTTCTTTCATGTAGGCATGAGTCGCCAGTAAACCGCCTAAAGAATGTCCAAAAAGGATATGATAGGGTGTAGTTCTGAATTCCTTATCCAACTCTGGTAAGAGTTCCTCTTCCAGAAAACTCAGAAAACGATCTCCTCCGCCGGAATTATTTGCTCTAACGGTGATGATTTTGTCCGGAGTGAAGTCTCTTCTCCGATCGACATTTTGAATGGCAACCACAATCATCTCCGGGATTTTCCAGTTCCTGTAAACATCAGAACTCATGTAATTTACCATTCCGGTGATAGCCTTGAAATGCAGATTTCCATCCAGTACGATAAGCACCGGATAGCTTTTATAGGCTGATGTCTTGTTAGAATATGAATCCGGAAGGCTGACCCAATATTCCCTGTCTTCATTCAGGATATGAGACCTGATCATATGTTTTGTGCCGATAACAATTTGTTCCGGATCCTGTGATCTGATCTGATTAATACCTGTAAGTATCAATAATGCTGCAATCATGTATTTAGACATGCGGTATGATTTTTATTTGGTTGGTATCAGTTTGTCTATATGGAGTGACAGGTTTTGCCTGAACTATACATATCCCCTTTAATCGTTTCCCGTTACGTTTCAATATCCTTTTCAATCATTTCAATTACGCGGTTGGATTTGGATTTTATGCTTTCATAAGCTGAAATAAAGGCATTATGCATTGAAGCTAAAATCACGAGTCCATTTTGATATTCCTGACTTTTAAAAAGACCATTAAAATCCTTAGCGGTGATATTTTGTTCTTCCGCAGTTTTTTCACCGGTAAAAATGGGATACATTTTATCCAGTTTTATGTAACTGGCAAGTGGTCTTGAAATATACTCGCGGTAATCAAATTCTTCATGAGCAATGCCAAATTCGTTCATTTTATAAATTTCATTCAACTCCAGAAGGTACACTTTGATGGAATCATTTGATATCAGGCTAAGATTCCCGGAACTCTCCAATTCATTAAAGGTACTATTGTTCGGAGAAAATCTTTCTTCCATTAATGAATTAACAACATTCTTCGTGACAGCAGTTAATTCTTTAATTGGCGGCTCGTTGATTTGCTGTATAAGCTCCTGGTCGCTTATTAACCTTCCATTTCTGAACGCAATCAGGTAGTCCAAACTTGCTATGTCTTTTTTTAAGTCTAGTATGATATTACTTAAATATTTGATTTCCCTTTTTCTATCCGTCCGTGCATTGTTCCAGTTGTTGACCTGTAAAGCAATTAAAATTCCAATGACCACCAGAAGGATTTCTCCAAATGCGTACTTCAGATATTTTGCCCTTCTTCCTTCAGCAAGAAGATTTTCCCTTATTTGTCTAAACAACTTCATAGTTGGTTAAGGGTTGGTTATACATGTACCCGTACGTTAAAAGTAATGATGTGAGCCGGATCTCTCTAAGAAATATCTGGTTTGTCGGGTTTTTGTCCTTTGTTGCATTAATCTGAGGGTTAAAAGACCACCTTTGCTGATGGTTGTCAGGAACAGAGAGGGGGACGTTACTCTAAGAAATTATTCATGTATGTTGCAATTGTTTTCGTTTGCATCATCACCCCGACGTGTCCCTGTGAAGGAATAATGGCAAGCTGTGATTTTGGCATAGGTTCTATATCTGCCGTTTTCCCACCACCGAGCAATTGATAAGTTTTCATCAGTTCTACTTTATCAAGCCCATCATTATCACCGCATATGATCAATACGGGTGAAGTGATTGCAGCAATATTGGAATCCCCGATATTGAATGGTGCTTCGGCAAAAACGATCATTTTCTCGATAAACTTCCTCCACATGGATTTATCAGGCGCCACGGCATCGTACGCGGTTTGCAATGGTGTGTTATCAAAAAATTCGGGCTTAAAATCTTCAAATGCTCCGTTTACTATGGGCAGCCAACCCGCGGTTTTGTAAGTCGATGAAATGATGACCAGTCTTCTGAGCCGCTCAGGACTTTGCACCGCAAACTGATAAGCAACTGAGCCACCCATACTATACCCGGTGACATCTGCGCTGTCAATTTTCAGGTAATCCATAACCTCCTCCACATCCTTTGCCATTGTTTCGATGTCCATTTTCCGGTCAGAATAGGGTGAGTGGCCGTGTCCCTGAAATTCAATGGCAATGACTTTCCTGGATTTTGAAAGTTCAGGTATTAATTCCGCCCAGTTTAATTCTATGGTGTAAAATGCTCCGTGCAATAATAGGATTGGGAAGCCTTCTCCATACACTTCGTAATAAATCTGAGTGCCTTGTACAGGAGCGTATCCGCTGCTGGCAGGCGTGATTTGTTGCCCGATTAATGGTATTACTGCAGTTAAAAGTACGGCAATCTTCACGGCCGATTTGATCGTATTGGATAGTTCAACTACTCTTTTCATGTGAGGATTTATTAGGAGTCAGGATTATGGATTTGACCTCGGATGTTATTGGATTTTTCTTTTCTGCGCCAATAGATTTTCCAAATTGCCAATGGATGCTTTATAGCCTTCAGCGAAGCCCATTTCAATCATCTTCTCCAATCGCTCAAGTGATTCATTGTAAATGGTGATCTGTACGGTTGTTATACCATCTGTTTCACTGAATGTATAATCCCATTCAGAGCCGGTAGGGGCGGGGTTTTCATCTTTATCGGCGAAGGCATTGTATAATTTGAAATTGGTCTTTGGTGTAATGGATCTGTATTCCTGAATGATCCAACCCTCTTGTCCTTCGGGACTTACCATCGCATAAAATCTTTTCCCGCCAACGATAAAATTCATGTATTTGGTTCTGGCTTTGAATGGGGCTGGTGCTACCCACTGGTCAAGCATTTCAGCCCGGGTAAAAGCATCCCAAACCAAATCCAGTCCTGCATCAAATTCCCTGGTGATGTAGACCGTTTTCGCTGACTTATCTACGCTGAAGTCAAATTTCAGGTTGCTCATTTGGTTTGTTTTGTGATGGTGGTCAATAAATTATCCAACTGGTTGAACTTGGTTTCCCAAATTCTTTTGAATTCTTCCAGCCATAGGTCTATCTCTTCCATTTTGCCGGGATTGATGTGATAATAAATCTCTCTTCCCTTCTGTTCCTGCCTTAACAAATGACATTCTGTGAGGATTTGGATATGCTTTGATACCGCCTGCCGGCTTGTTTGAAATTCTTCTGCAATGGCATTAGGCGTCATGGACTGTGCCGCAACCAATAGTATTATCGCTCTTCTGGTCGGGTCGGCTATGGCCTGAAAAACATCTCGCCTGGTTTCCATATGCTAATTAATTGCTACCAAGTAGTTGCAAATATATGTGCAATTATGTGGTTGCTCAAATGTTTGGTCAGAAATTTCTCAAATTTTCTGGGGAGTAGGGCAGGGGTGCCAGTACTTACCATTCGCTTATCCCGGGAGAACGGTTAGTTCAATGCTCCCTGCCGGGCCAAGGTACTTTACTATCCTCTATTGATTCATAGCTACCGGTTGTATTAGCTCCGGTGTGGGCAGGGCAGGGGTGAATTGGTGGCTCTTATTTTGAATCCCGCTGCCAGGTTAGTGTGCGGATGATTGGTTCTCCCTCAATGGTGGTCGTTTCTAATTGGATGATCAATTGATGGCCGGATATTCTTAGGTTTTATGGTGGCTATCCAGCAAGATAATTGTGCTGGCCGCATTTATTAATCTTTAGACACGGGCTTTTGAAACAAAATACATTTCCATTTCACCTTTCCCTTTGGTTTCAATTTTACCACGGCTTTGAAAGGTGAAATCCGGGTCGTCTTTCAGTAATTCAAAGGTCGTTTGACTGATGTTCACCAGACCGGCTTGTCCTGAGGATTCTACCCGGCTGGCTGTATTAACGGTATCTCCCCAGATGTCGTATTGAAACTTCTTGACACCTACGATGCCGGCCACCACCGGACCGGTGTGTATGCCTGCCCGCATGTCAAATGCATGGTTACTCCCGGCATCTGTTTCGGATTTGCGTTTGCTGATGAATTCCTGCATTTCCAGTGCAGCCAAAACCGTTTTTTTAACGGAATCGTCGGAAGGAACCGGGAGTCCACCAGCCGCCATGTAGGCATCGCCAATGGTTTTGATTTTTTCAATTCCGTATTTTTCAACGATCGCATCGAAAGCCTCAAAACAATAGTTGATTTCATTCACCAGTTCGGCTGCACTGAGCCTGGAGCCCTGTTCTGTAAAATCTTTAAAATCCGTGAAGAGAATACTGACCATTTCGAAATCCCGTGCATCCGCTTTGCCTTTTTCCTTGAGTTCGCGGGCTATTTCTTCGGGGAGAATGTTCAGTAGCAGGTTTTCTGAACGTTCTTTTTCGATTTGTATGGATGCCTTTGATTTTCGTACATATCGCCATCGGATGTAAAATGCGCCTGCTAAAAGCAAGAAAAATCCGCCGATTATGATGCTTATATTTTTTGTCTTCTCTTTCTGACGCACTTCTTTTTCGTGGGCTTCCTGTATGGTGCGAGCTTCGGCCTGAAACTCCATTTGCTGAAGTTTCTTGGCTGTTTCCTGGGTATTCAGGCTGTCCTCCACCGCATTCAATTGCTCAAGATAAAGAAGTGCTTTGTCGCCATTGCCCAGGGCTTTGTGCGTATCGTATAAACAGGAACAACTCGCCCGCTTCCTTACCAAAGAGTGAAAGCTGGCGGATATGTCATAACCGCGCTGGCAATACGCAAGCGCTTTGTTGTAGTCTTTTTGCTTTAAATAGATCTCCCCGATATTATTTGCGGAGAGAGCTATTCCATTCTTATCCCCAAGTTGTTCGTAAAAGGTTAGGCCTTTTTCGTGGTAGTCCAGTGCTTTGGTATATTCGCCCTGCCTCTGGTACAATAATCCAAGACTGTTGTAAGTGTCCGCAATTCCTGTTTTATGATCAAGCTGTTTGAAGATCTCAAGACTTTGGGCGTAATAGTCCAGGGAGTTGGAGTAATCTTCCAGTTCCCGGTAAATGGCTCCCATTTTGGTTAGCGTGGCCGCCACGGCCCCCTGATCACCTTTTTGGCGGTTGAGTTCCAGACTTCTGATGCAATATTCCAGGGCTTTTGAGTAATTCCTCTGGTTCATATAGATGGTCCCGATATTATTCAGGGTGGGACCTGTCCGCTTCGGATCATTGTACTCCAGGCTTTTAATATAATGGTCCAGAGCCTGGGTATAATCCCCCTGGTTGTGATAAATACTGCCAACGTTGTTATGAGCAATAGCAAGGACATTAGGATGGCCCATTCGTTTGGCGACATTCAAGGCCCGAATGTAATAGTCAAGTGTTTTCTGATAATCACTTCGGTTAACCCATGATACGCCCTGAAGCGTATATCCTGCAAATTGTGCTCTGGCGTAATGTTTTTTGAGCCCGAACGCTACCAATTCTTCGGCCAGCGCAAATGCCGAATCCGGTTGCGAATAAAGATAACCGTCCCAGATATAGTCGGAATAAGCTTTTACACGCAAAGAATCCGATTGGGATTGGTCTTGCCAAATAGAGTAGAGTGAGTCGAGATTCACCTGGCCTTTCAAGGAAAATCCACTTAATATACTTAGAACGAGTATGGTACGAATATACATTTTGTTTTATTTGGACGGCACGCAATGGTAAATGCTTTGAGCAGCGGCGGTAAACTGTCTTGAAAGTATCAGCTGTGTATATTTTCCTCTGTTGAATCCGGATCCATATCCGGTATCAGTTATAGCCGCTGTTGTGCCCCGTACTTTGATGATCTTGTTCCAGTTTAAAGTTAAACTTTCCAACCATATAAGAACACAGGTTTTGTCCATTTCTTATTACAGGTTAATAGTGGGATCTCAAAAAGGTGACCCGGCTAAATTAGCTTTACGACCGTTACCGTATGAAGATCGGGTGTAAATACCGGTAGGGATTGCAGGCTGTTGCAAACACCCCAGGGAAAATTGTTGTTGGTTTCAACGCTTAGTTAAAGTATGAAACACAGAAGACCGAACATCCGGAGGTCATTATTTATTCTCCTGGTTTTGATGTAGTCCTGTTGCAAAATATTTATTTATTCTTTCTATGCCATTCTTTATACCACCTTTCACCATATTTCCAAATCCATTATCCGGCAAGCAGGATATAAATGATTGTGCCAGGTCATAGTTCTTTATCGCGTTCTCAAAGTCGTTCAGGTCTTCATAACATTTAGCAATGTTTAAATATAATGAAGGAAAAGTCCCTTCAACCGTATCGTTATCCATTCTTAGAGCCAACTGTAAAGCTGTCTCGTCCCATTTCAATTTGTCATTTACGTTTTCCTGATGCCGGGCGACATAATGTGCAGCAATAAATTTTTCAAAGTCGTTGGATGCTTCGTTCCATGCCTGGAGGAAAAGCCTGCTTGCTTCTTCATGGTTGCCTTTTCCTTCCATGTCCATACCCTGAGCACAGAGTTTAACTACCTTATTATTTGGGTCGAAATGCATTTTAGTAATGGATATAATTTTAGGAACAGCCTAGTCCCGGCCAAATAAAAAATAATGTAATATGTTGCCGTCAAATTGAACCACTCATTCCATTTTTTCCCAGGCTTGCTCTGACTAATTCAAGGGGAAAAAATAACCCAGCGTATAATCAAATCCTACTTTATGAAATTTCCCTTTATTGGCAGCCTCGGTAAAAATGTCATTAAGACTAAGCATATAGCGACCGTCCACAAACAAAATCCCTTTACCCACACTTAAACCAAATCCGGTACCTGCAGCAATCCCATAATCCCAGGCATTGATCTGGTCCTTATCAATATCTAAAGTAATCTTATCGCCGTTCGAAGGTTTCTTAAAACCATTTATGACCTTTCCAATTGTTGGGCCGGCATTCAAATAGCTTTTTACAGTTCCCAGGTTGAATTTATATTTAGCCAGTAAATGCAAATCCAGTTCATTGAATATCCAGCGTGTCATAATCGTGCCATTGTCAAACAGGTAACCCTTTTGCAACCAGTTGATCTCGGGTTGCAACGCCCAATGGTTTCGGCCTTCGATTTCCAGCATAACAGCGGCGTGGCCGCCAAAGGTATTTTTAACGCCACCGGTTTTGTAGCCATCATCGGTGGTAACACTGGTAATGTTTACACCACCCTTCAATCCCAGGGATAGTTGGGCAGATGATGTAAACGGCAGCAGCAGCATTATTGCGACGTAGATTAAAATGAATCGGTCCTTCATGATACGAGGTTTGTAAATAAAGATCGGCTATTTTAAATTACAGTGGAGCAGGTGTGTCTAAATTATTTTTGAAGGTCTCCTTCTTTCACCCCCTTGTCACGCAAACGTGAACAAACGCATTTTGAAAACCAATCAATGGGTAAACACGTAACCCGGCCAGGGCAAATAGCTATTGTTGGTGACTGGACATCTTAACCCTTATTTTATAAACTCCGATGTCAAATGTCATATCAGACTTAATTCATCTCCTGGAAATAATCTGTCCGCAGAGCAGTGAATTTATCTGCTGGCGCTTACGATTAATTCTCAACTTTATTCAAAAACTCCGAAATCACCTTGGCTAATTGTTGTGGCTGGTCTATCATGGTCATATGAGCTGCACCTTCAATAATTTCTACACGAGCATTATTTGATAGCTTTTGGAACTCATACATTGTTTCAGGCCTGGCTTCATCATACTCACCGGTTACAAAAAGTATAGGTTCTGATATTTGATTGAGGTCTTCAGATCTGTCAAAGTCTTTCAGAGTTCCGGTAACATTAAATTCCGTGGTGCCCCACATGTAATGGTACACCTGATTGTTAAACCCTGGTTCATTGTCACATTTTTCGTCGGGCAGATTGGTGTATCCTTTTCGGGAAAGGTGCTTGCTTTGGTGTCGCGCGGAATGCGCGGCAAGCAAAAGTGCCAATGTTCGAAACACAGTCACTGTCTAGCAGCATTGTGCATAACGTTCAAGTGTAGCCGAAGTAGTGGGCTTGAAGCCGTTAGTCGGTAACACGTAATGTTTTTCTAAGTTGGTCAGATTTATCCAAAGGCCATCTAAAGCCCGCTATTTCATGTTACACGCTGTTGTACCTCGTTTTAATTTAATTTAATACATTTATTTTTTCCAATTCCCTTTCCAACTTGATATGTTCTTCTTCAAGATCGAAATCATTTTGGAGGCCCAACCAAAATTTGGCTGATGTTCCGAAATATTTAGAAAGTCTTAAGGCAGTATCAGCTGTGATCCTTCGATTTCCTCTTAAAATCATACTTGTTCTAGTTTGAGGTATGCCAATATCTTTTGAAAGTTTATAGGCACTAATTCCCATCGGTTTTAGGAATTCCTCGAGCAGTACCTCACCTGGGTGAATATTCTTAAGTCTAGTCATGATAATCAACTATTTTTACTTCGTAAGCGTTAGATGATCTCCACTTGAAGATGACTCGCCATTGGTTGTTAATCCTGATGCTGTGGAATCCTTGAAGATTCCCAGTGAGTTTCTCCAATCTGTTTGCGGGTGGAACTCTCAGATCGTTTATGTTCGCTGCGTTGTTGATCATTCTTAACTTTCTTCTGGCCACATTTTGAATCTGATTGGGTAGATGTAACGATCTTATCCCTTCCCAGATCTTTAGCGTTTCATGATCTCCAAATGAACTAATCATCTTAATCGTTACTAATAACGCCTAAGATAAGTAATAAGTTTCAATTTGCAATGAGGTACAACGTCTAGGGCGCATTCGCCGTCCCGCCTGATTCATTTCTTCTAAGTTACGATGTTTGTTGTTGGTTTCAAGGTTTTAATGCGTTGTGGCCTCTTTAAGGCGGGATGGTCGTTGTCGCGCCTTGTTATCTCTCGTCATTGATTGTTTTCAAATAATTTTCAGATGTAAATACAGCAATTTTGGATTTTTCATAATCTTTAGTATTTCTCGTTATGATAGCATCTATTCCATCTATTGTTAATGCAGATGAATATTGGATAGAATCTTCAAAATCCTTAAAATCATTTTTTAATGCTTGTATTATTTCTTTTTTGGTTGTACCCACTATTTCTGCTATTTCGATAAGGTCTTCTATAATTTGAAGTGCCATATTGTGCCCTAAATACTTTCTGATTATATAGTATATGTTATTAACACTTACTGCAGAAACATAAAGTTTGATTATGCCTAACTCATTCAATTCAAATACCCTACTTGCTGGATTTGCGAATGGTTCTCTGTCTGTAAAGAAGTCAATGATGACATCTGAGTCAATAAAAACTTTAGACTTCATATTTCTTTGTCAGTTCTTCTTCTAAATCCTTTTTGTAATCAAAATCTTTATCAACCTTTAATATGCCTCTCAATCGCTGTATTCTGGGGGACAATTGTTTTGGCTTTATTTCTCGACTCTCTTTTGTGATGAGTTTGAAGTAGTTTTCAACTAAGTCAGATAGGCTCTGACCCTTTACTTTGGCGTATTCTTTCGCCTCCTCGATGATCTCCTTCTCTATTGTTAATGTTAGCTTGGTGTTCATTGCTAATAGCTTTCTTCAAATATACGTATTGAATTTGGCTAATGCAACACGTGTATCACTAGGGGTGATGAGAGATAACGTCCAAGGCTATGAGCAGTGGCGGTTCATGGCATCATTTACTTAAATAGTATCATGTATGTCTATGGTCATACTCTTCGTCAGGTTCTAATGCCGACATTGCTTATAGCCGCTGTTATCTCGGGTTCATTTTAATTGATTGATATGGTTATTTTCTTACCCAATCCCAATTCAAATATTTTATATAATGTTGATAATTGAATATCTGTTTTACCGTTTTCAATTCTGGATATATAGCTTTTTTTAGCTCCAATTTTATCTGCAAGTTCTTCTTGGGTGAGGTGTGCTTGTAATCTTTCTTCTTTTAACATTTCACCTATGATGAAAGCTTTCGCTTTAGCTTCAAATTCATCTCTTACTTTTGTTCCTAGCTCACCGTACCTCTCGGTTAAATGTTCTTCTAGTGTTGTCGTATGCTTAGCGTTTGCCATCGAAATACTCCTTTTTAACTTGTTTCGCTTTGTTAAGCTCTGATTTTGGGGTTTTCTGTGTTTTCTTAGTAAAACCATTCATAAGAATCACCAGGTTCCCCTCATCATAGCAAAAGAAGATTCTATAGATGTTGCTTCCTTGTTTAATCCTTAAATAAAAGAGATTGGATTCTTCTGCACTGCCAACATATCTGCCAGGGATTTGCCTTGTGTATTGCAAATAGTAGAGGCCAAGGTCGATCTTCTCTTGAACTTTGGTGGACTGACTATCATAGAACTCTTTAAAGTACGTTTTGAAGTAGACAACGTTCCGAATCTTCTCCATCTTCAAAGTTAACTAATAATGGAACTAGACGCAACTTTATTGTGTCCTTTGAGTATCATTTTGACCCTTTTGATTTGAAGCTTACGAACCATTTTAAGAGTCATTTCAGCACATCCAATATTTCTTTCCTTCGAGATCGATGATTGCGGGTCCACCTGTACACCCACCAATCTCGTCTAATTCAACATCACTTTCGGTGTGCGTGATGATCCATGGCCCGGATTTGTGTTTCTTTAATATCCCTTCATCAAGCACTTCTCCTTTTTTGATGCCTGATAGTTGTCCATCTCCTTCGTAGATGACTTTAACCGAATCTCCTTTGATCTCAACGGCTACTTTCTCATTCATGGTCTTTCCATCCCATTCAGCAAATGCAATGTCGTAACGATAGGTGCCATCTGGAGGTATGGTATCAGCTGCTCTATTTATTTGATCAAATGTTTCTGTTCCGACCTCTACGGTTCTAGTGATATCCACTGTAGGAATATTCTGCACATCAGCTGAATATGCCAAGTAAATGGTTAAAGTAAAGATCAATGTGAGTTGAAGTAATTTCATCGCTTGAACGCTGTGTTTTGAATCCGAGATAACGGTTGGGCTATAAGTAGTTGCGTGGGTAAGCACTTAATCCTGCAATTACACCTAACTGAAAATCCGCGAGGATTTTCGGAAGCAGGCGAGAACAAGCAATTAATTATAGCCATTGTTGTGCTTTCGTTATTTTTCTAATTCGGTATTTATGATTTCAGTAATTCCTTCGGCTTCTTTTATGTTTTGATCAAGACTAATCCTTGATGAATTGTAAATATTAGCTTTCCATATAAGATACGTTTCAATACCTATATAGATGTCTGCATTTTTATTTTCAATGTTTATCATTTGTCTCAATTGGGGTTGATTGAGAAACTTACTTTGCTGTTGTAAAACTGATCCACCTCTTAATGCCGCTTCTTTCAATAAATCATTCAGATTGTCCATGTTGGCTGTAAATGTCCTTACGCTCTGAACTTTACTTTTGTTGTATTGAGTCAATAAACTACGAAGGTTGGGATTAAATAATTTGATATCCCCTGTGTTTATGAGCGTTTCAATGGTACTTGTTTTATATTCTAGATTTATAGTATTAAAATTATTTTTTAGAATGCTAGCAAAAATTTCAGTTATGCTCAAATTGGGTTTTGCATAGATGTTGTTATAGTCTTGTATTTTATTTATTTCTACTGTTAATGATAATATTCTTTCTTTAGCATAGTTGTTGTCATTTTCAAAATCAGATAAAAGTTGTTGATAGTATTTTTCCTTTAATTTTCCTTCTTTTTTTGATTCATTCCAGTTGTTTATTTGAAGAGCAATTAATATTCCAATAACAACCAATACAATCTCACCAATGGCGTATTTTAGGTAGTTGGTGGTTTTGCCTTCAGCCAAAAGCGATTTACGGATATTTCTAAAGAATTTTATCATTGGTTAATGGTTGGTCGTAATGAAGCACAACGTTTAGGGCGCATGCGACGTCCCGCCTTCTTAATGATTCTTCCTAGTTACGATGATTGTTGATTGATTCATGTTCTTTCTTTGTCCTGGTATCTTTAAGGCGGGATGGTCGTTATCGTGCCATGTTAGTGGCCGTAATATTACTTCCCCATAGTGTAAGGGCCAATAAGCTGTCATCTTTATCCTTCATAACGTCTTCCCATCTTATTCTTGTCATCTGTATCTCGGTCAGCTTGCTTTTGTATTTATTATCCTTCATCCGTGATAGTTCACTGTATATTTCAGCTCCTATTTCATCAGCACCTGGCAGTACTACTCCATAAACCTCAGTCAGGTTCCCTGATTTAATACTAATTGTTACAAGATATCCTTTTAAATTTGGTGGTTTTTTGAAATAATAAAGATCTAAGGTATTTGGGAAAATGCTATTTGTGTATACTCCTTCAAATTTGCTCTCTTCATTATTGTAATTCATTATTAAGTTTCTAAGCTTGTCAGAATTTACACTATATATAAATGCATACCCCAGTTCTTTAAAGGCTTTTAAATAGGCTGTTCTTAATAGTGCCAAATCAAATTTATTTTTATCAAATGTTTGTATTGTAAAGTTTACATCAAATTTTAATTGTTCGCTCTTAAAAATGTTCTCGATGGCATTATGAAATTTAGGGTTTGTTCGCTCCGGGTTAAATAAGAAATTTGCCTTACCATCTCTATTGAAGAAAATTCTGCCATTTGTGGGAATACTATTGTTTATCATGAATGAGGCGTTTTTTGAAGCGCCAGGTGTTTTATCCCCGAATTTCTTCGTCTCCAACATTTTTTTTAACTGACTATCAAATATGCTTCCATGGCTATTATTGCATTGTTTACAGGTTAATACCGTTTCTTTGCCACCAACACTGCTTGGGAGTATATGCTCCAGTGTCAGTGGTGTTTTTGAATTATGTTTCAAGCTTGATCTTTCAAATGATCTTTTGCAGAGTGGGCATACATATATATCATCTTTTTTAAATTTGATGTTTGGGAAGAATGATAATATATCCTTAAGGTTGTTTGAATATTTATTGAATAGTTCTTCTTTATTCATGATTTTGATTCTTTACTATATGCCCGCTAACGTTTTGGGCGCATGCGCCGTCCCGCCCCTCTATTGCTTCTTCCAAGTTACAATGTTTGTTAATGGTATCATGTTCTTCCTTGCGCGTATCTATTTCAGGCGGGATGGTCGTTATCGCGCCATGTTATGTCTCGCCAAGAATCTTTTAACAAGTTCAATTCAATTGGTAGTCTTGGATTAGTACGGATGGTGTTAATTTAAGCTTTTCGGTCAGATTTCGAATCATTTTCACGGTTAGTTTCCTCTTCTTATTTAATACTTCCGAAACGATTCCTTTTGAACCTATTACCCCCACTAAATCTTTCTGTTTTAGTTCCATTTCTTCCAATCTTATCTTAATCGCTGTGATGGGATCTGGAGCTTCAATTTTATAGTTCTCTTCTTCATAATTTTCAATGAGTAAGGCCAGTAGCTCAGCTTCTTGTCCTTCTTCTGTGTTGGGTTTGGCATCGAAGATCTCATTCAATCTTTCCAATGCTTTTTCGTATTCTATATCTGTTTTAATCAATTTCATTTTCAGATGTTGTTTGCATCAATAGTATCATAGTCTTTGTGAGTGCCAATAAATCGAATGAATAGCCATTGTTTTTCGTAGTTGATTTTAGCTATCAGTCGGTAATCGTTTCCTTTGATGTTGAACACTACCCTTGAGTTCTTGAGGATGCTTACAGTTGCATAGAACTGTTTTATATCATCGGGCTTGTTCCAGGTAGCTCCTTTCACCGTTTCATACCATGTCTCCAGATAGTCCTTTGAATCTGGGTACTTTCCCCAAAACTCTCTAATCGTTTTCTTGGCTACGATACGTTTCACGCTTCAAAGATACAAAGTTTTCAATATGAGAACAACCTTTATCGTGTTAAGGCCTATTGGGTATGGCTGGTGAGACATAACGTGATGGCGGAATGCGGCGGCTGGGGCGATAGCCCAGGTGACGTCATGACCGCTTGTTATACTGCGTTTATACTTCCCATTGACTTGTTTCACTGAACTCAATTCTTACTGACTTTGCATATGTTGTAACTTCCTTCATCGTACTTGAAATTGGGAAAGGATCAATTTCACTATCAATTATTAGATGCATATGATCTCTTGACCGTTTAACGAACATTAGGTAGTCTATCAATTCATCTATTCCTTGTTCATCTGCTACAATTTCTATCTGTTCAGGTATTCCCTTGAATGTCAATATTGATATCATCCTTTTAGTTTATGTACACCAGATTCCAAATACTCTTTCCACAAAATCAAATTCTCCCTAGTTATAGGGAAACCAATTCCGGGATTGTCCCACTCCAATATCACATTTGATACACGTTCCCCAATGTCCCCAAATTCATTCCATGAAAAATAATCTGATCCAATTAATGCAAATGCTATTGTATTTATATTTTCACTGGAAATGTCTCCTTCGATAGCATCATTGCATAAATTTAAGAGATGGTTCATGGTGACGGTGTACTCTCCTGTATCATCCATTATTTCAATATCAACTTCGGATGTATCGTATCCAGTTCTCATCCTACTTCCGTTAACATCTTCATTTAAAACCTCTGCAGAGATTTTACCATCAAAATATTTCTTGAGAATTTCCTCCTTCATTTTCTTTTTATACAGTATAACGGTGAGTATATGCAAAGTAGGCGATTGCGGGCTTCATACCTATCAAACCGTGACAATTTTGAAGCGGGCTACAACCGTTGAATTTACTACTTTCTCGCATATTTTGTATATACATTGTTATAGGGTGTTTTTTCTCAAGTATTCACAAAGAGTGTTCGAAGTTGCATCATCGTACTAAATGCAACTGTCGTGTTTTAGCACAATCTGTATTTAACTTTTGTGTTGGATCAGCAAAGAATTGGTGTCCAAGTTGTAAAGCACATTTCCAGTATTCAAGGTCTTCCGAATTGGGTAATTCTACTGGAAACTGTCCGTGTATACCATTTTTGAAAACGACATTTATTGCATTAGCATAAAGCATTTCTATTTTATAGCCGACGATACATGACGAGGAAGCATCCAACTCACCAGTAAAAACTAACTGTGGGCCATCATAATAAACGTGTGAGTTTGCAATCTGCTCAGCTTGACCAGAGGGCCACAGATCACATACTGAAGAGCCTCCGAACTCAGGAAGAAAAGAACGCACAATTTCAGAATTTGCTATGGCTTTGTCATATTCACATTTTGACTCGAATGGCTTGCTCTCATTACAGTATACGGATAAGTTTTGTCCTAAACTCTGTTGGGCATAAATCGGTTCAAGCGGTCGAACCTTATCGAGCCCTTCTTCTTTTCTCATTTTTTGCTGGGTCTCGAACATGAGTTGGCCATCGCCACGAGCTGCTGCATCCATGAGAATCAGGAGGTTCTGTATTCGTTGTTCGTAAGTCGAATAACCTCTTGGATATAACCAGTTACGAATAAAGTATATCAATTTAGAGTCATTGTATGATTGTTCACCGACTAATAAGGGCTGCTCCCTGAGTCGAACTAATGTTTCAGTAAAACGGCTACGTAATTGTGGAAATTTAGAAGAGCAGGCTGAGTCTACTGCACATTTAGTAAATAGCTTATTTAACGCGACATCAAGACCAATAGCATCATCGATAAGTTCCTGACCTTCAGGTAAAGCAGGGCCATCATGAATTATTGCACGAACGCTTGAAGGATAATAACGAGCCATTGTAAATGCAAGTCTGCTTCCATAGGAAATCCCCCAAAGATTCCACTGATTCATACAAAGTGCTTTTCTGAGTTCTTCCATATCATTGGCACTATTTGCACTGTTATATTGCGAAAGGTCAATTCCCTGTTCAATAAGATTGTCTCTGCACTTTTCTAAATCAAAAGGATTGTCCTGGTCATCAGGGCAATATAGCTGAGGTATAGATCGACCAGTTCCTCTTTGGTCAAAAAATACCCAATCTCTGTCAACCACTACATCGTGTATAAGAGGACTCGTTACCAGAGTTTCAGCAAAGTATAGGCTAGGCATTCCAGGACCACCGCTTAGGAAAAGAACTGGATTTTCAGGATCCGAATTTTTATGAGCCTTAATCACCATGAAAGCAATTTCAATGGATCGACCTTCTGGTGCATTATAATTTTCAGGCACCTTAAGCCGGCCGCAAATTACAGGAAGCTGGGCTTTACTAGAATCGAACGGACACGAAATCCTCTTCCATAAAGTTTTGACTTGGGTCGGTTCGATACTTTGTGCCAATGCGCAATTTTGAAATAACATTAAAAATACAATAGAATACCCATAATTAGCAAGTTTCAGAGTTGTCAACATTTTTAAAAGTTGTTTCATGTGTATTATTTTTTTGAAATGCCCTATAACGTCTAAGTGTAGCCGAGGTAGCGGGCTCTATTGGGTCCTCTAGTCGGTAACACATTGTATTCTTCTAAGTTAGTCATTTCATTCGTAAGTTTCTAAAGCCCGCTATCTTGTGCTACACCGTGTTATCTGGGGCTCCATTCATATTTTAATTGACAATTCTAGTTCACCGCCAAATCCTAATTCAACTATTTTCTGGATCGTTGATAATCTTGCCTCTTTAATATTGTTTTCTATTTTTGATATATAGGATTTTGTAGTACCAACTTTATCAGCTAATTCTTGTTGAGTCATTCCCTTTTTATGCCTGGCTTCTTGAATGAGTACTCCTAACTTGAAATCTTGATATCCTTTCTCAAGTTCTTCTCTGGCTACTGTGCCTCTTTTACCGAAATGTTCCTCTTTCAGTTGCTCCAACGTTTTAAGATTACTTTCTTTCTTTTTCATATTCATCTTTTATCTTAAGAGCTTTTTCAATTTCTGTTTTTGGTGTTTTTTGTGTTTTCTTTTGGAAGCCATTCATCAACACAACTAATTTGTCTTGATCAAAGAAGCAGAAGATTCTGAAGTTGTCGGTTCCAAATTTCACCTTTACTTCGTATAATCCATCCGTGTTCGTTAGGTGTTTTAAGTACTTCTCAGGCACCACTTCAATATCTTCGATCAATTCCAATGTCCAGATGATCTTTTGTTTCACCTTAATTCGCTGTTTAACAAAGAATTGATCAAAGTAATCTTTGTATCGAACTACCTTTCGAAACTTCTTTGGTGGATTCACTTTTCAAAGATACTGCTTGTTTCACTAAAGGGCAACATCATATCCGCTTCTTAAGTACCTTTATGACTATTTGGAGGCTCTTTTAATGTAAGTGGCTGTTTTGTGAGTTACAGTCCCAGCTAACGGTTAGTACACCTGCCGTACGACCGATAGGGAGTATGGTCACGGTGTACATTGTTCTCAGCTGGTTTCTATTTACTTAGCGCTTGATCAATTCTTCTTTCTACTTGTTTAATTAACCTCAAAATTTCTTCTTCTGTAATGTTCTCAGTGCTATTATTTTGCCGAATTCTTAATGCCTTTTGCACGGTTAAATTACTTGGTTCTCTAATTAAGAATTGCTTTCCACCATTTGTTTTTGAGTGAAATCTATTTGTTTCTATATATTGAAGTATTCTACAGGCGTTCAAAACTGAATTTTGACCTTTCGGGTCGTGAAAGTCATCCAATAAATATCCCATTTGCCAATGTAAAATTTGCTTCAGCGCATTTAATATCAATTTACTGTCTACTTTTTGAAAGTTTATTGATTGCTCACTTTCGTAAATTTTAATGCCATTCTGTCGGCATAGTTCTATAAGAATTAGCATTTCAGTACTTGATCCTTCTGACCACCTTTCTTCAGGCCAATTCATCCCAGTAGAAAACCAAAATTCATAGCTTGGTTTATTCTTAATTACTTCAACATTCTGTTTAGTCATCAAAACAATATCTAATCCCGCTGCAAGACATGATTTTTTTGTCTCATTTAATATCTTTTCTAATTGGTCTTTTTCAAATGTTGTCAATGAACTATTTGTTATTCCAAAAACATCAATATCGCTTCTATTTTCAATATAGTCCCCAAAACTTGTAGAACCAATAATATAGAGACTGATTAATTTCTTTTGCAATACTAAATTAAGTCTATTAACCAACTCATTAATATATTCACTTTGAATCATAGGCCTTAGAAACTACTGTGGACAATTTAATAACATTGTTGTGATAACTTGCTGAGAACGTTTAGGGCGCATGCGACGTTCCGCCTGCTTCATTTGTCCTGTGTTACTTTGTTTGTTTATTGTTTCATGTTTTTCATGTGTTCCGGCCTCTTTAAGGCGGAATGGTCGTTATTGCGCCATGTTATGTCTCGCCAAGAATCTTTTTAACAAGTTCAATTCAATTGGTAGTCTTGGATTAGTACGGATGGTGTTAATTTAAGCTTTTCGGTCAGATTTCGAATCATTTTCACGGTTAGTTTCCTCTTCTTATTTAATACTTCCGAAACGATTCCTTTTGAACCTATTACCCCCACTAAATCTTTCTGTTTTAGTTCCATTTCTTCCAATCTTATCTTAATCGCTGTGATGGGATCTGGAGCTTCAATTTTATAGTTCTCTTCTTCATAATTTTCAATGAGTAAGGCCAGTAGCTCAGCTTCTTGTCCTTCTTCTGTGTTGGGTTTGGCATCGAAGATCTCATTCAATCTTTCCAATGCTTTTTCGTATTCTATATCTGTTTTAATCAATTTCATTTTCAGATGTTGTTTGCATCAATAGTATCATAGTCTTTGTGAGTGCCAATAAATCGAATGAATAGCCATTGTTTTTCGTAGTTGATTTTAGCTATCAGTCGGTAATCGTTTCCTTTGATGTTGAACACTACCCTTGAGTTCTTGAGGATGCTTACAGTTGCATAGAACTGTTTTATATCATCGGGCTTGTTCCAGGTAGCTCCTTTCACCGTTTCATACCATGTCTCCAGATAGTCCTTTGAATCTGGGTACTTTCCCCAAAACTCTCTAATCGTTTTCTTGGCTACGATACGTTTCACGCTTCAAAGATACAAAGTTTTCAATATGAGAACAACCTTTATCGTGTTAAGGCCTATTGGGTATGGCTGGTGAGACATAACGTCCAAGGCTATGAGCAGTGGCGGTTCATGGCATCATTTACTTAAATAGTATCATGTATGTCTATGGTCATACTCTTCGTCAGGTTCTAATGCCGGCATTGCTTATAGCCGTTGTTATCTCGGGTTCATTTTAATTGATTGATATGGTTATTTTCTTACCCAATCCCAATTCAAATATTTTATATAATGTTGATAATTGAATATCTGTTTTACCGTTTTCAATTCTGGATATATAACTTTTTTTAGCTCCAATTTTATCTGCAAGTTCTTCTTGGGTGAGGTGTGCTTGTAATCTTTCTTCCTTTAACATTTCACCTATGATGAAAGCTTTCGCTTTAGCTTCAAATTCATCTCTTACTTTTGTTCCGAGCTCACCGTACTTCTCGGTTAAATGTTCTTCAAGGGTTGTTGTTTGCTTAGCGTTTGCCATCGAAAAACTCTTTTTTAATTTGTTTTGCCTTGTTAAGCTCTGATTTTGGGGTTTTCTGTGTTTTCTTAGTAAAACCATTCATAAGAATCACCAGGTTCCCCTCATCATAGCAAAAGAAGATTCTATAGATGTTGCTTCCTTGTTTAATCCTTAAATAAAAGAGATTGGATTCTTCTGCACTGCCAACATATCTGCCAGGGATTTGCCTTGTGTATTGCAAATAGTAGAGGCCAAGGTCGATCTTCTCTTGAACTTTGGTGGACTGACTATCATAGAACTCTTTAAAGTACGTTTTGAAGTAGACAACGTTCCGAATCTTCTCCATCTTCAAAGTTAACTAATAATGGAACTAGACGCAACTTTATTGTGTCCTTTGAGTATCATTTTGACCCTTTTGATTTGAAGCTTACGAACCATTTTAAGAGTCATTTCAGCACATCCAATATTTCTTTCCTTCGAGATCGATGATTGCGGGTCCACCTGTACACCCACCAATCTCGTCTAATTCAACATCACTTTCGGTGTGCGTGATGATCCATGGCCCGGATTTGTGTTTCTTTAATATCCCTTCATCAAGCACTTCTCCTTTTTTGATGCCTGATAGTTGTCCATCTCCTTCGTAGATGACTTTAACCGAATCTCCTTTGATCTCAACGGCTACTTTCTCATTCATGGTCTTTCCATCCCATTCAGCAAATGCAATGTCGTAACGATAGGTGCCATCTGGAGGTATGGTATCAGCTGCTCTATTTATTTGATCAAATGTTTCTGTTCCGACCTCTACGGTTCTAGTGATATCCACTGTAGGAATATTCTGCACATCAGCTGAATATGCCAAGTAAATGGTTAAAGTAAAGATCAATGTGAGTTGAAGTAATTTCATCGCTTGAACGCTGTGTTTTGAATCCGAGATAACGGCCGGTGCAAACGCAGTAGGCCCGCATAGGGGCTATTGCCGTTTTGCATTTTGTTAGGTAGCGTTTTCTTCTCTATTTAACTCTTTTTTTTAGGTCAATAATCCACAAACCAGGCCACCAATTAATCCCAATGCCATTATTGGTTTAAAGGCCTTTGTTATCAGAGCATCAGGGAAACTCAATACTCCACCAATAATTAATCCTTTTAGCCAACCATGTATTGGCAGGTCAATGTTGAAAATTATGAACCCAATTGAAAATCTGTTGACGAAAGAGGCTATTATCGCTTTTCTCTTATCTTCAAATTCCATAAAAAGCATTGGAATTATTGAGACAATTCCCAAAATTAATCCTGCTATTAAGCCTTTGATGATGTTGTTCATGTTGTATTTTTTATATCGTAGGCAGATTTTAGCCAATTAATCAACTCGCTATCCACTTCGTTTAAACTCTCCAATTTAATTGTATGCTTAAATCTGTTTGCGGAAATTATTTCAATTTTTTGTATTCGTTCGCTGTCAATTGCAAAATTTGTGTGGATTTTCAATAAGATATAATTTTTTCGTGTGTAAACCCCTGCAAATCCCGATTTGTTATCCAAATGGATACTTGACTTTTTAGGGGATTGAATTACAGTTCCAAATTTTTGGCACTCTGAAATTATTCTGTCATATATTTCCCTGACAATTGGTTCGTTTTTCTTGAAATGTTCATTTATTGAGTATTCCATTTTCTTTTTTTTAATGCTACCTAACGGGAGTCTGTGCATCAACTCCCTATCTAATTTATCTTTTGTGTTGTCCTAAACTGTGGCAGCTGAGGGTATGTTAAAAATGAAAGTTGAATGTGGCGTACCATCAAGACTGTCAGCAGTATATTATCAAATATAGTCAAAAAAGCGTCTTTTAGGCGCTTGAGGAATACCGAAAATCCAAGTATAGAAACAGTTCTCCTGAGATTGTAGGTTGAGAATAGAAGTGCGATCTCACCAAGTATTTGATCCTTTCCTTTCATGAGGACATAAGTGAAATCCCATTGTCTTTTGAAAGTTCCGAATTGATGCTCAATGATTTGTTGACGTTGGCGGTAGTAGTCTGGTTTTTGATGTACTCGCTTATTGTTGCGATCAATAGAAGATTGGAATTCGATTCGTTGGATGATTCTGCCATTTCTGGCATTGGTGCATTGCGATCGAATGGGGCAATGCTTGCAATCAGCTGTTCTGTAATGTTTAAAACGTGCAGCTGGATGTTTGGGCTTTTTAGATTTGCGATGGTAGATCATTTCATTGGATCGCAAGATGGAACCATTGGGGCAACGATAGGTATCGGATCCAGGGTGATATTTGAAGTCCTCGACCGGGAAGACTTGATTGGTGATATTGGCTGAGTTGGCTTTAGGTGAAACATAAGTGGTAACGTTGAGGGCTTCACAGGCTGCTAGCTGGGCGGCGGTATGATATCCTTTATCAGCGAGTACATCAAACTTAGTGATTTCCAAGTTTTCTTGAACCTGGAGGACCATGGATTCGAGGGCATGGGTATCATTGACATCACCGGTATCAAAGGCAGCGAGGAGCTTGTGTTTAGCATCACTAGCTGCTTGGATGTTATATCCTACGTTGACAATATTTCGGTGTAGGATAACAGCTTGAGCATCGGGATCGGTAGTGGACAGTTGTTCTTTACCGGATTGGATGATTTCATCTCCAAGTTCGCAGTACTGATTCCACTTGTCAATCTGATCGTTGATCTTGGCATGCAGCTGCTCTTTTTCTTCGTCATCATCAGCTTGATCGAGTTCTTCACAGTAAGCATCGATTTTGGCATCGATGTAATCCAGGTGCCGGTGGATTTTGGCCAAATTGTAGTTGTTTTTGAGGCTATTTTGAGCCCGGACTTTAAAAGAGTCGATCGCAATGGTTTTGCCCTCAATAAGTCTCCAGCCTTTGAGCATGGCAACAAAATGGCGAAAGACCTGACGAAAAGCTAGTGCATTCTGCTTGCGGAAATTAGCAATGGTCTTATAGTGAGGTCGTCTACCTTTTAAAAGCCAGATGACTTCCAGATTGACCTTACAGGCATGTTCTAGTTTACGGCAGGACCGGATGCCATTCTGATAGCCATAGAGATAAAGTTTGAGGAGTACACCTGGGTGAAACGGTGGGCGACCCTGTTCATTTAACTCAAGGTTTTTGAAATCAAACTGCTCTAGAGGAAGCACATCAATAAAAGCATCGATAATACGAACAAAAGCTTCTGGGTCGACCATTTGTTCGATCGAAGAGATGAACATTTGTTCGCGATCTTGACCTTCGACAAAGTCCATAATATATGTTCGTTGGTGATAGTATTAATTTACGAAAAAAGTATCACATTAAAAAATATAATTATAGGTTATTGCACAGTCTGACGGTCAAGTATAAGAGCAGTAGCGGATTTCAAGGCGATTAATTGTCCGCCACCACAAAAGTTTACTAAATGCACAGACCTTGATTTTACCACTTCATCCGCTATTGCTCTTATACAATGTTGTGCCTCGTTTTTTATTTTTTTCTTTCCATTCTTAATCCTCTTTCAATAAGAAAGTCATTTATGTCAATACAGCGAACCCCGTTTCTCTTCGAAACCGCTGGAATCTTATTGTTCTTTGTTTTGCTTTCACTTGCTATCAGTGTACAATTATGCACCTTGCAATAACCAATTAAGTATGGGTCAGCTTCTTCTTTTCCTTCTGCCTGCTTTCGAGCATTTAAAAAGCCTGTATTATACTCAGCATTGATAATCGGTATTGCTTCGTTGAAACTTGCTGCATCCGTATCAACCAATAAATGTTTTTTCCACTTTTTAACCCACTTTTTTAAAAAATCCTCCTTGCCTTCATAGTCGTTTATTTCTTGTTCTACAAAGTCAATTGTCTTGAAACATCCTTGTTTTATTAAATCTTCAATTTCTTCCCAAATAGCAGCGAAAACAGGATTATCTTTCTTAAATGTTGATTCAAGCATGATTAGCCCACTCGTATCAATAACATAAACCGTATTTCCTTCGCTGAATAAATCCATCATTAAGCGTTGAGAAGTTGTCTTGTTTTCGGAATGTAGGACAACTTAACGCCTAAGAAATCAGACAAGTCCTTTAAGTTTATGCGGTTTTGGTCGTAGGCTTTAAAAGCTAAGCCGATGAATGTTCTTCCTTTTTCCTGAATCGCTTCTTTGGCTAAATTTCTGCCTTCAGGGTTCTTAGCTCTACCAAACTGCGGTTTGTTCCATTTTTCATGTTTCTCCTTGTAGAAAGATTTTGTTGTTAAACCATTTTCGAGAAGACTCCTTAAAATGGCAAGTGGCCCGACATGAAAATGATTCGCTAAATCAACCAAGTCTTTCTTAGCCCAAATCTTCTGATTCCGTGATTGATATTCATGCAAGATTCGCATTTGCAGAAGTTCAGATTTCGGAACCAATACTTCAGCGGCAAATGCATTGCACCATTTTTCTAATTCCCATACCGGGTTTAAGGACAAGTCACTTATCGCTCCTTCGTTTAATAGTATGTGCCCCAATTCATGGAAAAGTGTAAATATCTTTGAATGTGGTGGTTCTCCTCCTCTTTTGATTCCAATGATGGGAATGATGTCATCCACAATGGCAAAGCCTCTTACATTATCCTGCGTTAGGCTTAGCTGAAATACTGCCACTCCTAAAGATTCGATTCGTTCAATGTAAGCTTCTAATGCAATCCTGATGTTTTCAATTTCCCTGATTTCATTCAAATGGAGTAACTGACGGATTTTGCTCGCAACCTCTCGCGGGTCTTCCTGAATAGAACCGGATAAACTGAATCTCGGAAATGGAATGCCTATTTCTTCACGCAGTTCAACAAACGATTGAGCCAATGCCCTTGACTTACGAACTGCCATGATGGTTTTTTCATTGAAGTGCCCAAGCTCTTTTGAATCTATGGTTCGTCTGTCTTGTGGCAGCGGTTTTTCCTTTGGTGGTTTGTTTAATAAGAGTGTTGCGATGGTGCGTTTGTAGGTTTTGGAAAAGGTCTTCAGTTCCTCTAAAGTGGGCTGCTTTTCACCTGTTTCCAATTGAACCAAACGCTTTGGCGAAATACCCGTACTTTCAGAAGTTTGTGCACGATTCAAGGCAAGCGATTCCCTTGCCCAAACAAGGACTTCATGATTTACATTGATATGGATGTTGTCATTCATTTATCTGGTTACTAATTGCCTGTATTGAATAAACTCAATAGGATTGGAATTCGTGTTCAAATGAGTTTCAATAAACTCAATTCCTTCTGCTGTCAATCTGCCCACCAATTCAAAAGCCCCCCATCCCTGAAACTTTACGAAAAGCTGATTCACAAAATGGGTATTTGAAAATACAACTTCATGTCCATTTTCAAAATGGTTTGCAGCCATCGGGACATTGTTAAATTGTCTATTGGGTTCAGTGTGTGTCAGCATAATTCCATGAAAGTCACTGTTTCCATCGTAGAAATCATCCCAAACTACAGCAGGATGAAACAAGCCATTTAGCCAATCCCTTTTTGCAACTCTGCTCAAAGGCAATAATATATCTCCTTTACCAAACATTCCTTCGATCTGTTCTCTTTTTTTTTAATGGGGCACAACGTCCAAGGCTATGAGCAGTGGCGGTTCATGGCATCATTTACTTAAATAGTATCATGTATGTCTATGGTCATACTCTTCGTCAGGTTCTAATGCCGACATTGCTTATAGCCGCTGTTATCTCGGGTTCATTTTAATTGATTGATATGGTTATTTTCTTACCCAATCCCAATTCAAATATTTTATATAATGTTGATAATTGAATATCTGTTTTACCGTTTTCAATTCTGGATATATAGCTTTTTTTAGCTCCAATTTTATCTGCAAGTTCTTCTTGGGTGAGGTGTGCTTGTAATCTTTCTTCTTTTAACATTTCACCTATGATGAAAGCTTTCGCTTTAGCTTCAAATTCATCTCTTACTTTTGTTCCTAGCTCACCGTACCTCTCGGTTAAATGTTCTTCTAGTGTTGTCGTATGCTTAGCGTTTGCCATCGAAATACTCCTTTTTAACTTGTTTCGCTTTGTTAAGCTCTGATTTTGGGGTTTTCTGTGTTTTCTTAGTAAAACCATTCATAAGAATCACCAGGTTCCCCTCATCATAGCAAAAGAAGATTCTATAGATGTTGCTTCCTTGTTTAATCCTTAAATAAAAGAGATTGGATTCTTCTGCACTGCCAACATATCTGCCAGGGATTTGCCTTGTGTATTGCAAATAGTAGAGGCCAAGGTCGATCTTCTCTTGAACTTTGGTGGACTGACTATCATAGAACTCTTTAAAGTACGTTTTGAAGTAGACAACGTTCCGAATCTTCTCCATCTTCAAAGTTAACTAATAATGGAACTAGACGCAACTTTATTGTGTCCTTTGAGTATCATTTTGACCCTTTTGATTTGAAGCTTACGAACCATTTTAAGAGTCATTTCAGCACATCCAATATTTCTTTCCTTCGAGATCGATGATTGCGGGTCCACCTGTACACCCACCAATCTCGTCTAATTCAACATCACTTTCGGTGTGCGTGATGATCCATGGCCCGGATTTGTGTTTCTTTAATATCCCTTCATCAAGCACTTCTCCTTTTTTGATGCCTGATAGTTGTCCATCTCCTTCGTAGATGACTTTAACCGAATCTCCTTTGATCTCAACGGCTACTTTCTCATTCATGGTCTTTCCATCCCATTCAGCAAATGCAATGTCGTAACGATAGGTGCCATCTGGAGGTATGGTATCAGCTGCTCTATTTATTTGATCAAATGTTTCTGTTCCGACCTCTACGGTTCTAGTGATATCCACTGTAGGAATATTCTGCACATCAGCTGAATATGCCAAGTAAATGGTTAAAGTAAAGATCAATGTGAGTTGAAGTAATTTCATCGCTTGAACGCTGTGTTTTGAATCCGAGATAACGGTAAATTGTATGAGTAGTGGCAGATTGCGTGGTACTTTCCTATCAAACCTCTACGCAGTTTGAGCGGGCTACAAACCTTGATATTTAGCATTTTGCCTGCCATTACTTATACAAAATGTTAGCTGGCGTTATTCCTTTATTATCTTTTTAAATCCAATAATCTGATTGTTGATTTGCAAACGAATCACATAAACACCTTTATTTAAAAGAGATAAATCAATCTTTAAATTTGAATCAAGTGCTTTGTAAGATTTCACTACTCTACCATTCAAATCAAATAAATCTATTGTATAACTTGAATAATCTTTAGCTTTTATTTCTACAAAATCCTGAGCTGGATTTGGAAATAATTCAAATTGGTCAGAAGATTCTATGTTGTCAATACTAGTCCTGATATAAACGTAATCACAAGAATCTACAATCCCTGTTGAATACAATCCAATTTCAGAATCTTGATAACATCTTAATCCGCTTGTATAGTTTCCATCGCACGCAATATTTGACCATGGATACCAATTAAACATATATTTTACATCTCCAATTTTCTCAATTATTGTAGAAGTATATGTCTCAGGCATATTTTCATCATCTTTGTCATAAGTTACATACAATATTTTTAAGTCCTGACCATTTATTTGAGTTGTAGAAACGGAATCAACTGTTATTGTTAATGTATCAATATCTTGTTCTTCATCTTTTATTTTAATGATCCATGAATCTGCTGCTATTGCATTAAAATCATATAAGATTTGAAAATCATTAAATATCGTATCGAGGAAAAAAACAGTATCATTTCTTGTGAAAAGATATTCTATTTCAGGTCTATCATTACACTCTATTTTATGCCTTTTTGTTATTTTTTTGCAAGTTTCACCAAAAATCAAAGTGTCTTTTTCTGAAGTAAATTTTATGTAGTTAATATCACCTGAAAATGCAAACTGTTCATTATAATACCATTCTGCGCCAATTGGTGCAAAATCTTGTCCGTAGAATGTAATCGTTGAAATTACCATGATTATTGTTAATACAATTTTTCTCATAGGATTATATTTTAAGTTTCTAATTGTTCGTTTCGTTCACTTTAATGCCAGCTAACAGTCTGGCGATATGTGACGGCCGTCCTGGAGGGCGGCTGGCATCATACCGCTTGTTATCGATTTTTTCTTTCCATTTCTCTTTGTCTGTAAATCTTAATTAACTTTTCAATTTTTCCTGGATTAGGATAGAAATTTGAAAGCTCTATGTATTCCCCTAAATTGCCATTTGAATCTTTCGAACGATAATCTATATCAAGATACCATTTAGAACTTTTACCTCTACCTTGAAGCACTACATTTGCTTTCTTAACCTTGTTCCAAGAAACTATGTTTGCATTCTTAAATTGGATACCCTCGTTTGATAGTATAATTTGTGTTGAATTATCCAATGACTTCGGCAATAAGAAAATTCCTCCAAATATTGAGATGCAAATCAATAGTATGCTAATGAAGATTTCGCTATTTCTTATTTGAAAGTACGCTAATATTAAACATCCTAATATCAAAGCACCATAAATCCATTTTAAGGCTCTTGAATTCTTTACTATTGTTTTGTTAGGAACTGAACCATCGTCTTGAATTGATTCAAATTCATCATCTATCAGGAATTTATTCTCAATTTCTAACCATTTCTTTCTTTGTGCATTTGACCATATTTCAGTTTTATTGAACCAACTATTGACATTCCAAATAAGTTGCTGTTCAATTGCCTTCCTTTTAAGCTCATGGACATTTCTTACGTTTCCGAATGCAATAATTTTCCATCTTGTTATTTGAATACTCCACCAAAGCCACATAAATACAAAAGTTGAAACTCCAAGTAATCCTACAAGCCATCCATTTAATTTTAGGGTCGATAAGTAAATAGTTAGACCAAATCCAATTATCATAATTGCAAAAACAGGATAATTCACCATGAAGTGACCCTTTTTAAGTGCATTATTTACTGTTAATTGTTTCATCTAATTATCGATAACGTCCAAGGCTATGAGCAGTGGCGGTTCATGGCATCATTTACTTAAATAGTATCATGTATGTCTATGGTCATACTCTTCGTCAGGTTCTAATGCCGACATTGCTTATAGCCGCTGTTATCTCGGGTTCATTTTAATTGATTGATATGGTTATTTTCTTACCCAATCCCAATTCAAATATTTTATATAATGTTGATAATTGAATATCTGTTTTACCGTTTTCAATTCTGGATATATAGCTTTTTTTAGCTCCAATTTTATCTGCAAGTTCTTCTTGGGTGAGGTGTGCTTGTAATCTTTCTTCTTTTAACATTTCACCTATGATGAAAGCTTTCGCCTTTGCTTCAAATTGGTCTCTTTGTCTTGTTCCTAGCTCACCGTACCTCTCGGTTAAATGTTCTTCTAGTGTTGTCGTATGCTTAGCGTTTGCCATCGAAATACTCCTTTTTAACTTGTTTCGCTTTGTTAAGCTCTGATTTTGGGGTTTTCTGTGTTTTCTTGGTAAAACCATTCATAAGAATCACCAGGTTCCCCTCATCATAGCAAAAGAAGATTCTATAGATGTTGCTTCCTTGTTTAATCCTTAAATAAAAGAGATTGGATTCTTCTGCACTGCCAACATATCTGCCAGGGATTTGCCTTGTGTATTGCAAATAGTAGAGGCCAAGGTCGATCTTCTCTTGAACTTTGGTGGACTGACTATCATAGAACTCTTTAAAGTACGTTTTGAAGTAGACAACGTTCCGAATCTTCTCCATCTTCAAAGTTAACTAATAATGGAACTAGACGCAACTTTATTGTGTCCTTTGAGTATCATTTTGACCCTTTTGATTTGGAGCTTACGAACCATTTTAAGAGTCATTTCAGCACATCCAATATTTCTTTCCTTCGAGATCGATGATTGCGGGTCCACCTGTACACCCACCAATCTCGTCTAATTCAACATCACTTTCGGTGTGCGTGATGATCCATGGCCCGGATTTGTGTTTCTTTAATATCCCTTCATCAAGCACTTCTCCTTTTTTGATGCCTGATAGTTGTCCATCTCCTTCGTAGATGACTTTAACCGAATCTCCTTTGATATCAACGGCTACTTTCTCATTCATGGTCTTTCCATCCCATTCAGCAAATACAATGTCGTAACGATAGGTGCCATCTGGAGGTATGGTATCAGCTGCTCTATTTTTTTGATCAAATGTTTCTGTTCCGCTCTCTACGGGTCTAGTGATATCCATTGTAAGAATACGCTGCACATCAGCTGAATATGCCCAAGAAATGGTTAAAGAAAAGATCAATGTGAATTGAAGTAATTTCATCGTTTGAACGCTGAGTTTAGAATCCGAGATAACGGACCGGACTAGGCGGCCGCCCCGGTTATCTTTTGATATTGGTAATGCGTTTTGATCGAAGCAACGTCTTTCTTTATTGAATGCCTATTGGCGGAACGGAGGGATGGCGTCCTAGTCGTTGTTAGCATGTCGTATCATGTTATAGTGTTTCTCAATGTACTGTATTTTTTTGATTGCATTGCCAATATGCCCAGGACCACCACCGGAATCTACCACAGCCAGGTTCATGGGGCTAGGTTGTATGTTTGTGTTTTGTTATACCCTTTGGACGTGATCGGAGCATCCTGTAATATCTTTTGATTTCAGTTAGAATGTTTGTCTCGTGGATGCTATGAACCACCCATACCACTGCAGCCTGAACAGCGCGTTCATAATACGCCCCACAATTCCAGTGTCATTTGGGAAAAGAGGATGACGGTTAACTGCAAGGAAATCATTTCAATTTCTGATTTTCAATTTGATAAAATAGATTCATGATGGGTTAATGACCTCTATTCTGCTACGTATTGATTTATTTGATTTTAGTTCATTCAGTGTCCAGAGTTCAAGGTGCAAGTATGCATGCTAACGGTCACCTGTATGTGGCGTAGCCGATTGCGGGCTACTTTCCTGTCAAACCGAGATGAAGTGGATGCGGGTGAAGAACCTACATTTACCCACAAAACCGGCTATGACATATACAGATTGTTAGGCGTATGTGCTTTTTTTTAATCATCTAAGATAAATCAAATTATTCAAAAATAGTCGTGAGTGTTACTTATAGTCTTTGGCTTATAGTCTACATTTATAAATCTTTGCAATATGGATGTAAAATCTAAAATCGGTATAAGAATTAAAGAACTTAGAGAACAGAAAAATATGTCTCAAAAGGATTTAGCATATTCTGCTGATTTAGATAGAAGTTATATTGCAAGTGTTGAAAACGGTCAAAGAAATATTTCCATTGTAAATATTGAAAAAGTATCAACTGCACTTGGTGTTACCCTAAAGGAATTTTTTAATAATGGCAAATTTGATAACAATTCAACGGGCAGTTGATAATTTTAAAGAATTAATTGAGACTTCAATTCTCGAAGGTGGAATAAAAGCCAAAGAGGCAATGATTAGGTCATCAAGACCGATTAATAACATTCACGAAGCAGTAAAGGCAGATTTAATTCGAAAAGGAATTTCACCTGCAAGAATACACCCACCACTCGGCGAAACTACACCCGAATTAAAACTAGCAGGTTTTATTAAACAAAAGTATCAAGATGTATCTGTTTCCCCGGAAGGGCATGTGCCTGAAGAAGAAATAATGACAGAAGGTATCCTACGAGAGGCAACTGACTATTACGGTAAAGATTATACGGAAAGGACAATTTCTATCAATGTTAGAAGTCAAATGAGTTCCTTGGCAAAAAATTTCGATACTCTTTATGAAAGGACTATTGCCGAAGCTCAGAACCTGCACGTAAGATGCCCAAAAATGGTTTTAGGTGAAGTCTATATGATTCCGGTAAAAGAGTATGATGCCTCGGTAATGGATAATAATGAAATTGACTTTATTGACCGAATTGGGGCTGTTGAAAAATACATTAAGTCATTCCAAGCAATAAATGGACGACCAGACTACAAAAGAGAAGATTACAAATATGAAAGAGTTTGTTTGCTCCTTGTAGATTTTCAACAATCACCTGCAAAAATTTATAGTACAAACCAAGAGCTGTATGATGATGGTTTGCTAGAAAGAAATTCCGATGCCAGTATAGAGGAATTATCGTGGGAAAGTTTTACCGATTCAATTCTTGAATCTTATAGTGATAGATTTTAATGACTAAAAGTAAAATACTTACAAACGCAGAAGAAGTTCAGCTTCAGCAAGTCAAAGATACGATTGACCAAAATATTAGAAATGCGACTCCATTAAACATACTTCAAGTTGCATGTGATAATTTTAGATTTGCTTTTAAAAGAGCTGTTGAAATTGCGGGCGATAAGGGTAAACAAAGTTTAACAACTTCAAGTAAACATATTTTGCTATTCCACGAAGTTGTAAAATCCGAACTTATTAGAAATGGTGTACGACCTGATTTAATTTTTCCACCACAATATAGTTCTGAGGGAGAATTGAAGTTTACTGGATTTATAAAAGCTAAGAAGCAAGATATTTCGGCTGTGCCATCAGCTTATATTGGCAAAGAGACACCCGAAAATATTACAATTGGTATGATGACTGGAAATATTGATGTATTTGGTAAAAATTATACGGAAAATTCTCTGGTGGTTAATATTAGAAGCCAAATGAGTAGTATTGGAAATAATGTTGATACGATAGCAGAGAGGGCTTTTGCAGAAACACTTAATTTACATATGAGATGTCCGAATATGGTTTTAGGTGAACTATTTATTTTACCAATTACTGGCTTAAAAATGAATGAAGTAAAAAAGAATAATCCAGTTTATGAGCCAATTATTAAAACCAAGAAGAAAAAAAATAGTAAAACAACAGCTGAATCTATTGAGACAGTAATTAATACATATTCATCAATAAACAATAGAAATATTGCTTCTGATGAGGGCTATAAATATGAAAGGCTGTGTCTTATTTTAGCTGATTTCAGTCAAACACCTGTGAAGATATATAAAACTACGGCTGAATTAATTGCTGATAATTTGCTTCCAAATGGTTCTACTGCAACGCTTAATGGTTTAGAATTTGATACATTTATTTCAGATTTACTAAATATTTATTCTACAAGATTTGGTACTGGCAAGTTTAATTGATATTTCCGAATTAAAAGTTCATCTATTTCTTCTCTATTTTTTAAATTTCTTAGCAATTCAATTTCTTCTTTTGAAAAATCAGGGATTGTAAATTTTTCAATGAAGTTTTTTTGATAGCAAGGAAAACCACCCTGAATAGAAACACTGGTTTTACTAATATAATAGTCCATTACTATTGAGTTGAGTATTTTTTGTGCAACCAAAATGTTTTCTTCTTTTGATATTTCGTGTGTATCATCATCAAATAAAGACATTGATTTTGAATTATCCTTGTCAAAATAAATTCCGTAACCATTGGTATAATAAGCATCTTCTTCCGGCACAAACAGAAATCGTGGATGTTTGCTAAAAGTTGGATTAAGTATTTTTTTACCGAATCTTGTAATTCCTTGTGTTCTGCCCCAAACATAAAATGGTGAATAATTACTTTTCCCTTTATCTCTTGTTTCCAACGTTTCCTTTTCTGAAAGAAGATACTCATAACACTTGGGATATTTGATTTGAAATTCTTCTTCGGAAATTGGAGTTGCATTTTTTAAGTCAGTAAAATAAGGTGTAATTATTCTCAACGTATTTCGCTCAATATCATTTTGGTTTTTGAATTGAGAAATTTTATATACAGGTTTTGTAATTTCCCTCTCGATATAAAAAGTACCTTTTTCAGTATTTTTAATTAAATAACCATTTTCTTCATTTGAAGAATCAACAAAGAAAATTTCATCTTTCAGAGTAGCAATTCCAACAGCGATATTAAATAAATTCTTAATTGGAGTCCCAATATTCTCAATTATCCGAATATTGTCCTGTTCGGCAGTTTTAAGCAACCGCCACTTTTTTACATTTAGCTGTTTCAAATAGTTTGGAGAACCATTTGCCGTCTTTAAAAATTCTTGACAAGTTTGATTATCTCCAATTTTATCAAACAGAACTGACTCATTCTCCTTTTTACTAGCAAATGTGATTGCAGTGTATGTTTGGGCATCAAATACTTTTTTGTGCCTAAAATCAACAATTCTAGTTAAACACTTTGTCTTTAGGAAATATTGGCGAAGTGATAACCCAGCTAAAGAGGTGAAATAATTGTTAGGAGTTATATAACCAAGTTTCCCGTTAGATGCTAATAGTTTGTATCCTAACTCAAAAAAAGCAAAATATAAATTGAATGTTCCATATTCAATCGTTTGCCATTTATTAGCCAAATATTGTCGGTTTTCATCGCTCAAATCTTGGTATTTTACATATGGCGGATTTCCAACAACAATTTCATATTTATTTGTCCAATTTGCTTTTAAACTATCTTGGTTAAATAAATTAAAATCAGATTCTTCAATTACTTCGTTATTTTGAAGTCCCAATAAACTTAAAATTGTTTTCGAGCGATTTATATTGTAGTCAAGTATGTCAGAGCCGAAAATATTTTCTTTGATTGTTTTTTTTATCGACTTTCTGTAATTCTTTTGATAATATTCCGCAATTCCAATTAAAAATGCTCCGCAACCACAGCTTGGGTCTAGGCATTTATCTTCTTCTTTTGGGGCAACTTCACTAATTATATAATCTACAATATATGTTGGTGTAAAAAATGCACCATTTACTTTTCTGTCGGTTTTTGGAATTAACAATTCTAAGTAATTCTCTAACTGTTTTAAATCACTTATTTCCAATGCAGATAGTTTTAGATAAACATCTGCATGAGGTTCAAAATCATTAAGTAATTCTTTTATAATTGGACTTTTTTCAAAGTCAAGATTGTTGCTTTGAATGAATGAATAAACAAGGTGTTTCTCAATAATGTCAATGTCTTGAGTTTTTAAAATGTCGTTTATGATACCTTTGTTTATCACCTTTCTTGTGTTGATTATAAGCAACAAAATTAATCTAAATTCTTGCGGTTTGCAAATAAACTTTTAAACAAATTTTTCTTAATAGGATGTACTTGGGAGCAAGGATTTTAGCATTACGCCTAACGTTGAGTATAAGAGCAGTAGCGGATTTCAAGGCGATTCCCTGTCCGCTACCACAAAAGTTTATTAAATGCACTACTTTCAATTTCAGTACTTCACCCGCTATTGCTCTTATACAATGTTAGCGGCTGCACTTATTTTTCAATTATTAATTTACGTGTTAAATAGCCAGTCCCTGTTTCAATTTTTATTAAGTACAAACCATTTTGTAGGTCTGGCAGATGTACTTGATTGGAATTACTTTTTCGCAAAATTATTTTCCCTGTCATATCAATTATTGAAATCGCTTTTATGGATTCAGAAGTTTCAATGTTAATGGTATTTTGTGCAGGATTTGGGTATATAAAAATTTTCGGAGTAAATGTGTTCTCATCAATTCCTGTTGTTAAACAAATATTGTCAATTGCTTCACTTGTATAAATACCAATAGGCGAAAGATTAAATTGAAACATATTTTGGTAACCAGTCTGCGCTCCAAGATTTAGAATTTGTCCAGACGGCATTGAAAAGTGAGTTAGAAAATCATATGTTAACTGTCCAAACATTACATTTGGCCAATGAAATTGTACTAACTCTATTTTGGATTGTTGTGATAAATTTACCATTGCCTTAACGAAAAGAGTATCAATTGAAACCCAATAATCGAATACGTCTCTCGAGTAAATCAGTTGACTGGTTGCCACAGGTTGATTGATGTTGGTCATCTCACTATTTGTTGCTTTATAACACCATGACTCCCCAATCACCAGTTTTTTATTGTTAGCATCTGCTACGGAATCTATTTTAAAAGCAATATCATTTATATAATTGAAGTGAGGCGGATATATGTGATAATCAATGTAGTCAACATTTGTTAGCGTAGCAATTTTTTCAAAAAAGTTATAATCGTCCCATGTTCCGGCACCGGCACCGAGCAATGTCGCACCGGTATTTAGATTTGTGATAAAATAATTGACAAGCGAAATGGTGCTGTCAACACTATAGTCAATTAGATTATATAGATTGTATTCTTGTGTCTGTGGCTCCATTTCCAATGTCAGGTAGTCAGGTTGCAAGGAGTCTATAATGGTCTGCATCATTTGTAATTTTTCCAGTTTAAATCGGGCGATTTCGAGAGAATCATTCGTGAAAATATTATTGTCTGGATTGAAGTAGTGTTTTTCAATATCGCTGGTCAGTTTTGGTTCTCCAAAAACAGAATCAACGAAAGCTGCTTGACAACCTATAATTAATTTGAATCCTTTTTGTTTTATTTTTTGACAAACAGTCACATAAAAATCTAGGTAGTATTGTGAGTTTGTAAAGGAGTCAACTAGCATTGGATATTGGAGTGTCACATCAACAGCTTTATATCCTAAAGTGTCAAATGCCATTAACATAGTGTCAATTTTGGCATAAAGTGCATTTTGATAAACGGGTATAGGATAAGGGAAAGCAGTATCAGGTGTAAATAACGCGTAACCTCTATTGCTGTTTGCAAGCATTAAATTTCCTGCAAAGTCTGTACAATAGAGGTGGTTGTCCCAACGGTTCAGAATTTCGTTGTTTATCTGATTGAGTTTAAATGTTAGTTCAACTTTTGCCGTGTCCCATTGTGGTGGCACTTGTGCTTTAACTTGCGAAGAACATAGTAGGAAAACAATTCCGAAGAAAGTAATAATCTGCTTCATATGTCTTGATTTAATGATTTGTCATTTGACTACAAATAATGCTTAAGGTTTAATATGTGTTGCCGCTAACGCCACAATATGTTGCGTTTTTAGTTGTTTAAGACTACCAAAGTAATGAAATTTTGTAAAAACCCCATTTAGCAGAGAAGGAAATAAGTAAAAATAAAACTTAAAAATCCCTACAAGCAAAGTTGAAATTTGCCACCAACAAGTACGCACCTACAAAATGAATGGAGCAAACCACCTAAGCCGCAAAAAGCAGAACAGTTAGCAACAAAAAAATGCAATATATTGAATGTTAGGTGCTTTTATTTTAAAGCCAACGCCTCAAAATCCGAAGGGGAAAAAGTAACTAAGTAACGCGTACGAGTGTAGCAGAAAAGCAGCTTAAAGGTCAGCCCGAAAGAGGGAAAAACTACGAGCATAGCAGCAATACCACAGGAGCAACAGAGCGTAAAAAAAGTTGGTTAGCTTACCAATAGGAAAAATAGTGCAAACTGTTTGGTACAAACTTTTAGAAACCACCAAAAGCAAACGCTATCGAAAACTGTAAGCCATAAGTAACTAAACTATTTTTGCGTAAAGAAAGCAGAGAAGAATCATCATCTCTCGCTCCGAAAGTATCAGATAAAGGGCTTTTCTTTTTTTAAGGAAATGACAAAGTTAAAAAACTAAAGGAGAGAATAAGAAATTGCACCTAACGTTGGCAATATGGCATGAAGCGGATTACGAGCGATTCACTATTAAACCGTGACAAAATTGAAACGGGCTACCCCCCTCCAATTAAGCACTTTACCGCTTTTTGCTATATTGCGTGTTGTAACCAGTTTTTTTTGTTTTTTTCATTCCAAATAAAAATCTCATTGTATTATTCGGTCGAATAAATAGATGATATATAAGTACACAGATTGAAAAACAAACTAAAAGTAAAAATACATATTTAAACGCTGTATTATCTGGTGTTTGAACAACATAAAAGCCAATAACAACAATAATGGTCTGATGAAGAATATAGAACGGATAGACAGCCTGATTACAATAGGCTAATAAATTACTTTTTTTATTTAAATATTTTTTACCATATCCTAAACTAGTTAACACCCATGCCCAAGCATTTAAATTTATTAGAGCAATGAAAATGTAGGTTTGAGGTTTTGTTATCCAATTATCCCATAAATCGAATGGTTCCCAACCATTCCACCTAATTATATTGATGAAAAGAATTAGTAAAAAAGCAGTTCTTAAGTAGAACCGTCTTTTTCGCTCAATTTGCTCAAGAATAATTGGGAATTTATACATTAATACTCCAATAAAAACAAAAAATATAAAGAACGAATGTCTTGCCCAATCGTTAATCAAATCGTGCGTAGTTTCAAATCGAGTTGCTAAAAAAGTATAAGGGATTATAGCTAAAAAAATAATTGGAATTATTGAGTAATCTTTATTAAAAAAAAAGTCAAGTTTATTTCGTACATTCTTTTTACTGAGATATACTGATAATGGTATTGATAAAATATTATAGCAGAATAAATAAGGGATAAACCAAAGATGTAACCAATGAAAATTACCATTTGGATACCACTTGAACTCTAAAAAAGTTTGATAAAATTCGAGATAATTGAAATCTATTCCTTGTAATTTTCGTTCAAAATAGATTTGAGGTGCAACCAACAAAAACGTCCATATCACAGTTGGGATAATTAGTCTTTTAAATCGTTGATAAAAAAAATGTCTTTGATTCATTTTTTCAAGAAGTATGGCAGAAACAAAACCTGAAACAAGAAATAACAAAGGCATTCTAAATGCGGACATCCAATAGTTTAGTTCCATTAAAACATTGCTTGATGAAACGTCTTTAATATGCCAGTCATTTTCCACTACAAAAATCATGTTTACATGAAATATGAACATCATTAAAATTGCAATAACTCTTAGGAAGTCTATATAGTAGTATCTGTTTTTCATCATATTTAGGCTGGTAAATTAGATGTATGACGATTTAAGTCGGTAAATGTTACTGGTGATGTCAAATTGGTTACAACGGTGAGTATATGGCAAGTAGGCGATTGCGGACTTCAAACCTATCAAACCGAGATGAAGTTGAAGCGGGCTACAACCGTTGAATTTACTACTATTTCGCCTATTTGCTATATACATTGTTAGCGGCTGCACTTATTTTTCAATTATTATTTTTCGTGTTAAATAACCATACTCTGTTTCAATTTTTATTAAGTACAAACCATTTTGTAAGTCTGGGAGATGTAACTGATTGGAATTACTTTCGCGCAAAATTATTTTGCCAGTCATATCAATTATTGAAATCATTTTTATAGACTCAGAAGTTTCAATGTTAATGGTATTTTGTGCAGGATTTGGGTATATAAAAATTATTGGAGTAAATGTGTTCTCATCAATTCCTGTTGTTAAACAAATACTGTCAATTCCTTCACTTGTATAAAGACCAATAGGCGAAAGATGAAATTGAAACATATTTTGGTAACCAGTCTGTGCTCCAAGATTTAGAATTTGTCCAGGCGGCATTGAGTAATGTGTAGCGGAATCATAGGTTAATTGTCCAAACATTACATTTGGCCAATGAAATTGTACTAACTCTATTTTGGATTGTTGTGATAAATTTACCATTGCCTTAACGAAAAGAGTATCAATTGAAACCCAATAATCGAATACGTCTCTCGAGTAAATTAGTTGACTGGTTGCCACAGGTTGATTGATGTTGGTCATCTCACTATTTGTTGCTTTATAACACCATGACTCCCCAATCACCAGTTTCTTGTTGTTGGCGTCTGCAATAGAATCAATTCGAAATGCAATATCATTTATATAATTGAAGTGAGGTGGATATATATGATAATCTATGTAGTCAACATTTGTTAGAGTAGCAATTTTTTCAAAAAAGTTATAGTCATCCCATGTTCCGGCACCGGCACCGAGCAATGTCGCACCAGTATTTAGATTTGTGATAAAATAATTGACAAGCGAAATGGTGCTGTCAACACTATAGTCAATTAGATTATATAGATTGTATTCTTGTGTCTGTGGCTCCATTTCCAATGTCAGGTAGTCAGGTTGCAAGGAGTCTATGATGGTCTGCATCATTTGTAATTTTTCCAGTTTAAATCGAGTGATTTCGAGAGAATCATTCGTGAAAATATTATTGTCTGGATTGAAGTAGTGTTTTTCAATATCGCTGGTCAGTTTTGGTTCTCCAAAAACAGAATCAACGAAAGCTGCTTGACAACCTATAATTAATTTGAATCCTTTTTGTTTTATTTTTTGACAAACAGTCACATAAAAATC